>JAYTVM010000327.1:0-62184 GCA_043743995.1 Pirellula sp. | reverse complement strand
GTGCGTTGTTAACGCTACTTTTGCGGAGCAAAAGGCGACAATGCGTCGGCAGTCCGTGCCGAGCTACACTTGCTTCCGCATGCAACAGTTCTTGTACTTCTTGCCCGAACCGCAACTGCAAGGGTCATTTCGACCGAGGCGTTCGCCTCGGTTGCGAATGGCCTCAACCCGCGGGCGCTCACTGCCGGCACTATCGGCAGCCGCGAGGTCGGCTTGCTTTTCGGCCAACAGTTCGCTCGTTACGTCGTAGGAATCGTGACGAGCGACTACTTTGCTTTCCACCCAGGAATCCGACACGATATCGCTATCGATCGCTTCCATTCGGAAAATGACATCGGTCATGCGTTCGCCGATCGAGAGCCACATTTCCTCGAACAGCTTCATACCTTCGCGTTTGTATTCGACCTTGGGATCCATTTGCCCCATGCTTCGGAAATTCACACTGCTTCGCACATGGTCCATGGCGAGCAAGTGATCCTTCCAAGCCGAATCAAGCTGCGTCAACAGAACCGTTCGCTCCATGCGACGAATCTCCGGAAAGTAGCGATCGTCAATCGATTGCATGAACTTGTTCGTGAGCTCTGACTTGTTCAGTTTTTTTAGTTCTTGGGCTTCGCCGGACCAGCCGAGGGTCTTTCGCATCCACTGAGCCACTTCTTCGATCGCTTCGGCGGAATTGCCTACCGTCTCTTTGAGCGATTTGTTGCTCTTGCCGAAAATGGTTTCGGCTCTTTCGGCCGCGTCCGCTCTCAGTTGAATCGCTTTCTCAACCGACCGACGACTGATGGCAACCAGGGTCTCGGCGGATTTATCCGAGGAGGCTTGCAGTTGTTCCATGACCGTTGGATCCTCAAAGCGGGTTCCGGCCCATTCGGCAAGTGCCGCTCCATCGATGGTGTAACTCTTCGGCCCCGTCTGTTCTTGGAAACGATTGAAAGCCACCATGATTGGGAATTGGCTTTCCCGTTCGATATAACTAACCTCCGCCTTGGACAGCAGCTTTTCGGCCAGTTGCTCTGTTTCTGGACTTCGAACGTCATCCACCTCCAGCTCGATGCCGAACTTGTTCTTCATCCATCCGACCAGCATCTTCAGACCAAACTCTTCACGCAAGAACGCGTCCCCTTCGGACAAATCGATTTGCGCGATGTACTTTTGCGATTGGGTGATCAATTCCTCATCCATTCGATCGCGATCGATTTTCTTCAGCATGCCAACGGTGTAGTTGGTGGCGAATCGGGTGTTGACCCATTTTGCCATAGCTTCCCAATTCCATTCGGACTGTTCCTCTTCGGCGGGCATATTCTCGTCGATAGCGTCGAGGATTTGAGTTTCCGCAGTTCGGTCCGCTTTGTCTTTGGCATATGCGACCGCGGTCGCGGGCTCCACACCTCGGAAGTCTTTTGGTTCGAGCTGAACGCCAAGTCTTGCACCGCCCCACTTTGCATAGGATTCCGGGCCATACATGGGATCGCAAAACTGCTTTACGTTATTTTCAATTTGCTGCCGCAGCTGAAACATGACCAGATCACGACAACTGGTACCATCGAGAATCTGTTGGCGATAGCCATAGACTTTCTTACGTTGGTAGTCCATGACTTCGTCGTATTCGAGCAGGCTCTTGCGGGCTTCAAAGTTTCTTTCTTCGACTTTTTTCTGAGCTCCGGAGATCCGTTTGGAAACGTAGGGGCTTTCGATGGCATCCCCCTCACCCATTCCCATTCGCTTCATCCATTCGCGAACCCATTCGCCCGCAAAGATTCGCATCAAGTCGTCTTCGAGGGAAAGGTAAAACCGGCTAGAGCCCGGATCCCCTTGCCGTCCGCAGCGGCCACGCAATTGCAAGTCGATGCGTCGCGACTCGTGCCGTTCGGTAGCGATCACATAAAGTCCACCGAGATCGCGAACGCGTTCGCCTTCTTCCTTCATCTTTTCGCGTTGTTCGATTTCGTGAACGAGCGTATCCCATTCTTCTTTTGGGACCTCAAGACGGGTTGGGTACTTGTCCTGCAATTGTGCCCAAGCCATCGTTTCAGGATTTCCACCTAGGATAATGTCCGTACCACGACCCGCCATGTTGGTCGCGATGGTGACCGACTTGGTGCGGCCAGCCTGAGCAATGATCTCGGCTTCGCGCTTATGTTGCTTGGCATTGAGAACCTCGTGGTGGACACCGCGTTGTTCAAGCAGTTTCGAAAGCCGTTCGCTCTTCTCGATGGAGACCGTACCGACCAGCATCGGGCGGGCCGCACGTTCAATTTTCTCGATATCCGCGACTGCGAATTCCTCGATTTCCTTCGAGTCGGATTTCTTGATTTTGATCTTGGAATCGTCCTCGGACTGGATCGTACCGATCAAAAAGCCCTTCTTTTGATCTTTGAAATGGAGGGTGTCGTATTTGTGGACCCGTTCGATTTCGTCGGCAACGGCAGCAAACTTCTCTTTTTCCGTCAAGTAAATCGAGTCCGGGAACTCGATGCGTTGAAGTCCGCGATTCGGTGGGATGGCGGTAACGCCAAGGTTGTAGATCTTGCTGAATTCGCTGGCTTCGGTCATGGCCGTTCCGGTCATTCCCGAGATCTTCTTGTAAAGCTTGAAGAAATTTTGAAGCGTAATGGTTGCAAGCGTCTGCGTTTCTTCCTTGATACGGACCCCTTCTTTGGCTTCAACGGATTGATGCAGCCCATCACTCCATTGTCGGCCATCCATCAATCGACCGGTAAACTCATCGACGATGATGATGGCCCCTTCCTTCACCACGTAATTGACGTCTCGTTTGTAGAGATGGTGGGCTTTGAGAGCGTTGTCCAGCAGGTGAGGCCATTCCATGTTGCCAACGGTGTAGAAACTCTCGACTCCCGCGAGTTTTTCTGCGTCTCGGATCCCAGCGTCGGTCAAATTGACGGTATGGTCTTTTTCGTTAACAACGAAGTGCTCTTCCTTTTTGAGGGCGCGAGCGACACGATCGGCCTCGGTATACTTTCCTAAGTCACGGGCTGCCGAGCCGGATATGATCAATGGGGTCCGGGCCTCGTCGATGAGAATATTATCGACTTCGTCGATCACGGCGTAATGCAACGGACCTTGAACCTGTTGCATGTGCGGGGGGAACTTGTGATCGCCTCGGCTGGCCATTCGCATGTTGTCGCGAAGGTAATCGAACCCAAGTTCGTTGTTGGTCGCGTAGGTGATATCGCAAGCATAGGATTTCTGGCGTTCGTCGTTGTCCATTCCGCTTTGGATGTTGCCGACGGTCAGCCCCAACCCCATGTACAGCGGAGCCATCCACTCCATGTCTCGACGGGCTAGATAATCGTTCACCGTGACAACGTGAACGCCCCGGCCCTCAAGCGCGTTCAGGTAAGCGGGCAAGGTAGCGACGAGCGTCTTGCCTTCACCCGTTATCATTTCAGCGATATTGCCGCCGTTGAGGACCATGCCTCCGATGAGCTGGACGTCATAATGACGCATCCTCATGAATCGGCGACCGGCCTCGCGGCATGTCGCAAAGGACTCGACCAGTACATCCTCGATCGTTTCCCCCTCATTGAGTCGCTTCTTAAATTTTTCCGTTTGTCCACGAAGCTCGCCATCGCTCATGGCGATCATACGGGGCTCCAACAGTCCGACCTGTTGCGCGTACTGAGTGTACTTTTTGATTTGCCGCGAATTGGCGGACCCAAAAAAGGTAGTCAGTCCACGATCAATCCCCCCTAACACACCGTTGATTGTGTTGGTGGTTCCTTCCCAGATTTTCTCAAGCAGATCCATTATTAAATTCGTTCGAAAGTGGATTCTTAGAATCTTTTCCAATCCCCCGGCTCGGGATTGGAATACAAAAAGCGGTTATCCCCTGGCGGAGGGGACGGGCTTGAGCCCGCTAATCAATGCATTCTACGCATTTTCTATAATTGGTCGCCGGGGAGGGTATAGATTCCTAGCATTTAGGTCAATCGAGTTCAGACAAAGCACTCCTTGCTTGTTTTTCATTACGAATAGACAGACAGCGTCGGTGGAATTGGGATTTTACGGACTTTTCAGTGGGAAAAGGGATAGATTTTTCTGCGATCGAACGAAAAATTGATTGTGCGTCTCAATGCTGGCTCTCGATTTCCCCCTGTCAATCCAACCGATTCCAAAAGTCACTCATGCCTCTGCTGAAACCGGAACAGGACATTTGGCCTCTCAATTTACTAGACGATCCGGAATCGGAATCTATGGACACTCCGGAATCGGAATCCACCGAGACACCGGAATCAGTTGAACCGGAAGCCGATTCGACAACGAGCATCTTACCCGTGCTGGCTCACGAAGGAACTTGGTGGGCGCTATACACTTTGGCCCGGTTTGAAAAGAAACTGATGCGGCAGCTCCTCGAAATCGAAGTTCCATTTTATGGCCCAACGATTTCACGCCGATATCGATCACCTCAGGGTAGAATACGCACCAGCGTCGAACCGCTTTTCCCCAACTATGTCTTCATCATGGGGGATGAAATGGCACGGTACAAAGCCGTATCCACGGGCAGCGTCAGCCGTTGGATGCCCGTCGCGGATTCGGTTGAACTGGTTACCGATTTGCGGCAAATCCGCAGTCTTATCTTGACCGAAGCGCCCCTTTCTCCGGAACTTCGTCTGCAACCAGGCCAAAAAGTTCGCGTCAAAACAGGGGTTTTCAAGGGTTTCGAAGGCACTATCATTCGACGAGAAAACGAGGTTCGACTCTTGATTTCTGTCCGTTACATGGGGCGAGGAGCAAGTGTTGCGCTAGACGATTGCCAACTCGAGGCAATCTGAGCAGCAATTCAGGTTTGTTTCCACAGGTCCTAGACTATGATTTGAATGCAATTGCAACTTCGAAATGAATTTTCCTAGTTGAATTTGACGTAGCTTCCGTCCATTTCCCGTTCACCCTTTTCGGTTTTTCATGATTGAGTCTCCAGTGTTCGTTGCGGGTCACGGCGGAATGGTCGGATCTGCGGTTTGTCGTCGACTCGCGAACATGCCCGGTATTGAGGTATTAACGCGTACACGAAGCCAATTGGATCTATGCGAAGAGTCACAGGTCAATGAGTTCTTTGCCAAAAATCGACCAGCAACCGTCATCTTTGCATCCGCAAAAGTAGGAGGAATCCACGCGAATAAGACGTTTCCGGTTGAGTTCCTCACGGACAACTTGCGTCAAGAATTGGCAACGGTCCATGCCAGTTATCGAAATGGAGTGAAGCGTTTTTTGTTTTTGGGTAGTACCTGCATCTATCCGCGGCTCGCCAAGCAACCGATCCGGGAGGATGAGTTGCTAGCCAGCCCGCTCGAGCAAACCAACGAAGCTTACGCGCTCGCAAAAATCGCCGGATTAAAACTCTGTCAGTACTTTCGTCAGCAATATGGAGTTCTCTATCACTCCGCTATGCCAACGAATCTTTATGGTCCCGGCGACAATTATCATCCCGATCACAGCCATGTGATCCCCGGCTTAATCCGGCGGATTCACGATGCGAAAGTTCGAGGCGATGCAGCGGTCATGATATGGGGAACGGGCACTCCGTTGCGAGAATTCTTGCACGTAGATGATTTGGCCGACGCCATCCTCCATCTTTGTCAGCTTGAAAATCCGCCGGATTGGGTCAATGTAGGAACAAGTGTTGACGTGAGTATTCTAGATGTGGCTCGTTTGGTGGCCAAAACCATCGGCTTTGCCGGTGAAATCCGAACGGATCCCTCAAAACCGGATGGGACGCCAAGAAAACTGACCGACACTTCGCTGATCCGATCGACTGGTTGGGAACCGAAGATTGAATTGGCAGATGGCTTGGTATCAACCTACCAGTGCTTCTTGGCGGAAAACGATTCGGGGCAACTGCGTTCTAAGTAAATTAGAAAACGCCGCCAACGGAATCGGTGTGGAACGGAAATTTCTTGCCTTGAAGTTTGGACGCGACGGCCTTGAACACACCTTCGTGATCCTCCCCCGCAGAACTTCCTGAACCTGCATCCACAAACGTCCAACCACGGTCTAACTCGCGGGCAAAGTCCACAACCATGCATCGCGAATCAAAGGCGATCGACACGCGTTCTGCAAGTTCTGCCAGCTCACGTAGATCGGATGTCGACGGCGGAAACCCCGTCGGCTTCGATATCGCTTTGAGATGCAAGAAGGACCATGCAAATGGCTTTCCATCAACGATCCAGACCCTTATTTCTTGCGGCAATGTACCATAAGTGCTAGTGCCAGCTGGAACACATTCTTTCCACTCGCGAGCAATGATCAGCGCACTCCAGCCGAGCAGCCGACGCAGTTCCGCTGCCTCCAATAGAAGCTCATTGGCATTCCGAACCCGCGATATGCTCCCGCCTAACTTCAGCGAACCACTCGATGCCCTAACAAACAACGGATAAGTGATGTCCTCGGGAAGCTCCTCATTCCAAGCCAATCGCCAAGTTCTGGACATTGGGACTTCCACCGAAGAAGAAATCAAATGATCCAATACAGACTCTAGGCTGGCGAGCGGAAGTCGTTGATTCGCTCGGTCTCGAATATTGGGTCGGTTCGCAACCAATTCCTCATAATCGGAAATCGACCCGGCAACAGAAAACACAAATCCCACATCGTCGGATTCGGACTCGCCGATAGGTATTCCGCCCAAATCGTCTAGCCAATATAGAATGCGACTTCCAAGTCGTTGATGGACTGCGTCGTCTCGGACATCGTAGAACAGTTTCATCGAACTGGCGTTTCGGTTGGAAGAAGAGCAAACGGCATGAGAGTAGACTGATTAGGCCAATTGGTCAAACAGGAGGGGGCCAAGTTTCCTAAAAAGTCGGGCGATGCCATGGCTAACGGGGAACAAACGCAACACCCTGACGGACTTCCACCAACAATTCCTCAGGTTGAGCGGGAGCTTGTCTCCCCTCAACCTTATTTTGTCTTCCTTATGCAATTAGGCGAGTTGTTGGCCTACTTCTCGATCGTAGTCTTGAGCCTGAAAACAGTCCCTACATCGATAACAGGCTTCTCAGCTAAATCGGTAGAAAACGTGATCTTGCCTTTGATTTCTTTCCCAAATTCCATTGCTCTTGGTTTGATGACCATCGGCAACGCATGCAGCAACTTGCTTTCATCACCGAGTTTTGCCTCAATATCAAATTCTTCGCTTTCCACAGATTTGATCAAGAAGGGTTGGTGTCCCTTGAGGACAATGAGTTGCTTGATCGGTTCGCCCTGAACAATATCACCCAGCGACAACGTTTGAGGAGAGACCGCGATTTCCGGTGCGATGTTTGCGACCAAGCGAAGAGGTACGGTGGTCAAATTGCGGTCGTTGGTGTGAACCACCAGTTCGCTTTCTAACGGTCCGACAGGCGCATCCGCGGAAATGGAAACGGATAGGGAATAGCGAATGCGACCATTTTGTCGCGAGACTTCGGTGGGAACGACGGTAATGAACGAATCACCAGCCGTAACTTGGTTGATTTGCCAAGCTGGTTTGCCCGCGTAATCGACGCCGACATCGATCGTTTTGGAAGTTCCCTGCATGATACTTCCAAACGAAGCCTCGCCGGGTTGAAATACGACATCGGAGCGAATGTAACCTTTGACGTGGAGCTGAATCTCGGTAAACGACGGCTTGTCAATCGTGACGGTGAGGGTAGCGGCTCGCGAGCCGGTGTGCGTGCCGGTATTGAACTTTGCGAGAATACTCCCGCGTCCTCCAGGCGGTACAATTTCGGTTTCAACAATCGGGGTGGTGCAGCCGCACGAGGTCCTAACGCTTCGAACTTGAATGGTTTGATTGTAGGGGTTATCAAAGGTGAATCGATATTCGGTCTTTGCCGCGCGGGCTACTGTCCCGAAATCATGATTGGTAGTTTTGAAAAGACCAGAAAATTGGGTTGCCGACGCAGTCGACACCCAGGCCGCTATCACAATAGCGCTCGCCACGAGAGTGCGCATAGAACGTTCTCCGAGAAATACTTTTGCATGGATTGGTGGGGGAATCGGGCTGTTGCAAAAATGCGTCGATGGAGTCGTCAATCAAATCGTTGGAGCGGAGGATTGGCGGTGACACATAAAAACAACGGGTTTGAAGCGACCCGATGTGAGGGCCTTGCCTCACAGATCGGTTATCAGCAATCCGCTCAATAAGGTCACACTCTATTGTTGAATTCTTTGAGGTTGTTCTAAAGTTGGCTCTTCGTTTCCGGATGTCCAGAAATACCTACGGAGGCGTTAGGATTGCGACATCCAGAAAAATACAAGCGTTACCCAGAAAAGCAAATTTGGTATAGTTGGGCAGCGTCATCCTTGACTCAGTTCCAATTTGGAGTGTAAAACCGTGAACTTAGTAGACAAGCTCAGGACAAAATTGGATTGGAACATGGATGCCAGAATCAAATAGTAAGGATGCGGACGCAGTCACAGAACTCCTGTCCGCTTATCGCACCTTCGACGGTCCGTTTGATGAGTTGACTACGGATCATGGAGACGTCCGGACTGGTTATCGACGATTGATCGGCCTTGAACCCCGTCTGACGGGTCCAGAAGTTTACGTCCGCTGGCGATTGGCGAAACAATCGCTCAAGGATAATCCGCCTGCGTCTACTGGTCAGCATTTGAAATCGGGGGCAGCGCACGCCTGGGATTTGGATCCCATTCCTTTCGTCATTGAATCTGCGGAATGGAACAACCTGAGCGCAGGAATGCAACAACGCATGCAGGTTCTCGATCTGCTTCTACAAGACGTTTATGGAGATCAACGCCTTCTGGCCACCGGAGTGCTGCCCAGCCAACTTATTTACGGTTGTCCGGCCTACCTTCGACCCGCACGACGACCTCCCAGTACAACCGTTCGTCGCAAGCTCTACCTTTATGCAGCACAGATTTCACGTAACAGCCAAGGACGGTGGCAAGTCTTGGCGGATCGAACGCAGGGACCAAGCGGCTGTGGGCACGCGGTAGAGAATCGCATCGCCATGTCCAGAGTTTTGTCGGATGACTTTCAGAAAATGCAAGTTCAACGATTGGCAGGCTTCTTCGCAACACTGCGGCAGTCATTGCAAGATGCTGCACCGATCCGAGAGAAGAATGCTCGCTCAACCTTGCTCTCGCCTGGCGTTCAAAGCCAAACCTACTTCGAAGACGCGTATCTTGCGCGATATCTGGGGTACACGCTGACGCAGACGACGGATCTAACCGTGCGTGGTGGTGCGGTTTACCTCAAAACCTTAGGTGGACTTGTGCGCATCGACAGCATCCTGAGGCGCCTACCCGATTCAATGTGCGATCCGCTGGAAATTGATCCCTCATGCAGCGAAGGTATCCCTGGCCTGGCCCAAGCCGAAAGAGAAAACAATGTGCTGCTTGCAAATGGGCTCGGAACAGGTTGGACCGAGAGTCCGGCGGTGACCGCAATTTTACCAAGGTTGTGCAAGGCACTCCTGAATGAAGACCTGCTATTGCCCAATATGCCTATGTGGTGGTGTGGTGATTCGGCGTCCATGGAATACGTCATTGACAACATCGAAAGTCTTTTTTTGCGTGATTCCTTCGTTAGGCATTCTGCTACGCAAACCATCGGTGCGCACCTTAGCTCCTATCAGCGAGAGGCAATCGCCGCGGACATTCGCAAGACTCCATGGCGATACGTCGCTACCGCATTACCTGAGTTCGGACGGACGCCGACCTGGGTGAACAACCATGTTGTCGCTTGGCCGTCGGTGATTCGATTGTTCGGATGCGCGACGAAGAACAAGATTGAAGTCATGCCTGGTGGTGTTGCGCGTGTGGCAGACTCCCCTGAGAAGCTAGACGAAAGCCTAGCTTGCGGCTCGATGAGCAAGGACGTGTGGGTCCTAAATAATGGTCCAGTCAAGCCGTTGACGCTGCTGTCTTCTGGCAAACAGAACGTCGAACTTCGCCGCACTGCCATGGAGCTTCCAAGCCGGGTCGCGGAGCATATGTTCTGGCTCGGGCGCTTTGCCGAACGCATGGAGTTTATGGCCAAGCATGCAAGGTATTGCAGTTCACAACTTACCTCCGAAGTTTCCTCGGACTCACTCCCGTCACAGTGGCAAGTTGTGAAAGCGCTATGCGAGAGTTCGAAGATGCCTAGCGAGCCACCGCGAGACGAAACCCTAGCTCTTCATGAAATGAGACAGACCGTTCTTCATTTTGTTTTCGAACAAAAACAATCCGATGGTCTAGCCAATGCAGCCAACAGGATTATTCGCAATGCGGAGACTATTCGGGATCGGCTAAGTCTGGACTCTTGGCAAATACTGAGCCGTCTAGACTATGCGTCGCTCGTACCTTGGCCAGGGCAACGCGAGCGAATGGGCGAAGCGTTGTCGACACTCAATCAAATGATCAGTCACTTGTCCGCGTTTGCAGGTCTTGCTTCGGAGAGTATGACGCGCGGCCCTGGCTGGCATTTCTTGGATCTCGGGCGTCGGATCGACCGAGCTCAAAACTTACTTCGCTTGATTGAGCTTCTATTGGTACCCTACGTGAAAAGCTCGCGGCAATTGCTCGAAGCCTTGCTGGATATTTGCGATAGTTCGATGACGTACCGATACCGCTATTTGATGAGTTATGAAATTGGACCTGTACTGGACTTGCTGGTGGTCGATCCATCGAATCCACGTGGATTGGCGTTTCAATTCGTCCAAATACTTCATCACTTGGACGCTTTACCAGCAGCCGACAAAGCGGAAGTCGCTCGTTATCGAAAAAAGATCACCGAGTGCCGGGGCAATCTACGACTTTTTGATGCCGACGCATTGGGTGAGGATATCGTCCAGGACGAAACGGGCAAGCCAGAGCGAGCTATTTTGAGGAGTCGATTGCAAGAGTTTTCTTTGCAATTGCATGAGCTCGGGGATTATATCTCCCGAAGATTCTTGACCCATACCGCGGCCCGCCAATTGGATGACATGGTGAATCAATGAGCAATCCTCATCTATTCCAACGCCGAAGCGAAATGAAACAGGAGATAACAGAGAACAGCGATCTCCTACCTCCGTTTCCTCCGTTTCCTCTGTTTCCTCTGTTTTCTTTTGCTTTCTTCTGCTGAAAAATGGAGGAAACACCGCCGTTTGATCTACTACGCAATTCTACGTTGGTAGAGTTGGGCTATTGACTAGGATGCTGGTAATAATAAAGCATGCCATTAGTAAAACCCAAACAACGTCCAAAAAATGCCAGTAGACAGTGCAAAATCGTAAGCCAAAGTGCCGCTCGTGATCGTAACGCTCTTTGTTTGCATTCCATACTGTGATTGCGAGACCTACGATACCTCCGACCACATGCAGTGCATGAAGGAATGCCAGTACAAACGTCAAGGCATAAGTGCTGTTGCGTGACGAGGCGACATTCGTAGCCGCAATGACGAGTCGAACCATTCCATCCGACTGGACAAGCATGAACAACACCCCCATGATGAGTGCAGCGCTGGATGCAATTCGGACGTCGTTGGACCGATCTCGCCTGGCAGCCCGCAATGCCCATTCCAGGGCTCCGGACACGCCGATCAACAGCATAGTAGAAGGCAAGAAACTTCGTGGCAAATAGAATGACTGGGGACGCAGCCCTGATTCCGGAGAAAGCCGCAGCGCCACATAAAGTACGAAAAGCAAGATACTCGAGAAAAAAAAGACACTCAGAGTCAAGAGGAACACCCATACTCCTTGCATGGCACGTGCATCCTGAGGCAATTTCTGCACTTTGCCAAGCCGGTCAACTCCCAAGAGTACCGTGCCTTCTTTTTCCATTTGCGTATCCTCCATTCCCAAATCTTACCAACTCTCACAATTTACTTTAACCTCTATCGCAGGAAAGAACTTAACGCAATTTCGCATTTCGATTCATCGTGAAGGAATTGCTCCATCACTCCAACCCGTAGAGCCCCGCCGGCGGTATGACCTGACCTGCAACGACCCCCAAACCCTGTCGTTGGAAGAAACGAGGTTCCAGATTGAAATTGAAGGTGACATTGTTGCGACCGCTATCGACGGTTCCGCCAACTCGAATCAGGAACGATTCTCCGATGCGAGTCAAGCCAAGCGATTGGCCGATGTTGCCAGTCTTGCCAAGATCCACCGATGTTCCACCCACGGCAACCCACTTTTCGTTCAAACGATAGTTAAAGGATGTCGTTAGCAACAAGGAACTGATTGGGCCTTCGAGACTAGTCACCCCTAAGTAAACATCGCCACGCCCAGGGCGGGAGATAACGCCACCGAGAGTAGTTGCCTTGAGCCCAGACTTGAACAAATCATAGTAACCGTCACTAATGAGAGTGACGCGGTCCCCGATGTGATATCGAAAATCGTAGTTGATCCCACCGACGCTTTCGCCGAAGTTATCTCGATCCGGCTTTCCAAAATAGATGGCATCGATATCAAACTCCACGACATCGGCAATCCGTTCTCGGCCAGCAACTCCGCGTTTGGTTTGGAGGCGTTGATGCAACCCCAATCGCGATTGCAATTGATTCGTGACCACCTCCGAACTCCCAGCCGATACATAGCGTTGCATAGACTGACGTGCTGCATATTTCGTGGCGTCAAACTGATCCGGCAAAACACCTCCGAATGTATTGAAGACAAGCCTGCGTCGAAAGTGCTCTTGCGAGTTATCGTCGATTGGGTTGTAAAGCGGGAATTGTTCTAAGTCGCGAGTCGTGTCCGCATACAGAAACTCACTCTCGAAGGAGAGTTTGTGTGCCATTCCGTTCAGGTTTAACACGCTACTTTGAACGTCTGGAAAAGTTCGCCAAATCGGCAGTGAGGATTTTAATCCCGCTTGGCCCGTCAGTCGTGTGATATCGTTCCCAGCGACATCTTGCCCCCAATTGCCAGCTTCCCCCGAAAGAAACGGAACCAATTTGGAGTAACCCGTATCGATAGGCAAATTCAATTCATGACGCGTGACCGCATGAAGCCCTGAGGCGGCCACCTCCCAAGGTTGAAGCTGGAATTTGGCTGCTTCGGTAGCGTTGGTCGGTGTGCTCGCGACCTTTTGTCTCGCGTATCCAACATCGGAGTGCGAATAATAAGTAACGACATCACCAATTGATTGCCCAAGCCAATAGTGATCTAGCCGCGGCAGCCATTCCGTTTCGGTAAAGAACTTATTGAGGCGAGTTTGTCCCCACAGATCAAACATTTGTTGATCGTAGTATTGTCGCAGTCGCAAGGCCGTCGAGTAGTCCTTTTGCGTGTCCCACTCTTGCTCAAAGTACTGTTCGAGGAAGTTGCGATCACTTACTAATCCAGCTTCGGCCCATAACTCGGTGTCGGTCGATAAGTATTGCTTGTGTTTGAACAGAAGCCGACCACGAGTGGTTTTCTCCGGCAACAGGTTCGATCGATCGCCTCCAATGAAATCGCGACCTCTGTCTTGTATGCCCCACGCATCCAGAAAGCCATTGGCCGGCCCCAACGCTAAGTCGGGTACATTGTAAGTGAAATTCGTGCCCAAGGCGAAACCACGCTTGCTCAAATAGTCGGTCGAAAAACTCCATCTTGTTCCGTCAATTCCCTGTAAGCCGAGAATTTGGTAGGCATCAAAGTCGACCATGACTTGATTACCAAAGATGGTATCGTTCTTGTACTTCAGACCGTTCACGTAGAAGCTGGAAGTATCGACGTTGGTGTTGAGGATCGGCCAATAGAGTACGGGAATGCCCTCCAGGTAGACGAAGTTGTTTCTGGCTTTCGCTTGCATACCCGTCTGATCTGCGGTCCTACCGGCGAATGGCAATCCGAAAAGAGAATTACTCGTCTCATTGCTGCGATCACTCAATTCAATTCGATCCGATTGCAACCAGTATCGAGGTACACCCAGTCGGCTACTAGTCAGAGCTGCGGAGTAGGCCAAAAAGTTTTGGCGAGATCGCTGTTGGATCACATCCGCCTTGAGTCGTAGGATCCCCTCGTACTTCGGTGCAGGGGTGAGGATTTCAGCCCCAAGAATCATTCCATATTCTGCTTGAACATTGTAGTACATTCGGTCGGCATAGATCCGGCGCTGACCTTGCTGGAAAACCACATTCCCTTCGATATAGACTTCCACGGGAAGGTCGTCAATCTTCTCCGACATAAGTCGTGTAACGTTGGGAGTCCAGATCACAGCGTTATCTGCTTCGATTAGAACGGTTCCCAAATCCATCGATCCTGAATTCGTCTGAACCGACGCCCCTCCAAACATGAGTCGGATACCTTTCTTAAGTGTGATCACCGAATCCCCTCTGTCCGCACGGTTGGTGACGCTCAGCTCAGGCTTGTCCAAGCCGCGACCACTCAGTGCAAAAGTCCGCGCCCCTATTCGCTGAGTGCTCGGAGACTGTATCGGTGACGACAGCGCGACCGGCCCAAGCACTGGAATGGGGCCGTTGTCCACTTGGCCTGGCAACTGAAACGCTTGCACGTTCTCCCCAGGAACTATGGACCTTGGAGTGGCTTGAATCGATTCAAACAATTCCGGCGAACCAGCGTCAAGAACAGTCGCCCCTAGCTGTGGGTTACCGATTTGCATGCTCTGCGAGAGTGAGCCATTTGGAATTTCGATTCCGCCTCTCGGTGGCGATTGGAACCCGGGCCGGGGCAAGTTCTCGCCAGTACGGTTCTGCGTCAGATTTGTAATCTGTGCCGCTAATTGCAGATGCATCGCATCATCGGCTGCCGTCCACGCAACCGCATTCGTCACGGGACTGCGTGTCGACCAGTCGTGATCCAGAGCTTTTCCATTGGGCTGGTCCCAGCCATCGACATGGATTCCTACTTCAAAATTACTGAATAGCCGTCCCATCCACTGTTCATCTTGAATGCGTTGTTCGTCAGACCAACGCACTTCGCAATTACCCAACGTTTGAACGATAACTTTTTTGGGATGCTCTTCGGAATGCGACTCTGGCAGTGAGCGATCGACCCAGATGTGCGCTTTCTCACAGGTGGCTGAAAAGGATCCTTGGTAGATGCGACACCCACCCGTCAGTGTATAAACTTCATAAACTCCTTGCTGCTGCTTTGACGCGTGATGCGCAAAAGCATTGATGGCGAACTTCGGATCGGAAAGTGGGACGCCAATCTCGGCAGCGCTGGCTGCTTGAAGCGGAGGTAAAGCAATCGCCATACCAGCGGTTGCAATCAGAAAAAGCGCAGCCGAACACCAGCGCACGATCGAGTGAGCAACTTGTTGAATAGCCATTCGACACAGCGACTGCCAAAAGGCTAGAAGCCGGATCGTAGGGTTTGAATCGGTCGGGGGACTATGTTCCACTACCGAATCGCTCTCCGTAGGTTAAATGTGACTGTGGTTGCACGAGTAGAGCCGCGGCCGTTTGCCGCGTTAAAAAAAGTGGATTTTGCTAGCCTTGCTTGCGCTGGCGGCTCATTGGGTCCGCGGCAGTATAGGAGTCCAAAAAACTTGGCTCAATACGAAGGTTTAGCTAAAGTCAGCAAAACTATCGTGCCGAAGCTTTCAAGCCAGGAAAAAAGTCTCCTTTTCTGTTCCACATTTCCTCCATCATCGCCAGAGGCCCTAATCCTCTCAATCGCCTCAAATTAACTGAGCGGTGTGGCAGACAAAAAACCATGTCCAATATCGATTCGCTTGCGACACATTTAATCCAACAAGGCCAATGGGCTGAAGCAGTATGTTTGTACCGCGATGAATTGGGGCTCTCATTGCCACAGGCGGAAGAAATAGTCCTGCAACTAGCGGATGAGTCAGGCGTTCTGTATCCGGGGCGATTTCTGTCATGGCTTGCGATTGCTTTCGCCGGCTTTTCACTTTTCGGCCTGGCTGGCGTGTTGCAATTCGTTTTGACGAGATAGAGTGCTGGACCAGATTATCAAATCGAGTCGTAGCGAATGACGATCAAAGCGGTCGCGATTTGCTTGGGAAACGTGGCTCCCTGACCTTACCAAAACAGCATTCGAATCGATGCCACGCCCGTCAAAATGAGAATGAGGCTGTCAAATAGTCGTTGCGGGATTCTTCGTATGACCAACGACCCGACCCAAAGTCCGACCGCAATGAGCGGAATCAACATTGCATTGAGCGCGAGCGTGTCGAGTCGAATGAGACCGAGGCTCCAGCTAAAAGGTATCTTGACTATATTCAAAAGCAAGAAGAACCAAGCAGCGGTCCCAACGAATTCCAACTTGGGTAATCCGATCGCAAGCAAATACAATCCGAAAACCGGGCCCGCTGCGTTGGCCAACATGGTGGTTAGCCCGACAAGAATCCCCATGCTCCAAGCAAACCAAGCTGCATGGGGGACATTTGCCAACCACTTCTCTTTCCAAAGTCGAATGATCTGCATCACCGTTAACGAAAGTATGATCAGGCCAATCAACGGGCGGTAATAGGCTTCCGGAAGCTGAAACATCAGAAGCCATCCCATCACCACTCCGATCAACGTTGGCGGCATCATCCGGCGGATGTAACTCCAATTGGCGCGTTTGCCATAAACCGACATCGCGAAGATGTCACCGGCAATCAGCATCGGCAATACGATACCTGTCGAGTCTTTGGCCCCAAAAACGGACGCAAAAAGAAAGACGTGAACCATGCTCACGCCTGAAAACCCACTCTTGGTAATCCCAATGCCAAATGCAGCAATGGCTAACAAAAACCAATCTGTGTAGCTGCTTGGTGCCATTATTCCGCGATCAACTCATCAAGGCGTTTCAGGAAAGCGCCTAAGGCTCGTGCCCGATGACTGATCTCGCGTTTGACAGCTAGTCCCAGTTCCGCGAAAGTCTGGTGGTACTCCTCAATTTCAAACAGGGGGTCGTACCCAAAGCCTCCATCGCCTCGCGGTTCTGTCAAGATTCGACCCCAACATTCCCCTTGCGCCTCAATATGAATTTCGCCCTCAGGGTCCGACAATGCAATCGTCGAAACATAGTAGGCCCTACGATTCTCCATTGGCAACGACTGCATTTCTTTCAATAGAAATGCGTTATTGGTTTGGTCATTGGCTCCCGGCCCAGAAAAGCGGGCGGAATAAATCCCGGGACGACCACCCAATTCAGGAACGCAAAGCCCACTATCCTCACCCACCGCCCAAAGACCTCGGTGCCTAGCCTGCGATGTGGCCTTGAGTCTCGCGTTTTCCATAAAGGTAGTCCCCGTCTCATCCACGTCAAATACGTCAGAAAAATCAGCGGGCACTTTTATGTCAAATCCACGTGGCTCCAACAAGTTAACCAACTCAACGATTTTCTTGCGATTGTTCGTTCCCAGAAAGAGCGTTTTGCATTGAGCGAGGAGTGGCATGGAGTTTAAGGGTGAGGGTTGAGGGTTAAGCGGCCAGTACGATTTTACTGGCTGAACCGCACTCGTAGGACACCAAAATGGCGTCTGTCGGAGAAAAGCCCCCGACCAACCTGATACGACAGCCCGACTAACCTGAAACGCTAGGGCGCATTACGGAACTTGCAGCGGGTGGCGAGCGAGTTGGTTACAATTCTGGCATACTTTATGCGTTCAGTTGATCCACTCGTCTCCAACCCTCTCCACTCCTCTCCTCAACGGCGGTGAAAATGGCAGCCAATTCGAAGAACCACAAACCTTGGGTCGATGGCTTGACGATTGGCCAAGTACTTCGAGAAACAGCTAAGAAGTTTCCTTTGCAGGATGCGGTTGTCTTTTGTGGTCAGGATTATCGACGATCGTGGAGAGCGTTTGATGCGGAAGTAGATCGGGTGGCCCGTAGTCTTCTCGCATTGGGCCTGCGGCGTGGTGATCATTTTGGAGTTTGGGCAACCAACGTCCCCGAGTGGGTTGCACTGCAATTTGCAACGGCCCGGATTGGAGCGGTCTTGGTCACCATCAACCCCTCGTATCGCGCCAAAGAACTGGCGCATGCAGTTCGCCAGGCCGAACTTTGGGGGTTGGCGTTGATCGACAATTTTAAGACAACGGACTACTTTGCGTCGTTGCGAGAAGCGATTCCGGATCTATCACTGCGGGCAGCCGGATCGCTCGGCTGCCCGCAGTTTCCAAAACTGAAGTGGATCATTACGCTTCGAGGGGAGCCCCCAGCGGGGACTATTTCCTGGCAAGACTTCCTGGCTCAAGCAGACAGGATTTCGACGCAACAATTGGAAGCAGCAGAACATGACTTGCTTTGCACGGATCCGATCAACATCCAGTACACGTCTGGAACGACTGGCTCGCCAAAGGGCGCTATGCTCTCGCATCGGAATATCTTGCTCAATGCGTATTATGCAGGGATTGGGCAACGATTCACTGGGCTAGACCGGATCTGCGTGCCCGTGCCTTTGTACCATTGCTTCGGTTGCGTGCTAGGAACATTGTGTTCTATCGTGCATGGGTCGACGATGGTATTTCCGGCAGAAAATTTTCAAGCGGCCGCGACCTTGCATGCCATTGAAACGGAACGGTGCACGGCTGTTTATGGTGTTCCGACCATGTTCATTGCGATGATGGAGCACGCTGATTATTCGCAACGCAACCTTTCGTCGTTGCGAACCGGGATCATGTCTGGCAGCCCGTGCCCGATTGAGCTTATGAAACGGGTGACATCCGAGATGGGAGCTTCTCAAATGACGATCTGTTATGGCCAGACCGAAGCCTCACCTTTGATCACGCAAACACTCGCCGACGATTCGTTAGAGCTACGTGTAGGAACGGTTGGACGTCCCCTTCCTGGAATTGAAGTTAAGTTGATTGATCCAGAAACTGGGATAGAGCTTGGCGACCAGCAACCAGGTGAACTGTGCAGTCGGGGGCACGATGTGATGCTGGGCTATTTCAATCTACCGGACAAGACCAGGGAAGCAATCGATTCCGAAGGATGGTTGCATACCGGTGATTTGGCGGTACGGCAACCGAATGGTTATTACCGGATAACAGGTCGATTGCGAGATTTGATTATTCGCGGGGGTGAGAATGTGTATCCACGAGAAATTGAAGAGTTGTTGTTCCAACATCCGGCCATTCTCGACGTTCAAATCATCGGAGTACCCGATCGCAAATTCGGAGAGGAAGTGATGGCATGGGTGCGACTACGCGAGGGACAATCGGCTTCGCCAGACGAGTTGAAGGCGTTTTGCAAGTCAAATCTGGCTTACTTCAAAGTACCGCACTATTGGAAATTCGTAGATAGTTTTCCAGTTACCGTCACAGGCAAAATCCAAAAGTACAAAATGCGAGAAACGAGCATTGTGGAGTTGGGATTGCAGGCTGTTGCCAAAATTGAGACGGCCTAGCGACGACCTAGCAACGTGAGGCACGCCCAAAGTGCAAGGTGGGCGTGGGAAGTGCAAGGTGGGCGTGGGAAGTGCAAGGTGGGCTGTGCGACAAATGGCAGTATACGAAAATGTGTTGATGCGAGTTTCGTTCCGTTCTGCGATCTGGCGTTTCACGTTTGTCGGGGTTGGCCATTCACGTTTGTCCGACTGGCATTTCACCTTTGTCCGACTGGCGTTTCACGTTTGCCCGACTGGCGTTTCAGGTTGGTCCGACTGGCGTTTCAGGTTGGTCGGGGGCTTGTCCCCTACCGACCTTGTTTTGGCGTACTAACGGCCGGCACTCGCGAATCGACCGTTCCCCTAGGCTTTGTCCGCCGGAGGCGGACAAAGCCGAGGGGAACGGGAGCTAGTAAGTCCTGCAGTAGCTCGCCAAAACGCATCCGTCAGGGACAAGCCCTGAACGGATGAGGGACAAGCCCTGAGCGGATGAGGGACGAGCCCTGAGTGGAAGTGGGACAAGTCCCTGAGCGGACGGCCTAGCGATATTGCCATGTGACGATGCTGAAACGGAAAAGCTTGACAGCCGCTCTAGCGTTGGAAGCAAGCGTGAGGGATATTAGAGTATCGGTCGAACGAGAGCTACCAACGCGTTTCTCGCCTCGGTGCTATTTCCAATGGTGGGAGCGGATTCACGTGCGAAATAAATGGAGTTGGTTTTGATGTTGCGATCCGTGTTCCTTTGTTCGATGTGTTTGACATTCGCTGTCTTGGGATGCGTGCCGATTGGAAAAGCAACGTCGCCCGTATGGAAGGTAAAAGTGGTAGCCGTCTACCCTCACGACCCTGCCGCTTACACCCAAGGTCTAGTCATCGAAAAGGGGCAGATGTACGAAGGGACTGGCCGTTATGGTAGTTCCTCGCTGCGCGAAGTGGACTTCCAAACCGGCTCGGTATTAAAATCGCTTCCGCTCGATGAAAAATACTTTGGCGAAGGAATCACTGTCTTAGATGGCAAGATCTATCAGCTAACTTGGAAGAACAACTTTTGTTTTGTCTACGATCTCAAGACGTTTCAGTACAAAGAGTATTTCCGATATCCTTACGAAGGTTGGGGGCTCACCGATAACGGAACCGAGCTGATCCTCAGCGATGGGTCGTCCGACTTGCGTTTCATCGACTCGAAAACATTCAAGGAGCTGCGTAAAATTTCGGTCAAGGATGGGACGGAACGCATCAAGAATCTCAATGAACTTGAGTATGTCAACGGGGAGATTTGGGCAAATATTTGGTATGAGGATCGGATCGCTCGCGTCTCACCTGAAAGTGGTCAGGTGCTTGGCTGGATCGATCTCAGCGTTATTTACCCAATGAGTCAACGCAAGGACCGAGACCAAGTATTAAATGGTATTGCACAGGATCCGGATACCAAGAAGCTTTATGTGACCGGCAAGAACTGGCCAAAGCTTTATGAAATCGAAGTGGTGAGGTAGGATATGCATCTTCGTAAACGCAAAGAACCCGCGAGAGCACAGGAACGAACAAGATGATACGTGTTGGTTTGGTTGGCATTGGGTTTATGGGATGGATACATCAACTCGCGTATCGCCGTAGTGAAAATGCAAGACTTGCGGCGTTCTGTTCCGGCGATGCCAAGAAACGTAATGGGAATTGGCGAGGAATTCAGGGAAACTTTGGACCGCCCGGTGATCAGATATCGATGGACGGTATCGAAGTCTTCGAATCCTTGGAGCAAATGGTACGTTCCCCAAACATTGACGTAATCGATATTTGTTTGCCACCGCATTTGCATACGTCGGCGGCCATGATGGCGCTGGAACATGGCAAAGACGTATTGTGCGAAAAGCCACTCGCACTCAATTCCGAGGATTGCTTTCGCATCATGGAAACGGCCAAGCGATTGAATCGGTTGGTGTTGGTGGCCCATGTGCTACCTTACATGGGTGCCTTTGCGTTTGCGACCGAGTTGGTTAGCAACAAGACATACGGTGCTCCCATCGGCGGTTATTTCAAACGCATCATTTCCGACCCGACGTGGATTCCGGATTTTTATGCAAAGGATAAGGTCGGCGGACCATTGGTTGATTTGCATGTCCACGATTTGCATTGGATCCAATTGTTATTCGGCAAGCCAAAAGGAGTTCACGCAGTCGGGCGGATGCAAGGTGAAGTCGCCAAATTCGTTCATGTGCTCTACGACTACGGGGACAATGAGATTGCGATCGCTAGTACTTCTGGAGTCATTGATGGTCCGGGACGACCGTTTACGCATGGATTTGAGCTTCATCTCGAGCACGCAACATTGCAACACGAGTTTGCGGCCTTTAGTGATTCGCCCGAGACAATGCCGCTCAAAATAGTCACTCGCGACGGTAAGGTGATTCGACCGACGTTACCGGTGAGCGATGATGTAGATGCATTTGTAGCGGAAATCGAAGACATGGCGAAAAGTGTAACATCGAGAACAACGGCGCCGCGGTTGGATGGAATGCTTGCCGCCCAAGCGGTCGATCTTGCCATTACCATTCAAGAGCAGCTAGCCGGTCGGCGAAATTAAACACGGTTC
This sequence comes from Pirellula sp., assembly GCA_043743995.1. GTDB lineage: Bacteria > Planctomycetota > Planctomycetia > Pirellulales > Pirellulaceae > JBKCUI01. Next base: position 40,374 of record JAYTVM010000327.1, on the reverse strand, counting down.
AATGGAGTTGTGGAACATGCTCAAGGCACTTGCGATTCGTGGATGCGTCGCTTTTTTTTGGCTGGCCCAAGGATTGTTTTTCTCGCGCCAAATCCTTTGTCTCGAGGCAGCAATTGCAGTCGAGGAGACCATTCAAGATGCAGAAGGCGGGGCGGTACAAAGTCTGAAACTGGGACAGAATCGTTTTGGATTATACGAGTTAGTCTCGCCACGTTTGACTCTCGTCAGTGACATTCCGTTCGATGAAGAACTCAAGAGTTGGCCAGGTTTGATTGAGCAAAGCTTGGAGCAGTGGCAGCTTTATTTCGGAGTCGATGCGAAGCAAATGGCTGGCTGGCATGTTACCGCAGTGCTAATCGGCGACCGCGATCGACTGTCCAAACTTGGGACGTTAGACGGAGTGCCTGGGTTTGACGAGGGCTACCAATTCGGAAATAAGATTTATTTGCGTGAACAGCCGACTGTCTATTATCGACGTCATTTGTTTTTGCATGAGGCAACGCACTGGATCATGTGGCAGTTATATGGTGGCGGCGGGTCTCCTTGGTTCATGGAGGGAATGGCCGAGATGAACGGAACACACGCCTTGCAAAATGGGGTGCTAAAACTTGGAGTTATTCCATCGTCCAGGGAAAAGGTGTCTGGTTGGGGGCGGTTGCGGCTTATCGACGAGACGCTCAATCGAGGCGTTGCACCTTCGATGTCAGAGATATTGGCTTTTGGAAATGATCGCGAGAACCACGAAATTCGCTATTCCTGGAGCTGGGCTGCGACTCTCTTCTTTACCAATCATCCCAAATATGGTCCGATTCTAAAACGGCTTTACAACAACAAACTAGACTACTCGGATTCGCTGTCCTTGGCTTTCAAAAAACAACTTGCAGCCGATTGGAAGGATGTACAAATCGACTGGAACGGATTTGCTTCCGATTTGGATTTTGGTTACGACCTGGAACGGTCAAGGGTTGTTCGGCAAATGGTTTCGGCCTCGAAAAAGAATAGCAATGGGGCTCTTGCAAGTTATGAAATCGCAACCGATCGAGGCTGGCAATCAACCGGAGTCGTGGTCGGAGCAGGAAAAACCGTTCGAATAGCCTGTTTTGGGGATTACGTGTTGCGCAAGTCTGCGGATCGAGACCAAGAGAATTGGTTAGTCGGACCGCATGGAATAACGTACCGTTATTACCGTGGAAACCCTTTGGGTTGCGTGATCGCAAGTGTGGTATCGGTCGAAGACGAGGAGCAAACCAAACGCTGGGAAACCATTCGAGTTGGCGGGGAAGCCATTCTAACATCGGCGAAAGCGGGCGAACTGTTCTTAAAAATCAACGAGCCATCCAATGGATTGTGGGATAATTTAGGAATCGTCTCCGTTGAAATTTCGGACGTGAAGCCATAGCCAAGGAAGCCCAATTTCGCAAGAATTTTGTTTAACCGTTAGCCGTAGGCGTACGTTGATCGTATCGAGTACGCCTTCGGCTGACTGTTAAACAAATGATTGCACGGTATTGCCTTTCAGGTAACTCCATAATTTCTCCTGATATTCGACAGGTCTTGGGTTTGCCGCACTGGACCTGCTGGGAAGATCCGTTCATAATTCACAAAGGTGGCGGGCGTTACGGATTGCGATGGATTTGCGGGTTAGAGGGTTTGTCGGGTGTGCAGCCTAAATCTAATTCGCGACAACTCGTTTTAGCCTGCCTGAATTGGTTTGAAGGTGACGTAGGCTTCGCCAGACCCACCCCCCTAGCGCTGACCTACTCTCAAGGTCTTGCCGAAAGGGTCAGGTTTGAACTTGAATCTGGACATGCATTTCGTCGTTGAAACGTACCGTTTAGCAACTTTCTTGGAACAATCTAATGAAACTGGATCGTCAGTCCGTGGTGCGATCTCTAACGCTTGTAGCAGCGTTTGGAGTTAGCTTCCTTCCGTGGCAAAGTAGTTTGGCGCAAGAAACTGCACCACTACCAGAATACCCACCGTTTGAAAAAGTGACGGAAGGGTTTGTAAAAGCCGATTCCAAGTCACCCGACAAGCAGTCGTTATGTGGCGTTTGGACGAGAGAAAAAGACGGGCAGATGCTTTTGGAATTGCCAAAGGACTTTGCCATGAAAAAGTACTTCATCGCACTGACCGTTAGCAGTGGCGATAAATATGCGGGACTTCAATCCAACGACTTTTACGTTTACTGGCGGCAATACAATAAGCGGCTTGCGCTGATCGTACCGAATATGGACATTCGATCGAACGGTGAGCCAGAATCAAAATCGTCGGTCAAACGATTGTTTACGGACACGGTTTTGTTGGATGTGCCGATTCTTACGATGGGGGCACGCGGTGGCGGACCGGTGATCGATGCGGATGCGTTCTTCGTTGGCAATGCATCGAAATTTTTTGGTCCTTCGGTTCGCGTCCAGGATCCGCAACTCATTAAGATTGCGAAGGCGAAGTCGTTTAGCAAAAACGCGGAATTAGCATTTGAAGTCGTGGCAGCGGGCGGAAAGTTGCAAACCTTGCATTTCTCGTTCAGCGAAGTGCCGGAGGAGAACGGCTATCGTCCTCGCAAGGCGGATCAACGGGTTGGATACTTTTTAACCAACTACGCCGATTTGGGTAGTTACGATGAAGACAAAAAGCTGGTTCGCTACGTTACCCGTTGGCGAATGGAAAAGCGCGATCCAAGTCTCAAGATCAGCCCACCGGTTAAGCCGATCCGTTTCTACATCGAACACACAACTCCGGTGCGATATCGACGATGGGTCAAACAAGGCATCGAGTACTGGAACAAAGCCTTCGAACAAATTGGCTTTTCGGATGCAGTAGAAGTCTACTACCAAGACGCAAAAACAGGCGACAACATGGACCTCGACCCGGAGGACGTGCAATACAATTTCGTGCGGTGGCTAAACAACGACGTTGGAACGGCAATCGGTCCTAGTCGTGTGCATCCATTGACAGGGGAAATTCTCGACGCGGACATCATTTTGACCGACGGATGGATTCGGCACTTCAATTTTCAGTATCACGACATGATGCCTGATTTGGCGATGGAAGGCATGAGCCCTGAAACCGTTTCCTGGCTCGGTTCCCATCCCAATTGGGACCCACGTTTGCGTCTGGCACCCAATGCGAATCGCGATCACTTGAAAAGCTATTTTGCAAACCAATCTAAGCTTCCATTCGGAGGTCATCCATTGACCAAGGTGGATTCGGCATTGCTCGGTGATCAGCCTTTCGATGGCTTGGTTGGTCGAACCAGCCAAGTAAACGGCTATTGTGCCGCCGCGGTGGGAAAGCAAATGGACATGAGCATGGCCCGCTTGGCTTTTGATTTATTCGATGACGAGGGCAACTTGCCCCAGTCCGAAACGAAGAAAGACGAAGTCAAAAAGGAAGAACCAAAGCAAGAAGAACCGAAGAAGGTAGATGGCGCGAAAGAAGAGCCTAAGAAGGAAGAGCCCAAAAAGGAAGAGCCTAAGGTAGAAGAAAAGAAGCCAGAGGCCAAGAAACCCGAAAAGGTTAAAGAAAACCTATTGGACAATATGCCGGAAGCTTTCATTGGACCGCTCTTGGCCGAATTGGTCGCACACGAGGCCGGACACACCCTTGGGTTGCGTCACAATTTCAAGGCTTCGAGCGTCTACACATTGAAGGAAATCAATTCGGACGCAGTCAAGGGCAAGAAGACTCTTGCATCGTCGGTAATGGACTACCTTCCAATCAACATGCCTTACGAAGTTGAGGGGGGAGTCCGAGGTGACTACACCATGACTGGAATCGGCCCGTACGACTATTGGGCAATCGAGTACGGTTACACGCCTGAGGAAGCGAAGCTACCGGAGATACTCAAGCGAACTTGCGAGCCGGAATTGCAGTATGCAACGGACGAAGACACAAGCGGGCCTGACCCACTGGCGCGTCGGTATGACTACAGCAAAGAGCCTCTTGACTATGTCGAGAATCAAATGCGATTGGTCAAGCTATACCGTTCACGATTGCTTGACAAGTTTGTTAAGGATGGCGAGAGTTGGGGCAAAGCTCGCAAGGGTTACGAATTGACGTTGGGCGAACAAACCAAGGCGGTCAGCATGATGGCCAATTGGATCGGTGGGGCGACCGTCAATCGCGATAAGAAGGGGGATCCGGGCAACCGTCAGTCGCTCGTTCCAATCGCTGCAGAACGTCAACGCAATGCACTCGCATTCGTGTTTAAGAATGCGTTTAGAGACGAAGCGTTTGGAATCACTCAAGCCATTTTGGAACGCTTGACCAATGACAAATGGATCGATGAAGGGATGCGTTCGATGGGAGAATCGACATTCCCGGTTCACGACCGAATCTTGGGGGTCCAAGCGTCGACGCTGACCATGTTGATGAATCCAAGCACGCTTCGCCGTGTGTTTGACAACGAGACGCTTGTTCCTTCGGACAAGGACGCTGTGACACTGCCCGAACTGATGGACAAAATCTATGCTGAGATTTGGTCGGAGTTGGATGCCAAGCCTGAGGGCGAGGTCTCGCCCCGAAAACCTCGTATCAGTTCATGGCGTAGAAACCTTCAACGTGAGCATTTGGAGCGGTTGATCGATTTAGCAATACCTACGGACTCGAACGCAATTACCAAGCCGGTGACGGCCCTTGCGCTCATGCAACTGAAGGAACTAAAGCGAAAGCTGGACGCGACATTGGAGGGCCGCAATAGCCTAGATCCCTATTCGCTGGCTCATTTGGGTGAGGCTCAGACTCGAATTGTCAAGGCGATTGATGCGATCTACGTTTACAACATGCCGAGCAGTTTCGGTGGTGGAGGTGGCTCGTTCATTCTTTTTGGTCAAGACGGACAACCCGTCAAGACAAAGGAAGTCCCAGATTCGGACATGCCATAGTCCCATAGTCCTCGTTGCGTTAAATAAAGAATCCAAAAAGGCCCCGCGTGTTTCGCGGGGCTTTTTTCTTGTCCAGCTTATCTAGGCGAGTGGCTATATTTCGTCCCGCACTTACGTTTCGGGATACCAAATCCAAAGGCTCCAAAGCCGAGCGGACAGGCTCAATTCGCGAATGTACTGTACGTTTCTGCAGTATTGTGACACACTATTTTGAGCCTCTTGCGCTCATTGAGAACAAAAGTTTTCATTGAGAAAGTCGGTTCGCATTGAATTCTCCAGAGGAATCAGCTTTGCGACTTTTTGGCACCAAAATTGCAGGCTCCACGTCTATGGGTAAGCCGTTGATGCGTTTGGAAGTATAAAAAGAAGCAACTCTTTGTCGGTTTTGAAGTGAATGTTCGGCGGAAAACGATTCGAGTTCGCTACTGGGTCTTTAGCAGCCTATTTCCAAATTTGATAGTTCACCGATCGGTCTGGTCCTTCGGACCGCAATGGAATAGTTTTCTTACTAGCTAGTCAAAACGATAGATCATCATGAAAAAACCGCCTTTGCTTCTCGACTTATCCAGACTGTTCTCAGGAAAGTCGACAATCGATAGAAAAGTTGGCAAAGATTCCCGATCGCATCGATACCGCCGCAGTTATTTAATGCACGAATTGCAGTTCGAGGGGCTCGAGAAGCGATTTCTGATGGCCGACTTGGACGATTCCATTTCCGAAGCGGTGTTGCTGGGTGCGGTCACAACAACCGCAAAGACCGTCAGCGCCAGTATTTCCCCAGATACCGACGTGAACATGGTTGGATTCGACGTGAGCGCGGGGCAGGCTGTCGATTTCGATGTCGACACGCCACTCAATGGTCCCGGCGGATTGGGGGCGTATATTCGACTTTTCAATGCTCAAGGGCAGCAACTGGACTTTAATAACGACGGGGTTGCTCCGGGTGAGAACCGATTGGGGTTTGATCCCTACTTGCGGTACACCTTCCCCACGAGCGGCACGTATTATCTGGCCGTCTCTAATTTCAACAATGTGCAATACGACCCGCTGACTGGCGATGGCGATACAGCGGGCGGTCTTTACTCGATTGGCAATTATACGCTGATTATTCAGGCGCTTCCAATTGACCTGAATGATTCGATAGCCGAAGCAACGCAGCTAGGGGCGATTTCGGCATCTCCGATAACTGTCAATGCGAGTATCGTGACGGACATTGACGTCAACATGGTCGCGTTCTCAGTCGATGCCGGGCAAGTCGTGGATTTCGATATCGATACCGCGCTCAATGGACCGGGAGGTTTGGGTTCCTTCATTAGGTTATTCAATGCACAAGGACAGCAATTGGCCTCCAATGACGATGCGGCCGCCCCTGGTGAGAACACCGTTGGATTTGACGCTTACCTTCGATTCACGTTTGTGACTGGCGGCACCTATTACCTCGGTGTCTCGAATTTGAACAATGCGCAGTACAATCCAAATACCGGAAATGGAGATTCGGCTGGAGGCTTCAACTCGATCGGCAGTTATCAGTTGATATTGCAAACTGCTCCAATATTGGTGCCAGATCCAAATGACTCCATCTCAGAAGCAACTTCCTTGGGTGCGATTTCAACAACGCCGATCACAGTCAGCGCTAACATTTCACCCGATACCGACGTCAACATGGTCAGCTTCAGTGTTATCGCTGGGTTGGTGGTCGATTTTGATATCGATACCGCGCTCAATGGTTTCGGCGGATTGGGGTCTTATATCCGTTTGTTTGATGCGCAAGGTGCTCAACTTGCATTTAACGACGATGGTGTTGCGCCTGGCGAAAGCCGACTTGGATACGATGCCTATTTACGGTTCACTTTCGCGACAGCCGGAACCTACTACTTGGGCGTTTCCAACTTCAACAACGCCAATTACAACGCTGTCACGGGGGACGGGGACACGGCCGGCGGGTTACACACGGTAGGCAGCTACCAGTTGATCGTACAAGCCCTGCCTATCGATACGAACGACACCATTGCAGAAGCGGCACAGTTAGGAGCCGTATCAGCCACCCCGATAACCGTCAGTACAAGCCTCGTTACCGACATAGATGTAAACATGGTGGCCTTCTCGGTCGCAACGGGACAAGTCGTCGATTTCGATATCGATACATTACTGAATGGACCAGGCGGCTTGGGTTCTTATATCAGGCTGTTCAATGCTCAAGGTCAAACGTTAGCGTTCAATAATGACGCGGCGGCTCCCGGCGAGAATACCGTTGGATTCGATGCCTACCTGAGGTACACCTTCGTGACCGCCGGCACTTACTATCTGGGTGTCGCAAACTCGAACAACGTGCAATACGATCCAACAACTGGCAACGGAGATACGGCCGGTGGCTTCAACTCGATCGGCAGTTATCAGTTGATCTTGCAAACTGCCCCAGTAATAGTGCCCGATCCAAATGACGCTATCTCGGAAGCAAGTTCCTTGGGTGCGGTCTCAACGACGCCAATAACGCTCAATGCCAACATTTCACCCGATACCGATGTCAACATGGTCGGCTTCAATGTCACGGCTGGGCAAGTTGTCGATTTCGACATCGATACGACGCTCAACGGGCCTGGCGGATTGGGTTCTTACGTCCGATTGTTCGATGCTCAAGGTCTGCAGCTTGCGTTTAACGACGATGGCGTTGCTCCTGGCGAAAGCCGACTTGGATACGATGCCTATTTGCGGTTCACCTTTGCGACTGCCGGGACCTATTACCTCGGCGTTTCCAATTTTAACAACATCAATTACAACGCGGTTACCGGCGACGGCGACACGGCCGGCGGCCTTCACGCAACGGGCGGCTACCAGTTGATTTTACAAGCCTTGCCGGTTGATACCAACGACTCCCTTGCAGAAGCGACGCAATTTGGAGCCGTAACAGCAACTCCTATCACGATCAGTGCAAGTTTAGTTACTGATATTGATGTCAATATGGTGGCGTTCTCAGTCACTGCTGGACAAACGGTCGATTTCGATATCGATACCGCACTTAATGGACCGGGTGGCTTGGGTTCGTACATCCGGCTGTTCAATGCCCAAGGTCAACAATTGTCCTTCAACAATGACGCGGCCGCCCCAGGCGAGAACACCGTCGGGTTCGACGCCTACTTGCGTTTCACTTTTGTGAGCGCCGCAACTTATTACCTGGGTGTATCGAACTCGAACAATGTTCAGTACGATTCCATCACTGGCAATGGTGACACGGCTGGAGGCTTCAACTCGATCGGCGGTTATCAACTGATCTTACAAACCGCACCCGTAAATGTACCCGATCCGAACGACACGATTTCGGAAGCAAGTTCGTTGGGTGCGGTATCGACAACTCCGACGACGGTCAGTGCCAGTATCTCGCCCGATACGGACGTCAACATGGTCAGCTTCACGGTCAACGCGGGGCAAGTTGTCGATTTTGATATCGACACGACACTCAACGGCACGGGTGGATTGGGTTCTTACATCCGACTGTTTGATGCGCAAGGATTGCAACTGGCTTTTAATGACGACGGCGTAGCGCCTGGTGAAAACAAACTTGGATTCGATGCTTACTTGCGGTACACCTTTTCGACCGCTGGAACTTTTTACCTTGGCGTTTCCAACTACAATAACATCAACTACAACGCAATTACCGGCGACGGCGACACCGCCGGCGGCTTCCATTCAGTTGGCAGCTACCAATTGATTGTGCAAGCTCTACCTATCGATTCGAATGATTCCATTTCAGAAGCTGCCCAGTTAGGAGCCGTAACAACGACTCCAATCACAGTCAGTGCAAGTCTAATTACCGATATTGATGTCAACATGGTGGCGTTCTCGGTTACTGCGGGTCAAGCCGTCGATTTCGATATCGATACGGCGCTCAATGGACCGGGGGGGTTGGGTTCTTATATCAGGTTGTTCAACGCCCAGGGCCAGCAACTGGCTTTCAATGACGACGCGGCGGCCCCTGGTGAGAGCATTGTTGGGTTTGATGCATACCTGCGTTTCACGTTTGTGACAGCCGGCACGTATTACTTGGGTGTCTCGAATTCGAACAATGCGCAGTACGATCCACTTACCGGCAATGGAGATACGGCTGGAGGCTTCAACTCGATCGGGACCTACCAATTGATCTTGAAAACCGCTGCTGCGGCTGTCTCGGATCCGAATGACGCCATCTCGGAAGCACGTTCGTTGGGTGCGATATCGACGACACCGTTGACTGTCAATGCAAATATTTCGCCGGATACCGACGTTAATATGGTCAGCTTTATCGTCGGTTCAGGGCAAGTTATCGATTTTGATATCGATACCACACTCAACGGTGCCGGTGGGTTAGGCTCGTATATTCGGTTGTTTGATGGTCAAGGAACACAACTCGCATTGAACGACGACGGCGTTGCACCTGGCGAGGGCCGACTAGGGTTCGATGCTTACTTGCGATTCACCTTTCCCACCGCAGGAATCTATTACCTCGGCGTTTCCAACTCGAATAACATCACTTACAACGCAGTTACCGGCGACGGCGACACTTCGGGCGGTTCAAACACAGTTGGCAGCTACCAGTTGATCGTTCAAGCCCTTCCGGTGGATACGAATGACTCCATTGCAGAAGCCGCACAGTTAGGCGCCGTATCAGCGACTCCTATGACCGTTAACGCCACTATCGCGACTGATATTGATGTCAACATGGTTGCGTTCTTTGTTACCGCCGGTCAAAGCGTCGACTTTGATCTTGATACAACTCTCAATGGCCCTGGAGGCCTGGGGTCCTACATTAGGCTATTCAATGCCCAAGGACAACAGTTGGCATTCAACAACGACGCAGCGGCACCGGGTGAAACCACCGTTGGATTTGACGCTTATCTGCGTTTCACCTTTGCGACCGCCGGTACGTATTACCTTGGTGTCTCGAACTCGAACAACGTGCAGTACGATCCGATTACCGGGAATGGAGATACGGCTGGAGGCTTTAACTCGATCGGTAGTTACCAGTTGATTTTGCAAACCGCAGCCGCAGCTGTCTCGGATCCGAATGACTCCATCTCCGAAGCAACTTCATTGGGTGCGATATCGACCACTCCGACGACGGTCAGCGCTAACATTTCGCCGGATACCGACGTGAACATGGTCAGCTTCACTGTCACGGCTGGGCTAGTTGTCGATTTCGATATCGACACGACGCTCAATGGCTCCGGCGGATTGGGGTCCTACATCCGATTGTTTGACTCGCAAGGATCCCAACTGGCATTTAACGACGACGGCGTTGCTCCTGGCGAAAGCCGACTTGGATTCGACGCTTACTTGCGGTACACCTTTGCGACCGCCGGCACGTACTACCTTGGCGTTTCCAACTTCAACAACATCAATTACAACGCAGTTTCCGGCGACGGTGACACGGCGGGCGGCTTAAACACAGTTGGCAGCTACCAGTTGATCGTACAAGCCCTGCCTATCGATTCGAATGATTCGATAGCAGAAGCGGCACAATTGGGGGTCGTTTCCACAACTCCTATCACGGTCAGTGCAAGTTTAGTTACTGATATTGATGTCAACATGGTGGCGTTCTCAGTCACTTCTGGACAAACCGTCGATTTCGATATCGATACGGCACTTAATGGACCGGGGGGATTAGGGTCCTACATCAGGCTGTTCAATACCCAAGGCCAGCAGTTGGCTTTTAACAATGACGCGGCGGCCCCAACTGAGAATATCATTGGATACGACGCATACCTGCGATTTACGTTTGTGACTGCTGGCACTTATTACCTCGGCGTCTCCAACTCGAACAATGTTCAGTACGATCCAATAACCGGAAACGGAGACAAGGCCGGAGGCTTCAATTCGCTAGGTAGTTATCAACTGATAATACAAACCGCTCCGGTGAATGTCTCGGATCCGAATGACTCCATCTCCGAAGCTACTTCATTGGGTGCGATATCGACAACTCCGACGACGGTCAGTGCTGTCATTTCGCCGGACACCGACGTCAACATGGTCAGCTTTAGCGTCAGTGCAGGGCAATTTATTGATTTTGATATCGACACCACACTCAACGGCTCCGGTGGACTAGGTTCCTACATTCGATTGTTTGATGCTCAAGGTGCTCAGCTTGCATTCAACGACGATGGCGTTGCTCCAGGTGAAAGCAAACTTGGATTCGATGCCTATTTGCGGTACACCTTCGCAACCGCTGGAACTTTTTACCTTGGCGTCTCCAACTTCAATAACGTCAACTACAATCCGGTCACCGGCGACGGTGATACTGCTGGCGGCTTGAACACGGTTGGCAGCTACCAATTAATCGTACAAGCCCTGCCTATCGATTCTAATGACTCCATTCCGGAAGCTGCTCAGTTGGGAGCCATATCAGCGACTCCTATCACGGTCAGTGCCAGCTTAGTCACCGACATTGATGTCAACATGGTGGCATTCTCGGTCACTTCCGGCCAGATTGTCGATTTCGATATCGATACAACCCTCAATGGTCCAGGTGGATTGGGTTCGTACATTAGGCTGTTCAATGCTCAAGGCCAACAGTTAGCCTTCAACAATGACGCGGCTGCTCCGGGTGAGAACACCGTTGGGTTTGATGCGTACATGCGTTTCACGTTTGCGACCGCCGGAACATATTACCTGGGTGTCTCCAACTCAAATAATGTTCAGTACGATCCAATTACTGGGAACGGGGACGCGGCAGGCGGCTTCAATTCCATCGGCAGTTACCAGTTGATCTTACAGACCGCTCCGGCTGGTGACTCTGACCCAAATGACACCATAGCTGAAGCGACTTTTTTGGGTGCAATCTCGACAACTCCGACGACAGTAAACGCATCTATTTCGCCGAATACCGACGTCAATATGGTCAGCTTCGTTGTCAATGCTGGACAAGTAGTCGACTTCGACATCGATACGGTGCTGAACGGCCCAGGCGGATTAGGGTCTTACATTCGGTTGTACAATGCGCAAGGTGCGGAATTGGCATTCAACAATGATGCAGCGGCTCCGGGTGAAAGTGTGACAGGCTTTGATGCATATCTTCGCTTTAACTTTGCCGTTGGCGGCACCTATTATTTAGGAGTGTCGAACTCCAATAATACTCAGTACGATCCGGTGACGGGAAATGGTGACGCCGTAGGTGGTGCAAACGCAACCGGCAATTATCAATTGATCCTACAAACCCCTTCCAACGAAATATCCGATCCGAATGACGCGATCTCGGAAGCATTGTTGTTGGGCAGCATCACCTCAACTCCGTCGACCGTGAATGCGGCCATTTCGCCAGCCTCGGACGTAAACATGGTTGGCTTTATTGTGGCCGCAGGCCAAGTCGTTGATTTCGATATAGACACCGCTTTGAATGGTCCCGGAGGACTTGGGTCATACGTAAGATTGTTCGATTCGCAAGGGAATCAATTGGCGGCCAACGGTGCAGCAGCGGCGCCCGACGAGAATGTGACCGGGTACGACGCTTACTTGCGATACACTTTCTCGGTAGGCGGAAGCTACTTCCTTGGTGTTTCGAATTACAACAATATCCAATACGACCCAATCACAGGTAACGGCGACTCCGCTGCGGGGTTAAACGCAACAGGCAGTTACCAATTGAATATCCAAACGGCGACGATTGCGTCGACCGATCAAGATGATTCGATTTCGAAGGCAATTCCTTTGGGGAACATTTCAACGACTCCCGTGAGTGTTGATTTCGTCATTTCTCCTGACACCGACGTCGACATGTATAGCTTTGCCGTTATTGCAGGCCAAGTTGTTGATTTCGATATCGACACGGTTGCCAACGGTCCCGGAGGGCTAAACTCATTCATCAGACTGTTTGACGGGCAGGGGCAAGCGTTGGCGATCAACAATAACGCCAAAGCGCCAGGCGAGAGTGTCGATGGCTTCGACGCTTATTTGAGGGTTGAATTCGTGGCCGCGGGCACTTTTTATATTGGAATTTCGAATGACAGCAACATTCAATACAGTCCGATTACAGGGAATGGCGACGTAGGAGGTGGTCAGAACGCAACTGGCAGCTACCGTTTGATCCTACGTGCCTTGTCAACGACTCTGACCTTGAGCATCGATGTTTCGAGCATACCAGAAAAGAGTGGACATGCCACTGGAACAGTTTCACGCGTGGATGCGGATCTTAGCAAAGCATTGGTGGTGAATCTCAGTAGCAGTGACGTGTCGGCCGCGACGGTGCCTGTGTCTGTGGTTATTCCAATCAACCAGACGTCGGTTAGCTTTGTGATTGCGGCTGTGGACGATCACGTTGTAGACGGGACCGCAACGGTCACCCTGACAGCGACTGCATTGGGCTTCACACACGGGACAGGCACACTAAAAGTAACGGACAGCAATGGCGTTTGGCACAATTTCGCTAACCCTTATGACGTTGATGCCGACAACACAGTATCTCCTCTAGACGTTCTTACCATCGTCAATTACTTAAATCTATTGGGGTCAGGACCAGTAACGGCTAGCAGCCCTCCGCCCTATTTAGACGTTGATAGCGACAATTTTGTTTCTCCCCTGGATGTGCTGGTCGTCATTAATTTCCTGAACTCTCAAGGTAGCGGACAAGGTGAGGGCGAAAGCGTGAACTCCGCGGTACCGATTGAATTCATTGACGACTACTTTACCAATCTCGCTAGAAATAAATCGCACGCTGTGACTCAGCGGGCTCGCTAATTGCCAGTCCTTCGGGATGAACCACCATCTGAACAAGTTCGAATTCGCTCAGCTTGTTCGCTAAGTTGGCCCCCGTGGCGGATGCTGCCAGCATCCGTAGCAATTGCTGCTAGTAAACGATCCGACGCTAGCAGCGTCGGCCACGATAAAAAACCACGACAAAAAACCAAATCCTGCCTTATCGAATCTCAAGCTGAAACGCGTTTGGCCAATTTTACGAAGCTCGCGCATTTTGCAATCGAACTTGCCAGGATGACAACGAAACTGAAAATCAAGAAGACGATTGCGAAACTGCAAAGGCCGCCTTGGAACGCTTGTTGCCAATTGTTTTTCTTCAGCCCCTCCAAAAAGGCAGGCCAAAATCGGCCCGATACCATTTGGGCTGCCGCTGTGAAGGTCGTTGACACGATGAAGGCGAGTGGGATTGCCGTTACGTACACGTAGCGACCGCGACCACTTTGGAATAGCCATGTCGTAACGACGCTCAGTGCGATGCCTGCCAACAATTGATTGGCAATTCCAAACATGGGCCAGATGGTTTCGATCGAACTGCTCCAAATAAGAGAACCCCAGGCGAATGTGACTATGCCGGTGCTGAGGATCACCCCGGGCCACCAATCCATTTTAGCAAACTTAGGGAAGACGGTTCCGAGAACTTCTTGCAAGAGGAATCTCGCGATGCGTGTCCCAGTATCGATGGTGGTCAAAATGAAAAGAGCTTCGAACATGATGGCAAAGTGAAACCAGTATTTGATGAGGCTGTCGATGGCGATCGTGCTGGAGACTCTTTGCATGGCATCGGTCATGATTTTCGCCATTCCAACCGCTAGTGTGACGGCCCCGCCCGTTCGTCCTCGCAACGTTTCGCCCCCTACCTGGCGCTCTAACTCTTGCAAGTGATCTACGTCGGCATGCATCTTGGTCAAGGTCTCAGCATGCAAATGGATCTTGCTCAAGTCGATGTTGATCGCCCAGTAGTCGCCCGCTGGCATGGCTGCTGCCACAAACAGAGCGCACACCGCAACTAGCCCTTCCATCAACATGGCCCCGTACCCAATCATCCGCAAGTCGCTTTCGGATTGAATCATTTTGGGGGTAGTTCCGGATGATACCAAGGAGTGAAATCCAGAAATCGCACCGCACATGATGCAAATGAATACGAATGGAAAAATGGCACCACCACCAAGATACGGACCGCCACCGTTTGCATAATAGACATTGATAGCCGGGGCTTGCATGACAGGATTGGCGATGATCAATCCGAGCAATAACAACAAAATCGTTCCAATCTTGAGGATACTCGACAAATAGTCTCGCGGGCACAACAACAGCCATACCGGCAATACCGATGCAATAAATCCATAAAAGCAAATCGCGAGAATGATCCCCTGACGCGATAAAGAAAAGTAGGGCTCTAGGATCGAACCTGGAACCCAGTTACCTGCGACGGTTGCACCCAGCACTCCGATCGCTCCAATGAGCGACGCTTCACCGATACGCCCTTTTCGGAAGCGATACATGTACCAGCCAACAAACAACGCAATGGGTATCGTGCAGAAGATCGTAAATGTTCCCCATGAGCTCCCGCGAATCAGCTCGAAGGAACTGGCTGGGACTTGGAATGATCCATCGGTGACGCTGAGTTCCGCATCCGTTGGGATTAGCATCGTAAACGTCTCACTCCGCTTAAACTCTCCGCTCGTATACTTCAGTGTTGCACCGGGTGGCACTTGCAGTCGTGTACCACTGGCAGTCGGTTGCTCCCTGAGTTCTCCAGGAAAACTGATCTTCGTCCCAGGGATCATGGCAATCGTCTCACCACCCAGTGCTTTGACGACGACGATGCCAAGTCCCGATAAAGCAATGATCACGATGAACAAGATCGCTGCAGAAGCAAGTATCCCAACTTTTGGCCCCAAAAGATGCTTGGCCATTTCAGCCAGCGATTTTCCTTCAAACCGTACACTCGCACTCAAAACCAAGAAATCCTGCACCGCGCCCGCCAAACAAACTCCAATGACCAACCAGATCAGACCGGGCATGTATCCAAACTGTATAGCCAATACTGGCCCAATCAACGGCCCCGCCCCCGAGATGGCTGCAAAGTGATGGCCGAAAAGGACCCACCGATTTGTGGGATGGTAATTTTGTCCGTCATTCAGTCGGACGGCTGGCGTCGACCGCGACGGGTCATTGCAAGCCACTTTCGCAGCTAGGAATACACTGTAAAAGCGATACGCGATCGCCATGACGGCCAAGACGCACAATAGGAGGGGGGCTGCATGCATAATAAGAAAAAGTAATCAAGGAGAGTTGGGATTAAAGAAACTTTGCGGGTCGCTTGCTGAGCTTGAAATAGGCGGTTAAGGTATGTCTCGGTTGAGCAACACCAGCTTAACATCAGTCACCCAATAGCGTGTATGTACCGCAGGATTTCGTGGCCGGATTCGACAAACCGGGAACGGCCAAGCACGGAGTCGTAGTACAGACGAGTTGGGCTGGAGACTCTTAGGTAGAATGATTGGGTAGCAGGATACTTGAGAGTTGATTGGTGTCGGTTGGGCGGCGGACATGCAGGCGTGAATGCATGTGTCGATTTCCCGGTAGGAATGCAGGGAATGCGAGCCAAAACAGTTTCATAATTACCTCAAGTATGCGAGAGATGTAGCTGAATGTCTAAGGACAAGAAATTTAAGCTCGAGTACGTTTGGTTGGACGGCTATTTGCCAGAACCAAACCTACGCAGCAAGACCAAGATCGTGGACACTGCACCGACGAGCGTTGCAGATTTGGCATTGTGGGGTTTTGACGGTAGTTCTACCCAACAGGCCGAGGGCAAGAGTTCTGATTGTATCCTGAAGCCTGTGGCTCTCTACCCAGATAGCACTCGGGTCAATGGCTTCTTGGTAATGTGCGAAGTCATGTTGCCAAATGGCGAAGCCCATCCTTCGAATTTTCGTCAAACCGTTGAGGATGTCGCAGATCTTTGGATCGGTTTCGAACAAGAGTATTTCTTCTTTGAAAATGGACGCCCGCTCGGATTCCCCGAGGACGGCTTTCCAGCTCCCCAAGGTCCGTATTACACCGCGGTGGGCTACAAGAATGTGGGAGACATTGCTCGTCAAGTTGTCGAGGAACACATCGACATTTGCTTGGACGCAGGAATCAATCTCGAAGGCATCAATGCCGAAGTTGCGAAGGGACAGTGGGAGTATCAGATCTTTGCTAAGGGGTCCAAGAAGGTCTGCGACGATATGTGGATGTCTCGCTATTTGCTGTTCCGTCATGCAGAAAAGTATGGTCTCGATATTGAATTGTACTGCAAGCCAATCAAGGGGGACTGGAACGGCTCCGGCATGCACACCAATTTCTCGACATCGATCCTTCGTGATCAGGGTGGCAAAGAGTACTTCGATAAACTCATGGCTGCATTCAACAAGTATCGTGACGAACACATTGCTGCTTATGGTCCAGACAACCATTTGCGTCTAACGGGTTTGCACGAAACGCAATCGATCGACAAGTTTAGTTTTGGAGTTGCCGATCGCGGTGCTTCCGTCCGAATCCCTCACAGCTTTATCAACGCTGGATACAAGGGGTATATGGAAGATCGACGCCCCAACTCACAAGCCGATCCGTACAAGATCATTTCGCGATTGCTCAAGACCATCAAGTCGGTGGTGTAGTTCGCACAGAGCTTACGGTCGAGCTAAATCGAGAACACAAAAAAGGGCACGCATTACTGCGTGCTTTTTTTACAGGAAGAATTTGCGTTCGGGTTTGTGGGCTAACTCGCCTTGCGGTCTTGACTGATAAGTTGATCGACAAAATTCACGACAAATTGTTTGAAAGATTCGTTTTGAACGAACTGCTTGTAGAACTCTGTGTCGTCCTTGAGCATTGGCCCCATCGCTTTCTTGACGGCTGCCGTCAATTCAAGCCTCGCCTTCTCGGGTGTATTTTCGAGAGCATTCTTGTATCTAGAATCGCTACTTACGGCTCACAATATTAGGGGACTGCCCTACCAAGCCCGCATCTGCTTCTCTATTTGTTCGCGGCAGCACTCAATGTCCTTGTCGGATCGCTGCAATGTCTTCCTCTCCACGCACAATGCCTCCGCCTCTTTATTGAACGAGACAGCCTGCCTACGATAGCGATCGACACTAGGCCGAGATATTTCCTGGCCGGCTCTGAGAGCTTAGAACAACGAAAAATTAAAAAAAGTTTGCTCGATCCTTTTATGTGACCTATTTTTTTATGTCAATCTTTCCCCCCATTACCATTACCGATTATTCCGATAATCCGGAAGGCTCTTTCATGTCCCCACAAAAGTATCGTCTAATCACACGCAGCGATTTCGACGGGCTTGTCTGCGCCATGTTGCTCAAGGAAATGGATATTCTTGGCGAGATTAAATTCGTTCACCCAAAAGACGTACAGGATGGCAAAATCGAGGTCAACGAGTTCGATATCCTGACCAATCTCCCTTACGTTGCTGGTTGCCATCTTTGTTTCGATCATCACAACAGCGAAGAAGAACGAGCAGGCGGAGAAAAAAGAGTCAATCACGTTCTTGAACCCAACGCGGATTCCGCAGCGAGGGTTGTCTACGACTACTACGGTGGTGCTGAGCGATTCCCTGCGATCCAACCAGCAATGATGAAGGCCGTGGACAAGGCCGACGCAGCTCGATTCACCTTAGAGGATGTCTTGAACCCGCAAGGCTGGGAGCTTCTCTCGTTCCTCATGGACGCCCGTACAGGCTTGGGCCGCTTTCGCAATTTTCGCATATCCAACTACCAATTGATGATGGCCTTGATCGACTATTGCCGCGATCATTCGATCGACGAAATATTGTTGTTGCCGGACGTGGTCGAACGGGTCGAATTGTATCGAGAACACAATGAGGCCTTCAAAGAGCAAGTCAACCGTTGTGCGAAGGTTTACAGCAATCTGGTTGTGCTTGACTTACGCAATGAAGAGACGATATTCGCCGGCAATCGCTTTCTCATTTACGCAATGCATCCAGAATGCACGATTTCCATGCATGTGCTTTGGGGATTAAAGCAGCAGAACACGGTGTTCACCATTGGCAAGTCCATATTCAATCGGTCATCATCGCTCGATATCGGAAGCCTTTGTCTAGAGTATGGTGGAGGGGGCCACGAAAATGCGGGCACTTGTCAAGTTGAAAACGCAGTTGCCGAAAGTGCCCAATCAGAAATCACCGAACGCATTACCGAGTTCGACGTCGTAACACTTGTTTGTTAGTCGAGCCGGCCTTTCAGGTTGGTCGGGGGCTTGTCCACCGCCTACCTTGTTTTGGCGTACTAACGGCTTGCACTCGCGAATCGACCCGTTCCCGTTGGCTTTGCCGCCTCCGGCGGGCAAAGCCAACGGGAACGGGTGTTGGGACGCCCAATTGTAGTACGCCAAAACGCATCCGTCGGGGACAAGCCCCAAACGGATGGGCTACACTAGAGTTTTCTGGTTCGCCAATTCAACCGTGGCCGTATGACAGGTCCTAGCCACGAACCCGTGAACTCTTGACGCATGGCTCCGGTGTCATGAACAACAAACGACAAGGACGAGTCTTGTCGTATTGCCAAGACTCCGACCTCTGGACCAAGAAATACGCTCACAAAGTACCGAGTGTCGTTCAGGAAATTGGCAGGAATACAACACTCGCTTCGATACGTGCCGAGGGGATGGGGCTTGCTAAACCATGGGTCCGGTTCCAAGTTCATCGACGGTGCATTGGCTGACCAAAAAACAAAAGACCCCGTTTCATCTTTGACGTGGATTTGAACACTGACAGGCGTTTCTGCTACCAAGACTCGATATTCGACAACCACATGGATTTCTTGATCGATATCGACTTCGCTCGCCGGGGTGTCTGTGCCGTTGCCCGTGACGGAAACCGATCGCAATCTCAGTTCATTCGAACACGGCGCAGAATCGTCGTCAGCCCATTGCCGTTGCCCGTCCCCAGACCTCATCTCGGAAAGGTATTGCTCGATGATGCGTTCGGGTACATCGTCGGCTATCAACCGTCCGTCTCTCAGCAAAACAGCTCTGCGGCAAAGATTTGCGACTGCCGCAAGGTTGTGAGAAACGACCAATACCGTTCGACCTTGTGCGCCTAACTGGCTGGCTTTACCCAAGCACTTGCGCTGAAACGCTTGATCGCCGACGCTGAGCACTTCGTCGATGATCAGCACATCCGGCTCCAAGTGAGCGGCCACCGCGAAGGCCAAACGAACCGCCATCCCACTCGAATAGCGTTTCACGGGCGTCTCCAAGAACGATTCGATTTCGGCAAAAGCAACAATCTCATCAAACCGCTTGCGAATCTCAGAGCGAGGCATTCCCAAGATCGCTCCGTTTAGAAATACATTCTCGCGCCCGGTCAACTCGGGATGAAAACCAGTCCCCACTTCCAATAGCGATCCGACACGCCCGCGAACGCCGACGCGACCTTGAGTAGGCGTCACAATGCGAGCTAGGATTTTCAACAACGTGCTTTTGCCCGCACCGTTTCGGCCAACAATTCCGACGATGTCACCCGATTGAATCGATAGTTCGATGTCGCGTAGAGCCCAGAACCAACCGTCTTCGATGCGTTCGGCAAAGGCATCCGGCGAGCGCGAGGGAACTGGTTTGGACTGGGTTCGGAATAGACGTTGAACACCGGAGGCAATTGCTTCGGTAAGCCGCCCGTACTCGTTGGCTGCTCCCAATCGGAATCGCTTGCTAACTTTGTCTAGTTGGATTGATTCGATGCTCATGCTTAGATCCGATCCGCAAGTTGCTGGTCGGCATGTTGAAACCATGCCAATCCGCTGAAGCAAATCAACAGAGTAACACTAGCCGCAGTGGCCATTCCGATTGCACTCGGCGGTGCGGTCCCCAACAAACTCCATCGAAGCAAACCGATGCAAGTAGCAATCGGATTCGCTTCATATAGCCACACCCATTGGTCCGTCAACAGCGCTCGCAAGCGTTCAATGTCGTAAACCACTGGCGAAACAAACATCCCTAACTGCAAAACAAAGGGGAGGGCATAGCCGACATCGCGATAGTGTGCGTTGAGAGCCGATAGCCATGCGATGCAGCCTGCACAAAACACAATGAGCCACAAGGCAATCGGAATCGCCAGCCACGCAGTTGTCCAAACGATGCTTGTGCCTGTAATTGCACACACAGGTAGCAGCAACAACGAACCGATCACGAAATCGAATACCGCGCACATCAAACTAGCTAACGGCAGCAGTAAGCGTGGAAAATAGATCTTGGTTACGACATGACGATAGTTCACCAAGGAGCCAGTCGCATCCCGAAAGCTGCTGGCTACCAACTGCCAACAGAGCATGCCGGTCAATATGATAGGTGCATACGAAGCGACCGTGGAGTTTCCAGCTTGGGTGCCAAGAACAAAAAACAATCCCATAAAGATGAGCATGCCCATCAATGGCTGCAACAACACCCAAAGAACTCCAACGACAACTTGTCGGTAACGGATCAGGAGATCCCGCAAAAAGAAGCTATAGAGCAGTTCACGCGTTCGCCAAATTTCAGCGAGTTGTCCGAAACCAAACGCATCCGTTGGCCCGTAGAAATGCATCGGTGGAATGGGTTCGTCGTTGTTTGCCATGCGTTGTGCCGATTCTACATGCGTTCTACAACGCCGATTCCCAAAAGCTCCAAGCCTTTTCGCAGCGTCAGCCCAGTCAGATCTATCAATCGTAGTCGGGACAATACACTCTCGGGAGTATCTGCTCCGAGAACCGAACACTGATCATAGAAACTGCTGAAAAGTTTAGCTGTGTCAAAGAGGTACTCGGTAACCACGTTGGGGAGATAGTCGACCATGGACTGGTTGAGCATGTCCTCAAAACGGAGCAATTGCAAACCGAGTGTCAATTCCGGGCTGGCGGACAAAACGAGCGGCGCCGACTGCCATTGGGTGGTTTCAAAACCTTCAGCTTCGGCTTTTCGGAGGATGCTTCGAGTGCGAGCGTACGAGTACTGGATATAGGCTGCTGTGTTGCCTTGCAGTTGAACCATTTTTTTCATGTCGAATACGTAGTTGCTCGTTCGGTTGTGGCACAAGTCGGCATACTTGATCGCCCCCAAGCCAACCGTTTCCGCAATTTGGCGTTTTTCTGTTTCGGTAAACGCGATCCCGGAACTTTGCAAACGATCTGGATTGCAAACCACATCCCAAGCTCCACTGACCGCTTCATCCAACATGGATTCGAGCCCAACAACCGTCCCGGATCGGGTTTTAAACGGCTTACCATCTTCACCAAGCACGGTTCCAAATTCAACATGCTTGAGTTCCGTGTGGGTCAATCCAATTTTGCGTAGAACATCAAACAGTTTCTGAAAATGCTCGCTTTGGCGATGGTCGACCACGTAGAGCGATGCATCCGGGGCAAACTCCCGTTCGCGAAACATGGCTGTGGCAATATCGGTGGTTGCATACAAGAACGCGCCATCTTGTTTGCGAACAATCATGGGGGCTTCGTAGCCATCCAGAAACACACAAATCGCTCCACCGCTCTCCACCGCGAGCGATCTGGCCATCAAGTCTTCGACAATCAGCGGGAGCATGTCATTGTAGTAACTCTCACCAAACTCATGATCGAATTGAATATTCAGTCGCTTGTAGACGCTATGGATTTCTTCTTTGCAGTTGGGCACGAACGCTTCCCAGAGCTTGAGATTCTCAGCGTCGCCAGAATGCAACTTAGACGTTTCTTTAAGAACGCGTTGGCCAAGTTCCGAATGTTTTCTTGAACGATCGATAAACTCCACATCGCAAGAGGTTTCTTCGATGCTCTCTTTGGATTTCTGAAGGGCTTCGTTGGCTTCTCGCAGTTGGTTGGCCGCCGTTGTAACTTCTTTGGCCAGTTTTTTATCTTGCGGGGCTGCGGCCGATTTCGCGTTCGACTCAGTCCGTTTTTCTTCAGCGCGTTCGATTGCGAGTTCTAGTTTAGGGAGATTCGCGACGGCATCTTGAAACCCAATGATCTTCTGAACGACGCGATAAAGGCGGCTGAGTTCCATCACCGGTGCGCTGGCGAAAGCAACTTCGTCACGAAAGTGTTTGTAACCGTAGATGATCATCCCGAATTGAGTCCCCCAATCCCCTAGATGATTGTCGGAGATGGCTTTGTGGCCTAAGAATCGCAAAATTTTCGTGATCGAATCACCGATGACGGTCGATCGGATGTGCCCGACGTGCATCGGTTTGGCTACGTTCGGAGAGGAATAGTCGATAACGTAGGTTTTGGGCTTGGACACGGGAGCAACAGCCAATCGTTCCGGATCCGAATGCGCCTCCATCAAGCACTTGGCCATCCATTCGGGCGAAAGCCGTAAATTGACGTACCCTTGGCCCGCGATCGTGACGGACATGCAAATATCCGAAAGATCCACTTTGGAAACAATTTCTTCAGCGATCGCCAAAGGGGCTTTACCTAGCTTCTTCTGAAGCGGCATAGCCACGTTGGCTTGGTAGTCCGCCAAATGCGATTCGCGGGAGACGACGATTCGTTCCAATGCGGCGGCCAAGGCGTCAGGTTCGTCAAGCCAAGTGGCGAGGACGGGAGCAAACCTGGATCGAATGAGGGATAGGACTCGCATCGCTTGAAAACAATTGAAAAGTGGGGTTCATTCAAAGGCAAGCAACATAGCCCACCGCTCGGTTTTCTTCCAGACCAAGCCCTCGTTTAAGCCCGTTTGGGCCGGTTTAAACGCAATACCGTTCAATGAGCCCAATTTCACAAAGATTGCGTTTAACCGTTAGCCGTAGGCGAACGTTGATGGTATCGAGTACGCCTTCGGCTAACTGTTAAACGGGTTTAAACGATTCGAAAAGAACCTCCACAATTGCGGTTTGTCGTCCGATTAGAAATGGGCTAAACTACGCTCCTTGCTGGGACCGTAGCTCAATGGTTAGAGCAGGGGACTTAAGTGATGAGACCTAAAGCACCACCGTGCGAAACCGCGCGGTTTGTTATGGTTGATTCGATTGGGTTGCACGTGTTTTGTTGGTTTTCGAGTCATCGTCCAACAGAATGCATGTAGAATTTGTCAAATTCGGGGAAGGCTTCGCTGATTGTTCCAATTTGGAGCGAGGAGCATGCTAATCCCGAGCCAAGCCGCCGTTTGAATTTGCATAATCCCAATTCATTCGCGGAAGGTGTAGAGACCAGACGGCAGACACGTAAAGTGAAGGTATGGTCCAGACCCCAAACTCGAAAGAGGCGGCGAAAGCCGTAGTCGGTACGCATAATCCCTTGGTTGCAGGTTCGAATCCTGCCGGTCCTATTTCCATTTACCAATCCTCCAAACTCCTTCTCCCATCACGTGCCTGAAGACCTCGAATCCTTCTCCTCTCACCTACAGCCCTATGCAGATCACATCAATGGTCTTCGTCGTGTCGGGCATCAACTCTGGAACCGAGGCTGGTCGCTCGGAACATCCAGCAACTATAGTGTGGTTATCGATCGCAATCCAATCCGGCTATTGATCACGGCCAGCGGCAAGGACAAAGGGCATTTGGAGCCCAATGATTTTGTCATTGTCGATGAAAGCGGCAAGGTGACGACGCCGGATCAACCGAAAAGCAGCGCCGAAACGTTGTTGCATTGCATGGCTGCCTCGCGTTGTGGTGCCGGTGCGGTGCTCCATACCCATAGCGTTTGGGCGACGACGTTGTCGCAGCATTTTTTTGCCCTTGGTGGTATTCGAATCGATGGATTTGAAATGCTCAAAGGGCTAGATGGCATCACGACACATGAGTCTTCATGCTGGCTGCCTATTTTTGATAACACACAAGACATCCCAGCATTGCAATCGCAGGTTATGCGTTACCTGGACGAACATCCGGACGAAAAATGTTGGGGGTACCTCATTCGCCGTCACGGACTCTATACATGGGGCAAGGACTTGGCCGAAGCCACCCGCCACATAGAGGTGATCGAGTTCCTCCTCGAATGCCTAGGCCGTACGATTCGTCGGTGACGCAATGCGATGGATTTTAGGGTGGATTTTAGGGGTCAGACCCTGTTTTCGGTTTACAGGACTTTGGTAAGTGGTTATGATTCGACCATGGCTCGACCGCTTCGAATCGAATACCCAAATGCAATCTATCATGTCATGGCTCGCGGAAACGGCAAGCAGGCAATTTTCCATATCGATGACGACTATCGACGAATGGTCGATGGGTTATCAAAGACCGTAGGTCGAACTGGCTGGGAAGTGTTCGCCTACGTTTGGATGCCCAATCACATTCATCTTTTTCTGAGAACTCCGAAACCAAATTTGTCAAAGGGTATGCAATATCTGCTCAGTGGATACGCGAATTGGTATGCTAAACGTCACGAACGAACTGGCCATCTTTTTCAAGGAAGATTCAGAGCTGACTTGGTAGAGGATGAGAGCTATTTTTGGACACTGAGTCGTTATCTTCATCTCAATCCTGTTCGCGGTAAGCGTCCTCTGGTAACGCATCCTCGCGACTGGCCTTGGTCGAGTTATCCTGGCTTTTGCAGTAAAGCAAAGCAAGTCGACTGGATCGATTACGACGGCGTTCTCAACGCTTGGCAAGCAGAAATGGGTGGTTTTAATTCGGAGCGCGCGTACCGTAAATTCGTTGAATCAGGAATTGAGCAACCGCCTGAAAATCCGCTGACAGCCGCTCTCGAAGGCTGGTTATTGGGTAGCGAAGAATTCTTGAAGCGAATGAAAAACTTGCTGTCAAAACCGAGACAAATTGATCAGGTTCCGAAAGCACGTAAGCTTTCCAGCTTGAACGCGACGGAAGTGATTTCGATCGTTGCCCACTACTTTGGAACGACGGTTGAATCCTTTCAAGCTCGAAAAACGTCGTCTGTCGAGCGAGACATTGCGGCCTGGTTGGCGCACCGGCGCACGACGTCGACTTTGCGCGAACTTAGCGGTGCATTCGGTTTACGTCATCCTGACAGCGTTAGCAACCTCATCCGCCGTGCCGAAGCCGTGATCGACCAATCCGCCAAGGTTGCCAATCAGATTAAACAACTTGATGAACTTCTATCCAAAACCGAAAACAGGGTCTGACCCCACGAACGAGAATTGACTATTCGATATCGTAGGTAACCGTGACGGTTACCGCATACGAAAGCTCGTCTGCATTCGTGTCCGATACGTTGACGGAATCTTCTTTCAGGAAACTCGACGAAATGGCGTTGGGTGCTCCACCATAACGACTTGCGGCATACATCTCGGAACGGTCTTGAATTGCACT
This sequence comes from Pirellula sp., assembly GCA_043743995.1. Taxonomy (GTDB): domain Bacteria; phylum Planctomycetota; class Planctomycetia; order Pirellulales; family Pirellulaceae; genus JBKCUI01. The sequence goes on along the minus strand of JAYTVM010000327.1, from coordinate 14,490 downwards.
GGCCGAAGTCACACCGGTGAGTTTGCCTAGCTTGATGCCCGTGGCTCCGCTGGTCGACTCAATCTCCTTGACTGCTTTCCTAAAGGTAGCGGCAGTTGCTTTCTGTTGCAATTCCTCAGGAACTTTGGCAATAAAAGTGATGATTGGTCCGTTGGCGTTGTTTGAGTCGCCGCCGTAGGAATATTGCTCAGTCATCATTGCCTCCATCTCGTCGAGCTGTTCTTGCTCCGCTTTTCCGAGCTTGGGCTTGTTCTTTTCACCTGCGATATCGCGACTTGATATCTGCTCTTTGAGAGTCATTGGCAATAAGGCCAATGCATCCCCTTCCTTCACAGGCAGCGGCCATTCCGCCTTGACCGTGCATGTCACCGTATATACCGTCGGTAACGGCTTGGGAGCAGTTGGCTTGCCTCCCCTGCCTTGCGACATCTGCATTTGCATCTGCATCATACGTCGTGAATTTCCATTGCTTTCTGCATCACCGGTCGATGCACGAATCGGAGAAAAAACAACAGTATCTTTGTCGGCCTTCATGGCCTCCAATTCCTTTTTCACTTTTTCTTTGTGTTCGTTCATCGACGCCAATGCCGACTTCGCATCGCTCCCCTGAGCCTTGATCTGCATGAGCAAACGAAGTTTATCCGGTTTGACACTCACCATCTCAGTTGCAGAGGCAGAGACTCCCTTGCTAGGACCGGCGTATCCATACTGCGCTCGAGCTAGAGCTCCATCCAAAGCAGTTACCCCAAAAAAAAACAGGAACGCTACTCTACAGTTTTTCATAAATCTCTCACGCAAAAAAAATCAGGTGTAGTTCTTGAAAATGGCCAAGCCCATTGCCTACCATCGACACACAAGAACAGAAATTAGAACACAGATCGCGATTCAGTTGCGCAATGCACTTGCCCTGAATCGTTTTCTCATCGTCAGCCGAATCGTTGCAATCTCATCGCTTTCAAGTGCTCGCATCAGTCGATAAAACTGACCCACTTCCTCGTCTTCCATGAGTTGGTCGACTGACTTGTTGTAAAAGGCCACCGCTTCAAGATCTGTTCGTCCCGCTTTCACGAGCGCAACTGCGATCCGAAATCGTTCAATACTGTTTTCTGCATCGATACCTAGCTGCTGGATCGACCATTTACCGGCTGCAAGCAACAACAATTTCGCCCTCCATGCTAGCGATTCGTCCGATTGAGCCAACTCCCGGAGCGCATTTTCAGGCATCGGGCGTTGAACGTACCAAAGCCCCGGCATTTTGTCTTTGTAGTCCCAATACACCATGGTCTGTAAATCCCCGTTGGATTGAGCGGAGTCGCTCACTTTTTGCGTGATCCGAATCAAGGAAGCATGTTTAACTTCCAACAATGGATGATCCAGCCACTGTACAGCCCGATCCACGCTCGTTTCATTCTGGTCCCACAACGCGATCGCCAATGCCACGCGGACGGACATGCTCCACTGGGTTGCCTCCGTTACATGGCCGATCGCCGACTGGACTGCCAATCCGTGGTCCAAATACGACAGTGCGCTCAACAGCATGCCTTTCGTCGCATCATTCGCTTCCATTTTGTAGTGCGTACTCAGCCAGTCAACAGCGGGTTCCAATCGTGGCAACGACAACTTGAATTGCGAATAGACATCTCCATTTCGCACTTCACTAGCCGAATAGTAATACGATACGGAATCCGCCCGCGCGCCCAACAGCGCACGCAACAGGTACTTGCGCACCATGGCCCACTGCACATCGCTCAGCTCGCAATCCTTAACCCCCTCAAAGATCCAGTCGGCAATTGCAACTTCGTCGATGATCGTTGCTGCTTCTAAAAATTCTGCCCCGTTCTTCTTGGATAATTCTCGCCATTCAAATGGTATGGAGTTTACATACTCGACGCGCTCTTTGGCCGGAAGCCAAGCAACCATGTCTTTGAGTTTCAATTGAGGCTCGACACCCCTACCTTTCTCCTGTAAGGGACGTAAACGCAGATGTTCTAATGCCAACGACGCGTCCAGCGCTTGGCCGCTAGCCAATCGCGCAAAACCAATCAGCTCACGTTCTGCACTGCTCGCTTTTTCGGTTGGCTCCGTGGTTGCTGTGGAACTCTCTTGCAGTTTCTTGCGAATCTCAAGAGCCCAATCGCTGCGCCAATCGAATTTGTATGCGTTCTGCCAACGCCCTAGCCATTCCGATGGTAACTCAACCCCCGTCGCACTTTCCGCACTTTCCGTGGTCGCCGTGATCGCCGTGATCGCCGTAGTGTCCGTACTGTCCGTAATGTCCGCTTTCTCTAGCGTGCCAAAGAAATCGTCTAAACCAACTGTTGGCCGTTTCTCCAGTGACTCAGATTGGGCCGTTTTTCTTGCCGAGAGATCGCCGAACAACGATAAAACCTCGTCAACGGCATCTACCGTACTCGGCTTTTGTTCAACATCGGACTCAACTAACTTCGGTTCGGCTGTCTTCGTTACTGCGCCGAAAAAGTCGTCCAACAACTCGAGACCGGCAACTTGAACTGGTAACTTCTCTTCGAGCATCACGATATCTACCTCTCCTAGGAGCTCGGCAGCGGTACTTTCGTGCGATTCTACTGTTGCCTTTGGGAAGGCTTGCAAGGACTCGGGAACCGCATGCCAAGGCTTTCGTGTGTTCGACTTGAACCAAGGGTTTGCAATCGCAACAGCGGACGGTTTAAGGCTCTCATCACGCAACTCCGCAAACGACGCAATAGCCGCGTGCAAGGCTCCGATTCGAACATGCTGATTATCAGAATCCAAAAGACTTGGAATCCTCAGCTTCAGCGCAGAGGGCTTGATTTTGGTAAGTATAATAACGGCTGATTCGACTTTTTCCATTTCTTTGTTTTCCAACCAGAGCTCGGCTGCATTGATCAGTGGCTTAAGCTTTTCGTCAGCTCGCCATTCCGACAAAACCTTATCGAGGCTCGACAATCGTTTCGGATTCTTAGCAAAGAACTCCAAAACGGAATGAGCCGATTCCTCGTCAACGATCTTTGGAATCATCGCAACGGCACGCTCGACGACGAACTCGTCGGAGTCCTCGGCTGCCTCAAGAATTACTTTGGCCATCTCAGTGGTTGACTCGGCACTCGCTTTCGAAGGTTTGTGCACGCCGTAATGATGATCCTGCTTTTCGAAAACCTGCCCCATTGCGTCCAAGGCGGCCGCACGCACTCGCCAACTGACATTCTTGGCTAAGCGAATCAATGCTCCGTCTGCGCCAGCCTGGGAACCGAGCAGGCCAAGTGTTTTCGTGGCGTAGACGAGCAAGTCCTCGTCCGTTTCACGATCGGTGTATTCGATCAACTTCGCAATCGAAGTGTCTTGCGGATGTTCCGACAGCTGCCGCAGCACGGCTGTCCGAACGCTTGGACTCTTGTCCTCCAACAAGCGTTGCAGCCGCTCGCTCTTTTGCAATTCACCCAGCTCCTGCAGTTTACTTACAGTCATTTCACGCACGAGCGGGTCGGCGTCTTGGGACAACTCATCGACCATCGGCTGATCTTGTGAAGTGACACTCGCAAGGAGATTCAATGCCGCGGTTCGATGGGTTTCTGCATTGAAGCTCGATAGTGCAGCCAGCAACATCGGCTTTTCAAGCCGCATTCTGTCCCCCACCAACAATCGATAGAGCAACTCTCGAAGAACCGTTCGCTCCGAATCATCAATCGCACCGGTATTTGCCAAACGCATTCGGACCTCCGGTACCAATGCATCGCCAAAGTTTACCGCTTCAGCCATCACCCCATCTCGCTTGTCATTGTGCTTCGACAACAAACGAGCCATCAATTCCACAACCTTTGCTTCGTTCAATGGCATTGCCGCGGCATCGTTTGCAACGAGGGCCCCGTCTTTGTCCCGTGCCCTCCGGAGCCATTGAACCAGTGTTTCGGTTATTTCCGTATTGATGGTACCAGGTCGCCATGGATCGACGGTGGCAACGGGTGCCTTCCATGATTGCAGAATCTGCAATGCGCAAAGTTGCTGTGCTAGTCGACCCACTCGAAGAGCATCTACCACCAAACCTTCGCTATCGTTTCTCGCCTGAGTCAATCGCTTTTGAGCAGCGGTCCGAATGCTCGCAGATCGGTGGCCAAGAAACTCGACCAATTTTTTTAGATCGTCGTTCGTCAACTTGCCTGATTCATACAGAACACGCTGAATCGTTGGATCCGCCAATAGGTGATTTTCTTGCAACCACTCCTTGAGTTCCGCGATAGAAAGATAACCCTCCCGGCTCGCAGACACCTCGCGCTCGACACCAAGCACTCGTAGAGCAGGCAACGCGGAAGCTTGCATTTCGCGGGCAATGTCCGCTTCTTCCTCCACATCCACCTTCGCAATGATCCATTTCTCCAGGATCTCATTGGCTTCTTCGGTTGCAAGGTCGCTCTCTAGTTTCCTGCACCAATTGCACCATTCCGCGCCGAGAACCACCAGCATCGGTCGTTTGTGTATCTGCGAGAGTTTGAGACCTTTCTCGTATTCATTTGCAGGCTCAATTCGCTTCGCAACACTCTCTTTCGTCTTGGAAGGTTTCGCATCGAAAGGGTCCAAATCGTCGGAATCGAATGCGTCCTGTGCATGTAGCTGAACGCCTATTTGCATGCAAAGTACGTACGCAAGGCAGGCTTGCAATGCGATTGGTTGCAGCCAATGTGGGTGATCTGGTTTTGGGACTCTGTCGGTTGACATCGGCACATTCTCCTTAATGCAACAGACTGTAAACGAGAATGTTCACGTTGATCTCTTCGGCATTGGTAATCTCATTGCCACCGCAGCAACAGCAGCCTTGCGTATTGGATGTATCGTTCAAACCGTCTTGAGAATACAACACACCCAGCCTGGTGCCAAAATGAAGCCCCGCCAGCGGCTTCGGTGTACCGTGTTTTGCCTCCAATTGCTTGACATCGTAGGCGGTATGAAATACCAAATGGTCTTTTGAAAGGGGTTTGAGCTCCCTGTTTACAAATGTTTTGGCCATCTCCCGTCGAAACGAGCGGTCCCATTCATCGGATGAGCATCCGGCCGATGCCAAAAGAAAACCACCGCGTTCAATAAACTGCCTTAAATTTTCACGTTCTTCTGCGAGCAGTTCGAATTCTCCTTCGCCTGTCATCACCAAGAGTGGAAAATTGAAAATCTCGTCCGATGAAAGTTTGACCGAATGAAGCCTGCGACTCGTGCTGATCGCAGAGTCCTTTTCGGCGCGACGTAAGAAGTGATCCGCAAAGCACTCACTCGTCTTCGTCCCTGCATAGATCAGGTTCGCAACTTGAACTACGCTTCCCGCCTCACCGCCAATGCCATGTCAGCATTCGTCCAAGCATCACTAAATCCGCCTGCCAGCAAGTTTTTCTGTGCCAATACCATTTCTTGGAGTGCATCGCTATTCCGCACCGCTTCTGAAAAATCAATGGCCGTCCTCTTAAGATCGGCCAATTCGGGATCGTCTGGCAAGTCTTGAGCATGCAATTGTATGTCATTAAGCAATTGATCGAGTTGTTGACGCAATTGCTCTTGTTCGGACTCCAAGTCGGCAATTCTTCTTTGGTTGAATGCATCCTTCTTTTGAGAATCCCGCAAGGATTGGAGTCGGCCAGCGAGATCGCGTTGTTGCTGCGCGATTTGTACGAATCGTTGTTGAGCTACGACCAGCGGCATGATTTGCTGCATCTTCTTAAGTGGATCAATCGCTTCGTCGGTTAGCTTCGTCTGCGTCTCCTTGCTTTGCTCAATCATCTTCGCAACCCTCTCTTCATCCTGCTCGGTCAGAGAGGGCTTGGCCACCTCTTTCATTCGATTGAGCTGCTGGGCCATCTTGCCTGCCTGCTGGCTCATCCGTGCCAATCGCTTGGCAAGCTCGCGGTCGACATCGATCGGCATCGGCTGCTCGCTCAACTTGGCGACCTCCTGCTCAGCTAGCTCCGCTGCCTTTTGGGCCGCTTCCATCTTTTCTTGTAGTTTCTTGGCTGCATCGGCAGAATCAGGATTCTGTTTCAATCCCTTTTGCGCTTCTTCCACTTTTCGCAAACTGCTGGCCAATTGATCAAAATAGCGTCTGGCAGCTTGATATTTGGCTTGAATGCTGTCGACCCCCTTTCGCTGTATCATCATCTCTTGGAATTGTTGCACGGAAATGATGCGAATGGTGGTGATTGCGGATTCCGCCCCCTTCGCACCAGCGGGGTCGTTGTCCTCGGTTCTTGCAAAGAGCTGAATCTCATCGCCTGGGACTAAACTATAGCTCGAAAACGGCAACTCCCACTGCGATTGAACCCGAGCCTTGCCATCGACATCCGCCTCAATTGAAGTGGATGGGGAGCCATTCAGCGATCGGAACAAGGTGACATTTGTAATTCCATAATCGTCGTCCGCAGCCACAGTGACTGGGAGCTTGACGTCTGGCGTGGCCATCGAAAGCTGCTGTGGCTGAACGATTCGTACCATCGGATGGCGATCCTCGATAACCGTGATCGATCCCTCCAGTCTCTTCTGCGATTCCATGCCCTCAACATCGACAATCGCAAGTTCGAATTGGCCAGACTGCGACAACAGCATGGTCCCGGCGACCACGTTGCTTCTCGCGTCCTCGCTGATGTCGGCGTCTTTCCGCAAGGCCAGTTCAGTTGTTTCGGATTCGCCACCACGATAGGAGACACGAATTGTTCCACTGGCCAACGGTCGATTGCTTTTCACCTCCCAGTCAACCCTAGTTCCAGCAAGTCCAATAAGTCCTTGATCCGGTATCCGCCCTCGGTAGACACTGCCCCGTGTGTACGCGGGCGGAGTGATGGTAACCTTCGGCGGCATGATCTGTGGGGTCAATTGGACATCGAGGCGATGCATGCGAGAACGACTAGCGCCACTGCGTGCATAAAGCGTCAACGGTTCGGTGACACGTGTCAAAATCGCCTGCCACTTTGCCGCGTTTTGCGCCAACATGGGTAGCGTTTGTTCTGTCCCGCGGTCCGTTAGAACAACCAACGTCAATCGATCAACGTTTCCGTAAGTTACCGATGCGGTTGCGAAGGCATCTTTCCCATACAGCACATTTGGCTCTTCCAGTTCAAGCTCAATGATAATGCCCGTGTAAGGCGGTATGTCATCGCTGGGATATAAGAAGCGATTCACTTGATGCGTGGCTACACCTGGTACGAGCGCCCCGAGGGCAGATACAGCCACTAACACGCTACCTAGGAACATCGCTGCTTTTTGCACCCGTTTCCAACTGACGACTTTGCCCAACGCAACACTTCGGACCCGTTCTGCCGCACGTTGGGAAGCCATCGCGGCTAATCCCCGCGACAAGTCTGTGTTCGGCTGAACAGGTCGATTGGCGAGTTGCCAGCCAGCTAAAACCTCACCGCCAGACCCTATTGACGTATCGATTCGATCTGCCACCTTTTCATTGGTCACTCGTGTTCCTCGCCAACCACATACGACAAACATTGCAATCAACGCTGCCAGCAATCCAACGCGAGTCATAGCCCAACGCACGGCAGCCGGCAACGCAACCACGGTGTCTAACCACATTGCGGCAACCAAACATAGAACCACCGCGGCCGAAAACATCAGCGTAAATCGCCCAATGTCGAAACCGATGGCTCGGCGTCGAAACGGCTTGATACTTGCGACAAGTTCTCGATTCAATAGCGTTGGTATTCCTGCGGACATACTCGTTCTCCTAAACCAATCCGTTTTGTCGACGAACAATCCATGTGCTCAACCATCCGATTAAAATCAGGACCAATACGAATGGCCGATCCCACATGGTCGTGCGGGTTTCCTTGTGCTTGTGCTGATGTTTGATGCGTTCCTCGAATTTCTTAACAAGATCCGAAACTTGCTCTGGCGCTAGTACTTCGCCACCGCTCAGTCTGGCCACTTGGCCCATGACGTCAGGTCGGGCGTCGACCTCTAACGTTTCAAACCAAGGGTCTCGCATTTCGAATGCAGTCGCTGCTAAGACTTGGTCTTTTTCTCCAGTAACGACCTTCAGTGTATAGAATCCGACATCAACTGTCCCCATGTCGACTCGAAATAAACTGCTGTCTACGCCGGATGTTACCATAGAAAGGCGAGTTAGTTCTTCGGAACCAACAGACTGCATGATGACATTCAAGCTATTGAGACTATCGGTGGTGTTCCATTTGGCTGGCTCACGTAGTGTAATCGAAGCGCTCGCACGGTCACCCGTCAAGAATGTCGCTCGGTCCGGACGAATGGCGAGTTCTTGTCCAGGCATCATGTCGTTTTGCGAGATGATCCATTGCACCATGGATTGCCATAGGGTCGGATAAATCTTGTCCTTCGAAGCGTGCTGCGGTGCGAGAAACGCCCACCGCCACATCCCAGCTCCCTCCACCACGATCGTTTGCCCAGCTCCGAATGGCTGATAAGTGACGATCGGAGTATTGATTCCCGATTCGTCCACCGCACTCTGCATTAGTACCTGGGGCAAACCCGGACGTTGTTTCGGCATCTGATCCATGGCCAAACTTGGCAACGAACCGAGTGGGTCGCCACCCTCTGTCAGCAGCGGATCGAATACCGAGGAATCGATTCCTTGCTGCGTTAGCTTAGCTCGAAATCGCGATTCGCTCGTTGGTGACCATCGAACCGGCAAGATTTCGGCAAGCTTCGAAGCGATTTGATCCGTCGGCGCGCCCCGTGAGCAAAGCAAGCAGCCACCTGTCATCGAAATCCAACTTCGCAAATTTTCAATGCCTCGATCGGTCAAATAGATTCCTGAGTCTCGACCCAGAATGACAAGCCGATATTTTGCAAGCAGCTCCATCGACTCTAGCGGTGAGTTCAACTCCTTCTCAACCGCCCAATCATCTGTCGCCGTATCCGCTGGCAGTTCCATGGTCTCACCGGTTGTTTTCTTTACGGTAGCCTGCTCGGCATAGGAGTCCGATAGCTGTTCACGCGTCACCTTGCGTTGCAGGTATCGACCGTTCCCCAATCGAACGATAGTTGTCAAATCCACGACTGGGTCACGAGCCAGATTTCTAGCCAGAAACTTGCTGTCCCAATACGGTTTTCCCTCCAACACCAGCACGCCGATCGGAGCGCTTAGCCGTTGAACAAGAACGGTCGTTTGATTGTCTGCCGTCGTAACTTCACCGGGAACTTCGCTGGCAACAATTCGAAATCGTTCGATCGGTTCCTTGACTCCCTCTTCGAGTGTAAAGCGAACCTCTTGAACCGGTTCGGCAGTGAGCCGTATCGTCTTCGTTTGCAGAACCATATCGTCTTTCAACAGTCGAACTTGAGTTGTTTGCCCGGCAAGACCGCTGTGTGAAACGGAAGCGCGAAATCCTACCGGATTCTTAGGAAACGCGATCATTCGGGACGCCTTGGCGGTAACCAACATGTTCTTCATGCCAACGGAGGTTCCCAGGGTTACCGTGTAAATCGGGGTTGCCAACGCATTTGCTTCTCTGGCGGATTGCAAAACACTCTCGACCATTCCAACATTGTGAGCGCCATCGCTGATCATCAAGATCGCGTGTCCTAGCGGAGAACCGGTTCGAGATACCTGCCGCAATGCAGTCCCCAAATCGCTTCGTCGCCCTTGCGCCATCTCCCCGTTGGGTCAACAGTCCACAAAATAATATCCTTACATCCGATTCCAACGCAACGATACAATCTCACCAATCAGTCCAAATAGACAGCCGACGACCAACTATTTCCAAAGTTCATCCGACTTCTCCTCGGAGATATCTGAGGAAGCATAGCCGACAACTCGGTCTCCGCCGATACGCGTGGTCAACACCTCTTTATCGAGCGCACTTAGATTTGATTCGCTCGCGGGAGCGCTCGTAGCAACCATCCAAACAGGAACTGCGTTTTCTTCAAGTGAATAGATTCCGGCGCCAGGAGGTTCCTTCCAATTCCAAACCACGGAACTCTGACCGGCCACCCATTGCCACTGCCCGAACTCGCCGCTGCTCGGGGCTGGACCATCGATCGTTTTTCCCTTTAATGGACTGCTATTGGTAATGGAGGAGGGCAGAATACGCACAAGTGGTTCACCACTATTGACTTGGTCGCTCTGTCCACGTTGCGCAAGTAGCCCCTTGGTCAGTTCACTCATCACCGGAAGAAACGTAGGCTGCACCGACCAATTGGATCGCGACAAGTCCGTATTAAGCACGGCAATCTGCCCAGCCCCAACACCGGAAAGAAACAAGAGAGCCGAGGTATCACTGAGTTCTGCCAACACTTGATCGCGAAGCCCTTCGGAAGTGGCTCGTGTCCCTAGCCCACCTCCAAATCGAACGGGAGTCAACAAATTCGCCGCGTCATTGCTCCCCAATACGTTAAAAGGAGACTCGCGACTCTTTACTTGTCGAACAAAAAGATCTCGACGAAGGTCAATCGCGTTGTTGGGAACCAGTTCAACAGGTGGCTGAAAATCGCTCCCCAAAATGTCTCCTAACTGCTTAAAGTTGACTGCGTCAACCAATTCCGAGGTTACGTAGAGAAGTCCCTTTCCCCGACGCAATTGCGAAGCGATCAATTGCAGGGCGTCGATGGGCAAGGAACCGGGACGATCGATCACGTAGACATCGCATTGCGGCCAATTGCGAACATCGTCTCGAATCGGGTTCACACGAACGATCACCTCGCTACCCTTTGTGTTCGAGGTAGGATTGTGGGCGACTGGGCCGTTCAACGCCACGTTCAATGCTTGTTGAAGGTAGAAACTGGACGAGGGCACGTCGTTCGCGTTCTGCTTGGAGATCATCAATACGCGCACTGGTGGTCGCACGTGTAACGCGACAGGACGTTGATCGTCGTCTGGCAATACGTCCAAGTTGCTTTCCAGTTTGGCCCATCCAAATTTCCAGCCGACTTCATCAAACGAAAGGGCTTCCGAAAGCGTTCGCGTGCTCTGCGGCTGTATGGTCGCGTCTATGGAGCGCTTCATGAAGTTGAGGTCCACACTGCAATGGACGGTAGCTTCGCGGTCCGAAAAGTTGACGATATCCACCTCCATAACGACCGCTTGACCTACGACGGGCTCGGAAGAGAACCGGACTCCCGTTACTGCAATGTTGTCGGTTTGCGATTGGGCGACACTGTGAAACTGGACCTGAGTGTCGGACGGAATCAAGTCCAACAAGAGGGTCCCCCAATTGGTTCGTTGGAAGTCGCTGATGATGACAAGCTCTTTGGTTCCCACCGTTGCTTGCGAGAGTAGCTTTGCGGCTTGCTCCAGTGCAGCACGTGGTTCTGCGCGTTCGGCCAGCGGTTTCGCCTGCTTGACGGCCTCGCGCAAGGAAGTGAAATTAGGCGAAAGTTGGTCGAAGACGGGATGTGGACGGGCACCTGCAAGGATCACCGCTGCCCGCATGCCTGGCGAATCGTCGAGGTACTGCATGGCGGATGCTACCGCCAAGGACCAACTAGTTACGCCGCCACTGCCGGCCGACATGCTTTGACTGCAATCGACGACGATTACACGTTGTGCATCGTTTTTAGACCCGATTGCAATCGCTCGGCGATCTTGAAACAAAGGCCTAGCAATTGCTAAAGCCAATAGTCCAATGCATAGCGAACGCAGAAACAAGATCAACCAATCGCGGAGCCGACTCCTAACGCGACGCTGCTGAACAACCTCTTGCAGAAATCGTACGGTCGACAATCGAAACGCGATCGTTCTTGGCTTGGTCAACCAATGGACAGCAAAAGGGGCTGCAATGGCTATCGCTCCAATTCCAATTGCCCAGGCGTGAATGAAACTCATCGTTCGCTTTATGCGCTCCGCATCACTAGGAAGGAACGAAGCACATCGAGATAGTTTTCCGACACCATAACGCGATGATAGTCGCAACCCGCACCGAACAACGCTTCACGCGTTCGTTTCAGGTGAACTTGAAATCGATCTTCGTACGCACGCCGAATCTCTGTCATTTGGCAATTCACTTCTCCGGCACCCTCCAAGTCGATAAAGCGGTAGGCATTACCGGCCGGCAAAGTGACTTCATCTGGATGCACTAGGTGCAACGCGATGACTTCCCAGCCTCGAGCTCGAAACTTGCGAAAGCCTGAAATCATCGAATCCAAATTGGGAACTAAGAAATCGCTAATGGTTAGGAGCACTCCCCTGCGCCCCGATTGAATCAACAGACCATCTAACCCACTTGCTAGATCCGTCTCCCCTTGCGCCCGTAGCCGTTCAATGGATTGGTGCAGCAATGAGCGTTGAAGCATGGATGCAGATGGCGGCAATACTTCTTCGACCCCTTGTCGGACAGTACACAATCCCACCGCGTCTCGACCGAGCAGAATCAGATGGGAGAGCGCGGTTGCAAAGTACTGCATCCACTCCAGTTTGGAGCCGCGAGTGTCGGTATCGGAATGACTTCCTTGGTACATGGAACCGCTGCAATCGAGCATAAGTGTACATCGCAAATCGGTCTCGTCTTGAAACAACTTGAGGTAGCTTCGACCGGTTCGCCCCAACGCTTTCCAATCGATGCGTCGCAAATCATCCCCGGGTGAATACTCGCGATAGTCGACGAACTCACCAGCCCCGCCCCGACTTTTAGCCGCGTGACGTCCGGAGTAGGAGCCTTCGACCCGGCGAGACGTAGTGAATCGCATCTTCTCCAAGCCAGCAAGCTTGGAAGGCTCAAAGAAAATGCTACCTTGAGTTTCAGGTTGGAATGCAATGGACGGATGGCCAGCTAAATTCATGTCTTCTTTACTCTCTTTACTGAGCTATTTGTTACTGAGCTATTTCGCAGGAATTTAGCTCGGCAGGAGCCTCGCTCTCCCGCTAATTCCCGTCGCGAAAACCAATCTGGGACAGTCGACCTAGAGTCATTTGCCATACTTCCCACGCCCATCGCTAATCGCTTTGGGCGTGCCACACGGTGGTTTGGCCTCGCGTGCCACACGGTGGTATGGCCTGGCGTGCCACGCGGTGGTATGGCCTGGCGTGCCACGCGGTGGTATGGCCTCGCGTGCCACACGGTGGCTTGGCCTGGTAGTCTTCTGTCCGCCGCTCACCTAACCTCTCGAATTCAAAAGGGCATCCACAAGTTTTTCGACTCCGAATCCGTCACCGATGGCTCGATGGTTCATCAAGATACGGTGACGAAGGATCGGTATTGTGACCGCGCGCACATCTCCAACATTGGGCGCTGTTCGCCCTTCCAATAATGCCCGCGCCTTGGCGGCCAACACTAAGTTTTGGCTTCCACGTGGCCCCGCACCAAACGCAACATATTTCCTAACCACGTCAATGGCACCTGGCGCCTCCGGCCGGCTTCCATTGCAAAGCAAAACGGCGTAGTCGACGACTGCGAACGGGACGGGAACCGCACGCACTGTCTTCCGCAAGGCGATGAAGTCCTCCTTAGTCATCGTGCTATCCGAGAAGATTTCAGGCTCGGCGGTCGTTTTCATAACGATCTCACGTTCCTGCTCAATAGTAGGATATCCCACGCGAATTTCCATCATGAATCGATCCAACTGGGCCTCGGGCAGAGGATACGTCCCCTCTTGCTCAATCGGGTTTTGTGTTGCTACGACCAAGAAAGGATCATCCAAATCGTGAGTCGCACCGCCAATCGTCACGTGATGTTCCGCCATGGCCTCGAGCAAAGCCGATTGTGTCTTGGGAGCGGCCCGATTGATTTCGTCAGCCAGGACCAAGTTAGCAAATATCGGACCTCGTCGAAACTGCATCGACATATCACCTGTCTCCGCGCTCCGCGCCAGCAACTCATAGCCGGTGATATCGCTTGGCATCAAGTCCGGTGTGAATTGGACTCGAGAAAACTTAAGATTCAAGGCCCGTGAAAGGGCTTTTACCATAAGCGTTTTCGCTAACCCAGGTGCTCCGACGATCAAAGCGTGGGAGCCAGTCAATGCGCAGATAAGCAGCTGATCGAGCACCTCATCTTGGCCAACAATGGCTTCCTTTAACTTCTGGCGAACTAGAACCGCCTGTTGAACAAACCGCTGACTTACTGCTGTCGCATCTTGTGTTATCACTCGGTCCCTCTAAAGGAAGTGCTCGTCCTACCCGTAACATTTCTCTGTCACAGCGTAAGCAACAGCATATTCATTCCTGAATAGCCAAGCCAGGTTTCGTCAATCGAATATTGGGAATTTCACGCTTTTCGCAAGCTTTCGTGGCCGATGCGGCTAGCGTCGGCTCGGATGCTGCTCAAAATCAAGCAGGATCTGCTTCTTCGCTAAATTGTCGATTGAACTCTTTGAATTGATCTTGAGGAACTATTAGACTGGACGCGAGTTTACTAAGCTGTTCCTGTTGCTCGTTCCATCTATTCACCGCCGGAGTCGTCGAACCGCAATTCCCATTCGGCCTGGATGTAACTGAATTAAAGTGATCTCGGATGAGTTTCATCCTCAAGTACATCCGTCGCGGAGCGACGGATCTACGTAGGCGACGTCGCTCCGCGACTCGCGGTCAGTGTACATTCCGAC
>JAYTVM010000326.1:0-17209 GCA_043743995.1 Pirellula sp. | reverse complement strand
TGGCGATAGATGTAGCTGTCAGTTGCCGTCCCGCTGGCATAAAGCCAACGGAAACGATTGCATTCGTAAGAGTTGCATGGTGGCGTTCAGCGGACCCCGTATCTCGTCCCTCACTTACGTTTCGGGTTACCAAATCAACAGCCCCCAAGGGCCCCAAGCGGCCGCAAGGCGTGGACACCAGTCAAGGTTTGAATTCTAGGAGTTTGGGTTACACTACTCCCATGCCAATGTCGCGGGCTAAAACGCGATTTAATTCCGCCGCCAGTTGCAACCTAAAACCAAAAATTCATGTCAAACATCCTACAGTCGCTGCCTGTTGGCCAAAATGTCGGTATCGCGTTTTCTGGGGGACTCGACACGAGTGCTGCAATCTATTGGATGCGCCAAAAGGGGGCAGTTCCCTATTGCTATACGGCCAACCTGGGGCAACCGGACGAAACCAACTACGACGACATTCCAAAACGAGCCCTGGAGTGTGGTGCCGAGAAGGCCCGATTGATCGATTGCCGCGAACAACTCGTTCACGAAGGCCTGGCTGCTTTGCAATGCGGCGCATTTCACATTACGACCGCGGGGGTCCCTTATTTCAACACTACGCCAATCGGTCGGGCTGTGACGGGAACGATGTTGGTCCAAGCCATGAAGGAGGACGGGGTCAATATATGGGGCGACGGCAGTACCTACAAAGGAAACGACATCGAACGATTCTACCGTTATGGCTTGCTGGCCAATCCAAGCCTTCAAGTTTATAAGCCTTGGCTAGACGAACAATTCAACAAGGAACTAGGTGGCCGCAAGGAGATGTCCGAACTGCTAGAAAAAGCTGGACTCGGTTACCACATGAGCAAAGAAAAAGCCTATTCCACCGACTCCAATATTTGGGGAGCCACCCATGAAGCCAAAGACCTTGAAATGCTGAACAGCGGCATCAAGATTGTGGCCCCAATCATGGGTGTGCCTTTCTGGAAATCCGATTTTCCAGTCCTTGCCGAGACGGTCTCAGTCACCTTTGAAGCGGGCGAGCCAGTAGCACTCAATGGCAAGTCCTTCGAATCCAGAGTCGATTTGGTCTTAGAAGCCAATGCCATTGGCGGACGTCATGGACTTGGCATGTCCGACCAGATCGAGAATCGCATCATCGAGGCCAAGAGCCGCGGCATCTACGAAGCACCTGGAATGGCGTTGCTGTTCATCGCTTACGAACGACTGATCACCGGCATCCACAATGAAGGGACGATGGAGCAGTATCGCGATATGGGGCGACGACTCGGTCGACTCCTTTACGAGGGCCGCTGGTTCGACTCGCAATCGTTGATGCTGCGTGAGGCCTTGCAGCATTGGGTCGCTAAAGCTGTCACGGGAGAAGTGATTCTCGAACTGAGGCGAGGTAACGACTATTCGATTCTAGACACTCGAAGTCCGAACTTGACCTACAAGCCGGAGCGGCTGACAATGGAGAGCGGCAAAGGGGAGTTTTCGCCGACGGATCGAATCGGTCAGCTTACGATGCGAAATCTTGATATCGCGGATTCTCGCGACAAGCTAAACGTTTACCGAAGCGCGGGTTTGCTGACCGCTGGTGGAGCGGACTCGATCAAGCTGCTTGAGTAGTGAAGCGTGGAGTTGGTCAGTGAAACGTGTGGCACGTCCCTGAGTTTACGAAGGGCGTGGGAGTTACTAGAAATATCGGCCCCACTCCCTACGCCAACGTTTCGCTTGGGGAATTCCACACTTCCCACGCCCACGCTTTGCTTTGGGCGTGCCACACGCTTCGCTTTGGGCGGGCCGCACGCTAGAATTGAGAAAACCCCTATTGATAAAACCCGTGGCTGATAGCTAGTTACCCCTTTCGATCGTGCAATTCCCATGTCGAACTCCACTCAGCCAAATTACGAGTTGCCTCCAGCTCAACATTCGAAATCGGGGGCCGGCGTTAGCACCATCATTGCTGTCGTCCTAGTATGCTTCGTTGCATGCTTGCTCGTATGCGGCGGCATCATGGTGGCGCTCATGATTCCTGCCGTTTCGGAGGGTCGCGAAGCCGCTCGTCGAATGCAATGCAGCAATAATCTCAAACAGATCGGTCTCGCATTCCATAATTACCATTCGGCGTATGGAACGCTTCCGCCAGCTTATACAGTTGATGCAGATGGAAATCGATTGCATAGTTGGCGAACACTCATCCTGCCATTCATCGACCAATCGGCCCTGTTTCAGCAGATCGATTTTACCAAACCGTGGGATGATCCAGCCAACGCGATTCTACAACAATTGGAGGTTCCAATCTTTCGGTGCCCTTCGTCCAAAGTCGCAAATCGGATGACAACCTATCAGATCATCGACGACCCATCGAGCCCGTTTCCTGGCAGCACTCCGTTAAAATTTAGTGACATCCGCGACGGACTCAGCAACACACTGTTTGTTATCGAAACGGATGAACTGGATGCGGTGCACTGGGCCGAGCCCAAGGACCAAGTCCAATTGAGTTATTTGGCAGCAGTCAAGGCATCGCACAGCGGAGGCAGAAACGCCGTGATGGGAGATGGCTCAGTTCTTTTCTTGTCCGACAATATGGATCAAAAGGTGGCCAGCGGAATCACAACAAGAAGTGGCAGCGAAGTCGTCAATTCTGACGCACTGCGATGAGCTGTGAAGTATTTTCGTCCGATCGGAGCTTGCCTCCGACGGACGCCGTTTTGGCGTACTAAAAGTGCGGCTCAGACCCTAAAGGATCGCACTCCGCTGCCTGCTCGACCGCCTTAGGCGGTCGAGCAGGCAGCGGAGTGCGGCGGTTACTGGACCGTTATGTATAGGACGCCAAAACAAGGTTGAGGGGAGTCAAGCTCCGCTCAACCTAGGTGAAATGTTGGTAAAAATGCTTCACAGCGTTGCCGACAGAGGGTGACATACACTAGCTCCATGTGCGAGCCGGGCGAGAACGCAAACTATTCGCTTCGAAATCGTCCACAAACTCTTGCCTCATTGGATCGAAATTCAGTTTCCGCTTCAGCATCCACGCGGTCGCCGCAGCATGGCACGCAACGTGCGAGTTGCGCATCACTTCTGGATTGGTCACCGTCGGCTGTCGCGACTTGATGCAGTCAAAAAAGTTTCTTGCATGCGCTGTCACATCCAAGCCCTTTACCTTGCCCGCTGAGTCCTGAAGCTCCTTACGAAGCGAATCCGATGAGACAACCGTCTCACCACTGTCGCCCGTCTCGATCGATCCCTCCGTACCGACAAAGCGAACCGGACAAGTTCCTAACCGAGTGATCCAGTTCGGCCCGCGGTCACCAAACGGCATCGGCAGGAAATCCAATACCAACTTCACTCCGTTGGCGTACATGCATGTAATACCAGTCTCGTATGGCTCAAAGGAAATAGGAGTCGTCGCATCTGCTTGGTTGGCCCATTGGCACAGATCGACCGTGTGAGCCCCCCAGTCCAGCAATCGGGCCCCTGAGTCAAAGTCATAATAGCCACGCCATCCGCCCGACACGTACTTGCTGTTGTAAGGTCGCCACGGTGCAGGACCAAGCCACATGTGCCAGTCCACCATTTCCTTCGGCGGTGTCGACTCACCAGGCAGCCAACTGTTATCGAGGGTTGGGATATAAACCGAGGCGTAAAGAGTTTCTAGCTTTCCAAGCTTTCCACTTTGAGCCAGTTTAACCGCCTGATGGAAATTCGGCACACTCCGTCGCTGCGTTCCCGCTTGAAAAATGCGTCCAGTCATCTTCATCGTATCGGCCAATTGTTGGCAAAGCTCAATCGTCAATCCACAAGGCTTTTCACTATACACATCCTTACCCGCTTTGGCGGCCATCATCGAGGCCGTCGCGTGCCAACGATCACCCGTGGCCACGATCACCGCATCGATATCCTTGCGATCGAGCAACTCGCGGAAATCGCGATGCAGTTTGCAATCGGAATTACCATAATGCTTATCGACCAGCGCCTTGCCGACATCGCGACGACTGGCTTGTACATCGGCAATGGCAACACACTGGACATCGGCCAAACCTAGCATGGCCTGCAAATCGTACGTGCACCGCGGACCGATACCGATCACCCCCAGCGTGATCTTGTTGCTTGGCGCAACGGCTGTTCCGCGACCAAGCACATGCGGTGAAACAATGAGCGGTATGGCTGCCGCTACGACAGAAGTGCCAAGGAAATGGCGTCGCGTTTTGTATGGTTTGTCCATTGTTGATCCATTTCAGAGTTGGAGGGCAGGCTGGCAGGCTGGCAGGCTGGCAGGTTGGATTGGGAATTGGGAATTGGAATTCACGATGTAGGGTGAGCGGTTTTACGTTAAGGTTTGTAGCCGGTTCCCATTGCTTTGAGAATCTTATCGAGTAATTCTTCTTCGGCGATTTCGCCTGTGTGACGAAATGCGACCTTACCACCCGGGGCGACAAGTAGAGTATGCGGTTGCGGCCCCGACCACTCCGGGTCCAGGGCTTGGATCAGGCTATCCATGCTTGCTTCGGTATAGAGATAGTTGTTCGACTTGCGGCCTTCTTTTTCCAAAGTTGGTTTCAGTTTTTTTGGCAGCGAAGCCCGCTTCTTGTCCAAAAACGAGAGCACCCGTTCGCTATCGCTCGGTAAATCAGTACTCAGTGTGATCAATTCAAAGTCGCGTAATCCCATTCGTCGCGAGACTCGAACCAGACCGGGAAACTCAACCAGGCAAGGTCCACAGGTTGTCGACCAAACGTTGAACAATCGATACTTGCTCGTATCGTTCTTAACCAACGTTGCAATTCCCGCAGCGTCGATCTTATCCATCGTGACTTCAGCTTGCTCCCAGTTTTCGTTGTCCTTGCCTACATCAGCGATCTTCTCTCGCCACTTGGTCGAACAACCAAACGGTTTTGTCTCGGATACTGGTACCGGTTTACCATCGAGCAAAGCGATGATGGCATCCTTTGCGTCCTGTCGCTTAACGGTCGTGGCGTCTGGAAATCTCGAATCGTCAAGCCAACCCTGGTATCTGAGTGCTCGCGCACGATCAAAAACAAAAACATGCGGCGTAGCCAAACAACCGAACTTCTTGGCGACGGCCTGGGTCTCGCCGTCGTAGAGATATGGAAAGGTGAATCCTTCGTCTTTGGCATAGAGTTTCATGTGCTCGAAACTATCATCGTATTTGGAGTATCCAAGTTCATCTGGCCGAAGTCCGTCGCCTGAGTTGGGATTGATAGCGACGACAGCCAAGCTTTTTCCGGTAAGTTCCTTTAACAGAGTTAGCAGTCGCGGATCTTGAGCATGGCAAACGGGGCAATGGTTGGAAGTAAAATAGACCAAGAGGACTTCAGCGTCTTTGAAGTCACTCAGTCCCCAGGCGCGACCATCGATTCCTGGAAGCGAAAAATCCGGTGCTTTGTCACCAATAGCAAGCCGCTGAAAACCGGGCGGAAAGTCGGCCGCGAACGAACTGGCATGCAATGCCAAAACAAAAACGATTGCGTTCAAAAGGCTTTTCATAATCGAATCCTTGTAAGAGGGGCAAGGAAGGGTACGTCGAACGATTTGCATTATCGTAGCACAATCCTCGCCTGGAATGAGGGGTGTGCCACTACATGGGGTGCCAGCCCATGGTGCTCTGCGTCTCAAAGGTGGATTTCGTTATTGTCGTCTTTCGCTCTGCGAAAGTGCGCCTCTTTTGCGGAGCAAAAGGCGACAATGTTTTGGCCCCTAAAGTAGATGCTTAGCCTTGACTTCCAAGTAGCGGTTGATGAGCGGTGTCGTCAACATGTCCGGGAAAGCGTCGACATTCAGGACCCCAGCGTTCCCTAGTCGTTGGATTACTTCGTGACGCCACACCAATAACTGGGCCGCCGCAGCGCTTCGATAGAGCACGCTTTCGTCCATGCTGGGGTTGTCCGCAAAGTCAAAAACCGCTCTGTCCCGAAGCAACGCTAGCACAGGCAAATGCCTCCCTCGCAATGTGCGAAGGTAACCAGTAATTTGCGAAGCGGAAACATCGTCAATGACGCTAGTGACAAGCACAACCAACGAACGCCGCCGACAATTCCGTGAAAAATAGAGGAACGCTTCGTCGTAGTTTGTTTGTTTGAGACTCGGAAACCGGTCAAAACCAGCATGCAATAATCGATTCATCTGTGCCGTTCCGCCGCGAACCGGAACATACGATTCAATCTTGTCCGAGAAGCAAAGCAACCCTACCGAATCTCCCTGGTGCAAGGCCACGTAGCTTAACATGAGAATCGAGTTGAGCGCGTAGTCCAGCAGACTCAGTCCACGGTATTCGTTGGTCATCAGCCGTCCGCAGTCGAGCATGAATACAATGCGTTGGCTTTGATCAGTCTGGAACTGTTTGACTGTCAGCTTGTTTCGCCGGGCCGTTGATCGCCAGTCGATGTGTTTGTAATTGTCGTCCTGAGTATAATCGCGAAGTCGCTCAAAATTATTGTCTTGTCCAGCCTTTCGAGTCTTGCGGACCCCGATCAAACTCAGCCGATTGGTTCGTGCGAGCAATGCGTATTCGGCCAACTGCTTCATGTCGGGATACACCAGCAGTTCGCCTGGGCAAACTCGTTTTACCTGCCGATCCCAAAGCCCGAGTCGGCTTTTTAGCTTAATAAAAACCGATTCAAATTGAAATGAACCACGGCGCAACGGTCGGATTTGGTAATCGACTTCAATCCGTTTGCCTGGCGGAAGGACGACCGACTGCACCTCCGGATCGGCTGTCAATCCCGGCGGCAAATCGTCGCAAACATCGATCAACTGGGTTCTGTCGCTTCGATTATCAAGATACAACTTCACATCGTGGGTGCCACCTAACGAAGCGCTCTTGAGCGTCTGCCGTTCAACGCTCAGACCGCTAGGACCCGTTATGGTAAGCAGATCCAACACGACGACGGATAATGCGATCAAATCGAAAACAACGATGAAATAAATCATCAGCGGCGACAGAAGGATGAGCAGAGTCGAAGCGCACAACGGCAACAGCAACCACATCCATCGGCTGGTTGGAAAAATGCGCCAGCCCCACGCAATAATCAGCAATGGAGAAATGATCGCGAGCAAACCAAGCCACGGTGCCCAGAAAAGATACGTCCCTATCGAATCGTATATGGACATAGCTTAACTTCGCGGTACTTCGATGCTTCTCAGGAGCGATGTGAGCTCCTGATCAACCTTGAGCCCCTCCACCTCCGCTTCGGCGGAAATGATGACTCGGTGTCTAAGGGCTGGCAAAGCGATCTCAACCACATCGTCCGGCACAGCAAAATCCCGACCGCGAAATGCCGCAATCGTTCGAGCTCCCTGAACCAGAGCCAAGCCAGCTCGGGGCGAGGCTCCCATATGAAAGGTTGGCCAGGACCGAGTTAACCTCACAATCTTGTTGATGTACGCAAGCAGCTTGGGCTCGATGCGAACTTGACCATTCAACTTGATAATATTTGAGATTTGCTCTGCGTTGGTGATCTGAGTGACTTGGTCTTTCAATACGGACGAAAAATCGACTTGCCTGGAATGCAATTCGAGAATTCGAGCCTCTTCTTGTTCGCTTGGATAGGACACCATCGCTTTGAACATGAACCGGTCGAGTTGGGCTTCGGGCAACGAATAGGTCCCTTCGCTTTCGATCGGATTCTGCGTGGCCATGACCAAGAACGGCCGAGGGACTGGATGGCTGATCCCATCTATGGTGACCCGAAACTCTTGCATGATTTCGAGCAAGGCCGCATGCGTCTTGGCTGGTGATCGATTGATTTCATCCGCGAGCAGAAACTGAGTAAAAACCGGCCCTGGCCTGAATCGGAAATCCTGAGTCTTTAAGTCTAAGATTGGTGCTCCGGTAATATCCGACGGCATCAAGTCGGCCGTAAACTGAATCCGACCAAACTGACAACCAAGGACCCGCCCCAACGTCCGGACGAAGAGTGTCTTTCCCAAGCCAGGGACCCCCTCGATCAAGACGTGTCCGCCTGAAAACAAGGCGACCAACGAGGTGGTGACCAGTTCATCCTGGCCAACAAAGACTTTGCTGATCTCCGCCACCGCGGCTTCAAAGAGTTTTTTTGCTTCATGAACATGTGAATGTTCGGCAGTTGCAAAGCTGGACGCAATAGGGACGGACGCAGGGATTTCTGACATGACAACCGTGAAAATGAGTTTTTGAACGAACCGATAAGTGCCTAATCATAACCACCCCCTCGCCGGTATGTTTTAACTCACCGAATTTTTTAAAAAGGGTAAGTCTCGTTTAACCGTTAGCCGTAGGAGTACGTTAGTGGTATCGAGTACGCCTTCGGCTGACTGTTAAACAAATATTTGAACGGTATTGGCCTGAAACAAGGATTAAGCTCCCTACTGGAAGCCGATCCTACGACAGGATCCCCTCTATAACCTGCCCGTGTACATCCGTTAGTCGACGGTTAATACCATTGTGATAGAACGTCAGTTTTTCGTGATTCAATCCGAGCAAATGCAAAATGGTTGCATGGAAATCTGGAATCGAAACTTTGTTTTCAGTAGCAAAATATCCGATCTCATCGGAACTGCCGTATCGGATCCCCTTCTTTACACCTGCCCCAGCCAGAAAACAAGTGAATGCCGTTGGATGATGGTCTCGTCCCGGTGCCCCAATCCCCTGAGTCGTAGGGCTGCGACCAAATTCGGTCGTCCAAACAAAGAGGGTGTCTTCGAACATTCCTCGTTGCTTCAAGTCTTGAATCAGTGCCGCCACTGGTTTGTCCATCGTTAAGGCTTGCGCGTCGTGGTTCTCCTTGACGTTTTCGTGCCCGTCCCAGTTGATGCGGGGCGAACCAAAGGAGCCACCATTAAGAATCTGAACGAACCGAACACCTCGCTCGAGCAGTCGCCGTGCGGTTAAGCAGTTTCTTGCGAAGCCCTTGTTGGCTGGTTCATCTAGCCCATACATCTGTTGGATCGCCTTCGATTCACCCGAAAGATCGGTAGCCTCGGGAATGCTCGATTGCATCTGTGCCGCCAACTCATAGGCGCGCAATCTCGCTGCAAAGGCACGATCACCGGGATGTCCGTCAGCATACTCTCGGTTCATCGTTGCTAGAAATTCCATGTCCGCCAATCTCGCCGATGCGGAAACGCTTTTAGGTGTCTGCAAATCTGGCACCGGTTCACCAGATTGCGTTCGAAAGGCAACCCCCTGATGATTGGCTGGCAGGAACCCCGAAGTCCAGTTGATAGAACCCCCAGCCGGTAGCCCGCGAGGGTCCGGCAAGACAACGAATGCGGGAAGATTCTCATTCTCGGTCCCCAGTCCATAACTGAGCCAAGAGCCCATGCAAGGAAAACCGTTCAACGTAAAACCGCTATTCATTTGGAAAGCGGCCGGCGTATGGTTATTGCTCTTGGCTACCATGGAATGAATAAAACAAACGTCGTCAACACATTGCGATAACTGAGGCAGCAGACTACTGACCCAAGCACCCGACTTGCCATGTTGTTTGAAATCATAGACACTCTTCATCAACCGACCAGGTTGACCAAAAAAGCCGAGATTCTCCCCTTTTCCTTCAAGCGTCTTGCCATCCAAGGTTTCCAGTTCGGGTTTGTAATCGAACGAATCGAGATGGCTCACTCCCCCCGCACAAAAGACTTGGACTACCCGCTTCGCCTTAGACGTAAAATGTGGCGGAATCGCGGATCTCGCCTTGGAGTCCGCTGCCGCGAGGTTGTCGCGATTCAACATCCACGCAAGCGCGATCGCTCCGAGCCCACCACCTGCATTCCAAAGAAAATGGCGACGGGGAAACGGGGTAATGAGCCCATGGCTGTTCGAGGCTTCATGAAGTCGACTACCGGACATAGATAAACTCCGTGGAATTAAAAAGTGCCCAACAGACGCTGGCCAGTCCGCGTTCCTTTACGGCCACTATGGCCCGCTTGGCTTCGCCCTCGCTAGGCTTTCGCCCTACCGCAAATTCATAGGCGGCTTCGATCGCTAGGCTGACATCCCCCTTGGCAGACTGCATCGCACGTTCCGCTAAATGACCGGCTTGACGTTGAATGAACGCATTGTTCATGAGCTCCAATGCTTGAAGCGGTGTCGTGGTAACACCGCGACGCGGTGTCTTCACTGATGGATCTGGACAATCGAACGAATCGAGCAACGGATCCTTGCCACTATTGACGTTGATTCGATAAACAGTTCGGCGGTTGAAATCTGGCTCGGACCGATCCACCGGCGTGTAAAAGGTCGCGTTGAATTCCGTCGTGGTGAATGGCCGAAAACCCGGACCGCCACCTACCGGATTTAACTGTCCACTCGCAACGAGCATCGCATCGCGCACCGCTTCGGCTTCGAGTCGACGTGGTGCAAATCGCCACAGAAGTCTATTGTCTGCATCGATGGAAGCTGCCGAACCGTTAAACACGGAGGATTGCCGATAGGTCGCCGATTGGACGATCAGCCGATGCAACGCTTTCACGCTCCAGCCACTTTCGACGAATTTCACTGCCAGCCATTCAAGTAGCTCAGGGTGACTCGGTCGATCACCACTCACGCCAAAATCATTTGGCGTCGCAACTAACCCCTGGCCAAAATGCAAATGCCAAACGCGGTTGGCCATGACTCGGGCTGGCAACGGATTGCGAGTATCAGCAAGCCAATCAGCGAACTTCAACCGCCGTTCTTTTTCAGGAGAATCCGCCGCCAGTCCAAAGTCCGGCTCGAGCTCAAAAACCGCAGACAGCGCTCCAGGCGTAACCTCTTCGTCCGGCGAATTGACATCGCCCCGCTTAAGTCGCTTGGTGTTCGGTGGCTGAACACGAACACCGGTATACGAAACAGGCAATTTCTTCAAATCCGCCAATGATTTCTTGGCTCGTTGCAGGTCAGCTAATGCGATGGAATGGCTGCTTGCCTGCTCGGCATTCAAACTTGCCATGATCTCCGCCTTGGTCGCAGAAAGTCTACCCGCCTGAAACGAGGCTAGGACCTCCTGGCGACTCAATGCTCGGTCATAAAGCGCCGCTTGCTTAATCCCACCAGTTAGCCAAGGCCGCCCGCCACCTGTGTGCCGACGCCCGAGAAGCACATGAGCGTCGCCAGCCAAGAATGCCTGCAGTGGAGTCTTCGGTGTGTAAGGATTGCCTAACGGTTCCCCGTTTCGAAAGAGTGCAATACTGTTGTCTACCGCATATACAATTGCAACATGAATGAATGTACTTGCGTCCGCCGTCTCATCAGGAATTTCCAAGGCTTGCGTTCTTGCAAAACCCTCGCTTCCAGCCATCCATTTCTTTGGCTGCTGTTCGCCGAACACGATCGCGTCGAAGGTATGACCGTTTCCGGTCTCGATAGAAATCGCGGCCCCGCCCCCTTCATCGAGACTCGCAAGCGACACCCAAGCTTCCAGAGTCTTTTCGCGAATGTCTTTCGTTAGTACCGCCGACTCAAAAAATGACCCAGCCTTCGGCAATTGCAAAAATCCGCTTTCGAACTCGGATTTCTTTATGACAGCACCTCCTTTGAGTTCGCCCGGCATGACATCATTGGCTGCCCCATTAAAGCTCCATTTGGCAAAAGGAGCGGGGCCTGGCTCAGGTGAACCCGTTTGGCGTTTGGCGATAGCTTGCTTTGCACCTTCGGATTCGACTCGAACCATCGTCTCGTTCGCTCGTTCGACTTGACGTTCCAACTCCTCCTGCAGCAGGTTTCTCGCCTTCGATTCCTCATCCGATGCAATGGAGCGTTCTCCGTGCTTTACACCTTCAAACACCGACTTGATTCGATAGTATTCTTCGTGCGGGATGGGATCGAACTTGTGCGCATGACATCGAGCGCAATTGATCGTAAGGCCGAGAAACGATTGACCGACCACACCGATCATGTCCTCGAGTTCATCCTCTCGTGTGATTGCGCGTTGAGTTTTGTTGGATTGAGCGTTCCCCGCTTGATCCCAGGGGCCGCAGATGAGCAAACTCGTGGCAATGATGCCCTCCTTGGTTACCGGTTCCATAACATCGCCCGCGATCTGCTCTTTCATGAACTGCGTATAAGGCTTGTCGTTATTAAAACTCTGGATGACGTAGTCACGATAATGCCAAGCGTTCTCGCGCAAGCGATCATACTCAAAACCCTGGCTTTCTGTGTAACGAGCAATGTCGAGCCAATGCCTTCCCCAACGCTCGCCATAATGCGATGAAGCTAGAAGTCGGTCCACGAGAGTTTCATATGCCTGCGGCGATTCGTCCGCCAAAAATGCATCGATTGCAGGAGGGCTAGGAGGCAGTCCGAGCAGATCGAAGCTTAAGCGTCGAATGAGAGTGCGTCGATCAGCTTCGGGCGATAGAGTCCATTTCTTTTCTGTGAGTTTTTCACAAATGAATGCGTCGACTGCATTGCCCAATCCATTTGGGACTGCCGGCATAGCCAGCGGTTGCAGCGACCAATGCGAACTTGGTTCCCTTTTTTGTCCTGAGTATTCGTCAGGCCAAACCGCTCCTTCATCCAACCAAGCTTGAATCGATTTGAGTTCATCGGCGGATAGTCGAGGTTTGCCGCTATCCTTTGGCGGCATCAACATGTCCTCGTCCTCGCCGCTTACAAAACGGAAGAGCGGGCTTTTGGCAGCGTCCTTGGGTAGGATTGCGGCTTCGCCTTGGTCACCACCCTTCAATGCGACGGCCCGCATATCCAAGCGATAGCCACTCTTTTGCTTTTCCGGACCGTGACATGCGTAGCAGTGTTTCTGAAAGATCGGTCGGATATCGCGGGCAAAATCCGTCTGAGCGTTGGCGATTGAAACGACAAACAGCCAGATAAACGCAAATTCACAACAGCGATAAAGCGTGCGTTGCGGTTGCAGGTGGGCTGCGCCTAGTTGCATTGATTTCATTTCCGTTCGCAAAGCACTCGAAAATCGCCACGGTGCAGAAGCAGACCGATGGAAATAGTTTAAACTAAAACCACAACCATTGCGAACGTAGTCAAGTCGCTCCGCCACCGTAGTCAAGTCGCTCCGTCGGCTTGAGTCCTCGATGCACGAACCGCCTCGCCCATCCACGCAATCAAGTCAGCTCGAACTTTTTTTGCGATGGCAGTTCCAAATATCATTGAGTAGTTGCGAAACCTTGTTATGCCAGCATGCAGTACGTCCAATGTCACTCACTTTGTAAATTTTGAGCCTCAATGCGCTAGCATGAGGGCCGGATTTGCAAGTGATGACTGGCCTTCCAGTCCGCACGCTAGCTAGCGCGTTGCGGCTCAAGTGAGTGCCAGCAGGCAATTCGTCAGTCGGCGGAGCGACTGACCTACGGGAACATACTCCTTGCCTTGCGCATCATCGCTAAGCACTCGAGTCGATAAGCATCGCCGCCCGCCGAGCTGGTTGCTCGCTCAATCATGTCGGACCAGTTGGCATGCGGGGCCATTTCACTGCGACGAAGCAGCAATCCAAACTCGGCTACCGAGGTTGCCCATTGCATGTCCCGATCCATCAGCGGCCTGTCGTTCCGATCCGTCGCTTTCAAAACAAACTCCTGCTTGGTACTTTCGTTCCCTTCTGGCTCTTTGTACCGCACCTTAAGCGTCAGCAACTCGGACGAGTATTCCTCAGCAACTGCTGGCGTCTCGACTTTTAGCTCCGCTCTCTGCTTTTGCAAGTACTTTGAGGACTCGCCTTGGGACGGTGGATTGACCCCACCCAACTTGCCCGCAGGGATGACCTCATAGAGTGCTGTCACACGATGCCCGGCCCCGATCTCGCCTGCATCCTTCTTGTCGTCATCGAAATCCTTGTTGGCTAGCCGTCGGTCTTCGTAACCGATCAGCCGATAGCCAGCAACTTTGGCTGGGTTGAAGTCCACTTGGATTTTGACATCTTTGGCAACCGTGACCAGTGTGCCGCCGAGCTGTTCCACCATCATGCGACGTGCCTCCAGCTCATTGTCGATCATGCCATAAACGCCGTTCCCTTTGTTGGAAATCTTTTCCATCATGGTGTCGTTGTAATTACCAGCTCCGAAGCCCAAGCAAGTAAGAAAGATATTGCTCTTGGCATTCTCTTGCATCATGGCCACCAAAGCATCGTCGCCGGTCACGCCAACATTAAAATCGCCGTCGGTGCATAACACCACGCGGTTTGCGCCGCCCGGGATGAAGTGCTCCTTGGCGATCGAGTAAGCCAACTGAATGCCTTGTCCGCCGTTGGTCGAACCACCAGCGTTGAGGTGATCCAACGAGGATAGAATCGTTTGTTTTTCGGCACCGCAAATGCTCGGCAAAACGCAGCCTGCGGCACCCGCATAGACGACGATCGCCACGCGGTCATTCTCGGTGAGTTGATTCACGAGCATCGATAGTGCCTTCTTTACCAACGGCAACTTGTTCGGCTCGTTCATCGAGCCAGAGACGTCGAGCAAGAAGACGATGTTGGCCTTGACTCGTTTTTGTAGGTCGAGTTTCTTGGCTTGTAGGCCGATGCGAACCAATTGATGCTCTATATTCCATGGACATCGGTCGATGTTCATATGGGCTGCAAAGGGTCGTTCCTCTTGCGGACCTGCATACTCGTACTCAAAGTAGTTGACCATCTCCTCGATCCGTACCATGCTGGGACTTGGTAGACGGTTGCCTTCCATGAGCGTCTGCCGAATCTTGCTGTAGGAAGCCGTATCGACATCGATCGAGAAGGTTGATAGCGGAGCCTTCTGCGTTTCGAGGAACGGGGTTTCGACGATTTTTTCGAAGCGATCCGTACCCGATTCAGCGATTTTGGCTTTTCTGAATAGATCAGGTGCGTTTTGACGCAGTTCCTCAGGGAGTTGCTCATCGCGTAGACGTTTGTCGTAAAGGGCGAGGCTTTCCGTCTTTGACGCGTCGACGCGAGCAAACTCTTCCGCTTTTGGACTGGCCTCTGAGGCCAATGATCTAAAAGCTCTTGCCGTGGGTTGTGGGCCATTCACAGCTCGGCCGGCCATACCACCTGAACCAGAAATCCCCAGTGCAGGCTTATCACTAGCACCCATCGCACTACCTCCGCCATAACCACCTGGGCTACCCAAAAAGCTTGGGCCATTCGGAGAGCCAACCCCGCCACCGCTTGGGTATCCCCCGAAGCCGAGTCCTGCAGAACCATAACCATCTTTCCCACCTGTCATTCCACCAACGGAGGAATCACCTTTGCCGCTTCCAGGGTAACCTGGACCGTCGGCCGCCATGCCGCCCATGCCAATGCCATTACTTGTTGAAGGGGCACTGGCCATTCCAGCATCCATCCCGTACGCATCGTTCAGTTTGTCTACTGTTTGCTTTTCTCCAGGTTTCTTCGGGCTTGATCCGCGTTGACGGCTCAATTCGGCTTTTGGTTCACCTTCGCTGCCAGAGCTAGCACCCAAATTCGACTTGCTTCGCCGTTCGGCATTGGAAGCAACATCGCCCGATGCAATAGGCCCAGCAGCAAAGCTACTCTCTTCTTTAGAAATTGGACGCAAGCTCAAAGACGGCGTTGACTCTGTATCCTTGATTCCGGCGATCAACTCCTGCAATTCTTGCAATTTTTGAACATCTCGCTTGCTACCTTTGAGAATCGCCACACCCATTTCGGGTTCGAATGATATTTCGACATCGCCGATGAGTCCGCTTCCAGCACTTATTGCGTCTGGCGATGCAACGATGGCGGCCCGTTCGCCGTCGTTCAAAGCACGAACTTGAGATGCCTCTTCGTTTGGTGCAGGGAAATACTGGATATCCTCGTTCAGCGTAGAGGCCCTCGGTAGCGTTTGCCCAGGGACATGAACAGCGAATGGTCCACCATTGTCAAAAAAAGAAGGCAAATACGTCGCAGCAATCGGTATGGCTGCGGCTGTCACTAGCAAAGCCTCGAAACGCTTGCGACGGTAAAACGGACGCTCAGCGAGTTTGACCGTGACCGTCGATGCAAGCGGCACAGGTGCATGCGGCTCAGATGCAACTACTTGTTCGATTCGGTGTGCCACCTTGGCCGTCTGCTTTTCGCTCAACGTCACACTTGTCGGCGAACCGGCTAAAGCTGACCGAACAGCCGAAAGCGTTTGCTGAATTTGCTCGAACTCGGCTCGCAAGGCGGAGTCCACTTCTAATGCCTGTTCGACTCTCGCTGCATCATCGGGCTCTAGCTCGTTGAGGGCGTAAGCCGTCAACTGCCACGGTTCGATTGCATTATTGGATACGTTGGATGTGTTGTGTGTCATGATTCGATTTATTGCCTATTAGATGTTTGTTATGTTCGAGCCGCGGGAACTGGCCGCGTATTAGTGGTTTATGTATTTTGGGGCCGAATTTGGGGCTGCACCATCGCCTTCGGCTACGGGTACAGCGATTGGAGCTGTGTCAGGGCCTATGGCTTCGGGTTGAGCGAAGATTGGAGACGGTGGCCCGTGCCAGCCATGGCGGTTCGTAACTTCGTAACTGCTTCATGCAGAATCACACCGACGTGCGATACGCTCAAATCAGTGATCTCCGCGATTTGTTTGTAGGAAAGACCTTGGCCGAGCCGAAGCGATAACACCTCCTGCTCGCGGGTCGGTAACCGTGCGATCTGGTCGTGCAGTCGCGATTGTTCTTCTCGCTGGGATAGATAGCCGCTCGGTTCGGCGGTCGATGCCTGGGCCATTGCCAACGCCGATGAATTTGAATCGATAATCATTCGAGCCTCCTGGCGATGGTGGTCCATCGCTCGATTGCGACAAGTCTTGAAGAGCCAGGCATCGACATGTCCCTCGACAAGCGACCGACTTTCACGGCACAATCTCAAAAAACTCTCCTGGACACAGTCCCGAGCAACCTCGACATCTCCGCCCAACAAACGCATGGCATAAGCAATCAGCGGACGCTCAAGCCTCTCGAAGGTGGCGTGCAGCCACAACCGATGCTCGTCGCCGGTCTGATGAGAATCGCTAGCGATTCCCTCGGGCGGTACCTGCCTGGTCATGTTGGAATTGCAATCGGTGGCATCGATATTAAAGCTCGAGAAGAGGATAAGTGAGTCGTGCTAACAAGGTAGACGTTCGCCGGCTGGATTTATTAGAGATAAAACTGAATATTCTCGCGGAACGCCACCAGTAAAGTTCGTCGTTCTGATTGGTCGGGGCTGGCCTTCAGGTTGGTCGGGGCTTGTCCCCCTCCAACCTTGTTTTGGCGTACTAACGGCCGGCCTTCGCGAATCGCCCCGTTGCCCTCGGCTTTGCACGCCTCCGGCGTGCA
>JAYTVM010000325.1:0-4689 GCA_043743995.1 Pirellula sp. | reverse complement strand
CCTGTGATTCGAATGGGAGAGCGAGGCTCCTGCCGAGCTTGGCATGGGTTCGGCAGGAGCCTCTCCCTCCCGGTAAAAACCACTTTGCCGCTCGCCTTAATGCCTAGTCGAGACTAGACAGTATACCGTCCGGTTTGGTTCGCTTGGGGGGAGTTGAGGGTTGAGGGTGGTTTGCATTGATGCATGACCAGGATGCGTCAAAGCGTGACGCTACCACACTTCCCCAAGATGCTCTCGATGAGAGGAACGAGTTGGCTTTGGGCTTTGCGAGACCAATCGAGCACCTCTTCGTGGTCCGTTACCGATTGAACATCCGGGGTGGCGACGTTGGTCACGATTGAGAAAGCCAAGACCTTAAGTCCTAGCTGATTTGCTAAGAGCACTTCGGGAACAGTGCTCATGCCGACCATGTCGGCCCCCAGCTTAGCGAACATCCGGTATTCGGCACGTGTTTCGTAGTTTGGGCCGAGCGTAGCCAGATAAGTTCCACGCGACAACGCGAAGCCTTGTTGGATCGCAAGCTGTTCCGCCAAAGCTAGTAGTCCAGCATCGTAAGGATTGCCAACTCGATGGGGCAAGCCAAGACAGGCCGCTCCGCTAGCTGCTTCCGTGGCGTCGACGCCGCTGCGATTCATCCAATCGATGTGGTTATCGATCAAGACGACTTGTCCGCTATGAAATCGCGGATTGATGCCACCGGAGGCGTTTGAGACGATCACGGATTCAATACCGAGCGCGTGCATGCAGCGGAGCGGGAAAGTTGCTTTGGATGCGGTCCAGCCTTCGTAAAGGTGCGCGCGACCTTGCATGGCAACGACAGGAACTCCACTCAGGAAGCCCAAGACGAAATTGCCCGCATGGCCAGGCACACGCGATTCAGGGAAGCCTGGAATCTCAGCATAGGGAATGCGATTCGCATTTTCGATTCGATCTGCAAGCAGTCCCAATCCGCTCCCGAGAATCAAGCCGACGCGCGGTTGAATTCCGTTGCTGCGTTGAGAGATGACTGTGCACGCTTCGGCTATTGTGCACGCTTCGGCTATTGGCGATTCCCCCACTCATTGCTCCAACTGTGAATTTTATCATGTTGTGGCTGAGCGAGGCCCTCGCTCAGGTTTTGCAGAAATCCAACGAGCGAAGGGCCTCGCTCGTCCACAGTGTCGCCTTTCGCTCCGTGATAGCAGCGTACCTCAACGCACCTTTTGCGGAGCAAAAGGCGACACTTCGTACTGCACGTCAACGTGGCAGTACCTGAATTCTCAGACTCTTTGTGACCGGTATGGTTTGTCCCAAACTGGTTACAGAAGCTATCAACTCGCCCGATGAAACTTCGTCGTGACGCAATTGTAACACACACGAAAAAGTATCGTTGGGCCGAAAATACTTGATCGGTTCCATGTCTATCTGGCGATCGTTGCTGGAAAGTTTGTACTGCAAGTCCTTGGCGCGAATCGACTTCAATACCGTCCCCTTGGGAGTCAAAATGCTCAGAGCAACTCGTTGGTCAGGCTTGTTGATAAGGTTCTCAATCCTTACCTCATAAGTCCCAACATCCCCCGTACGAATGGAGTTACTGACCGGTTGAATCGTAACGCTCAATCGCTTTTCGGCAGGTTCGTTGAGAGTCACTGCAGGCTTGTTGAGAGGTCCGATTGCACCAGGTTGAAATCCGCCGGGCTGAAATCCGCCAGGCTGTGCATTCGGGTTGCCAGGCATCACGTCTGAGACTGACGGAGCATTGCCAACATCGACGGCTATTGTTTGACGGTCGCTTAGTCCATCCGCTGTTTCTACTGCAACGACTACGCTCGTCTGTGCACCTGCTGTTACTCCGCGGAAGCGACCGGAAAGTTGCACCCGGCTGCCGGGTTGCAGATCAGCCAGTCTCCACTGTCCCAATTGACGCTCGACCTGGTAATTTCCGTCTTGACTTAACGCAGACACTTCCAGATTCGGACTATGTTGCATGGAGACGACTGGGGTACGCAATGCGACGGGCCCAGTGTTTGCGACAGACCAACTCAAGGTAACCTCCCCACCGACGGGAATAGTGGATTGGCGTGAATCGTTGCTGATTTGCAGGCTGAGCGAAGGACGTTTGGGCGTTGCCGGTAGACCACGAACGGATGCAGTCTGAGTAGCGATAACTTGGCCAAGCGACTGAGCAGTTGCTTTAACGTTCAATTCCCCTTCGCGATCAACCCGAAAAAAACCTTCGATTTTTCGGTTTTGGCCAGGGTTCAAAAACGCAATGACTTGATCTAACGAGTTGGAGTTGGATCGAGCGTGTTGTAGACCAGGATCGCTTTGCAACGCAATGACTATGTCGTTGATCGTTTGGTTTCCAGTGTTGGTGACCAGGATGTCAAAGACTGCGTCATTGCCCACCTCAATTTGATTTAAGTTCTGTCGAGGAGCAATTTGCAGAGTGACTTGTGGCTGTTGTACGAGAGTGCGAACCGCTTTTTGTTGCCTAAGGTTGGGGGTGCCGGTCGCTTCGAATCGAATTTGAGCATCCAATGCCGTTTGTGCGACCAGATTAAAACGGATGTCAAATGCCTGAAGTGGCATGAGCGGTCCCGATTCCCAAAGGAGAGCCCCATTGGCTTGGCTGGTCGGTTTTATATTTGGAGCCTGCAGAACCATTCCAGGTGGTACGACAACGCTAAGTACGACGTTCTCAGCGTTGAGGTCTCCCGTATTGGCTACGGTAGCGAAGTAATTAAGCGGTTGTCCGGGAACGCCAATTTCGGGACCACCAACGTTCAGTTGAAGTTCCGCAGCGCTCCATGTTACCGTCGTCGTTCCTCGCCCTAAAGGCAATTCGGGAATGTTATCGTCGGGACGCGCGGGACGTATCACCTCAATTTCAACCATAGCCGTGCCATGTGGCACTTGAGCACCAGGTTGTTGGCCAATGGCTATATCCACCACTGCAAGTCCCTCTCCGTCGACGTCCACACGGGCCGTTTCAGCCTGAGAGGGAAGAAACCTAGCAAGCTCAGGGTTAAGAACGCGGTAGCGAACGCGCCAACCTTCTGCACCAAGCAAACCTTCGGCACGCATGACGCGTGTGACTAGCCTCACGGTATCACCACTGAGAGCAATCTGCGGTTCCGGGAACTGCCATGTGGCATCGAGCCAATAAATGGTTGCGGTTTGCCGGCGCTGGTCCCATGCGTCGCTATCGGGTGCCAGGACCGTGACCTTCGAGATGCCTTCGCTAGGACTGGTGAGACTGATCCAGGTTTGGCCTTTTCGAATGGGCAAGTCGTCGTCAATCGTCGAGGTGCCGCGTGTGATGTTGCCAGCCTCACGACTCGTCCGCCCGCGCGCAAAATCAACTCCCAGCTTCTCGACTTTTGGGCTGGTATCTTTTTTGAAAAAGGAACGACGCTGGCCTTTGGCATCGTCCCCGACCTCAACAAACTCGCCGACGCTTTTTGGCGAAAGCATAAACTCAACCGGTTCGTTTGTAACCAAATACCCGTCTTTTCCGCACACACCTGCCAGCAAAATCACTTCACCGTTGACCGGAGCAACAATGCGAGTGGGCGTTAGTAGCAATTGCCCGCAACGTCCTCGAACTTCCTCTGCATCTTTCCGTTTGGCCAAGCAACCTTTGCCGGCCAAGCAACCTTTGCATAGTTTCTTCTCAGTCCCGTCGTTACCTTGCATGCAAGCGGGCGGGGTCGGCGGAGCTTGGTAAGCGGGTTGTTGTGAGGGATAACCATTGTTAGGGTCGTGCGGATTGACGAGCGTGGTCAGTCCGTTGGAGAAGATCCTGTTTCCAGAGGGATCGATGGCGGGCAACGACAGTGTATTGCAACCGCTTAGTGAGGTGAACGCGCAGCAGAACAGCGACAGCAGGGACAGAAAAAATCCGCTTGCTTGCTTCGATCCAGTTGATTTTGCTTGATTGCGGAACATCCGTTGTTACCAATCCTATCCATGGTACCGATGGCGTTGCCGCGTTCGGTCTCCGTTTGTCCGTGATGCGTTCACAGTGGTCACAGTGGTCACGCTTGAGAACTCCCGGCGCAGACCGGTGGAAGGTTAACCTACAAATAGCAACCGTTCCTGAGCGGCCATCGAAATCTACCGTGAAAAAGGGGACTGACCACGCCGACAATTCTTTCCGGATCGATTGAATAGTACTTTGCAACGTTTGACGATTGTTTGGCCGAGTGAATCCTTGGCGTATAAAAACAGTTCTACTGGACGATATTAACAAGATCGGCAGTCCTAGCGGAATGCGTGGGAATTCATGAGTTCACTGAATCGCCACGAACTCAATTAAAAGGGAATCAACTGCCGCTCGCTTAAAAACGATTGGCAAAGGAGTGCGGTACTGTGAGCAGAAGAACAGGTCGATTTTTTGCGGCCATGTCGGTATCCGCCTTGTTTTTGGGATGCAGGACGGTTCTTCCTTCGGATCAAC
Source organism: Pirellula sp. (assembly GCA_043743995.1). GTDB lineage: Bacteria > Planctomycetota > Planctomycetia > Pirellulales > Pirellulaceae > JBKCUI01. Next base: position 248 of record JAYTVM010000325.1, on the reverse strand, counting down.
CCAGCCGACTTTGGGATGTATTTGAGCAAAAGCATGTTTGTTGTGCATCGACTGCTCAAGTGCCACGACCGACTCGAATGGTACGAGCAGATATCGATCGTTGCGAGCAAACTGCGTATATTCCGCCGCTGCGGTGAGAACGTAGCTCGACATTGATAGGGGTAGGGAAGCCGGGTAGACCGGCTCCCCTCCCTCCAAACCGTACGGGCGGTTTTCCCGCATACGGCTATCCAGTTAGTAGGTTCCCG
>JAYTVM010000324.1:0-1479 GCA_043743995.1 Pirellula sp. | reverse complement strand
GCGTCGGAAAGTAGACACGGCAAACGAAAGAAACCCTCACAGTGAACGCGAGAGTTTCTGGATTTCGACTTTCAGATTGTCAGGACAACCTGGACAGTAGAATTAGTGTGTATTCGTTACAACTGGTTGCGAGAGTGCCGGTTGCGCCGTTCCAGGTTGCGCTAGTCCAGGTTGTGATAGTCCAGGTTGTGATAGTCCAGGTTGTGATGGCGCGGGTTGGGGATCGCCAACCTGCTGGATCGCCGATCGCAAGGACTCGGGCGTCGGATGGTCCAGGTCGAGGGCATCGACGGAGACTTCGCCGTTGCCTCGATTGACCAAATTCTGAGCCGAGACAACGGGCAAGCCTTGTGTCTGCAACTGGGCAGTCGGTACGATGATCGACGATTCGATTACAGCGGTCGCCGTTTGCTGGACGACGGTTGTAACAACGGCGATCTCGGTGGCATCGAAGGCCCGGATGTTGTTGGCTTCATCCGTTTCCATGAGTACGTCGAAGCTATCGATCGCCACAATCAGTTTTTGGAAGCTGAGCACTTCGCCGTTACGATTTCCCATCGAATAGGCTTCGATAGGCAGCGAAACTACCACTTCAATCGCTTCGCCTGCACCAATCTTGGCAACTTCGACCGTTGTGTTAGGCGAAGTCGGACAGATATGCCCGAAAACAGCTGCGGCCGAAACATGGAAACTGCAGACAGGTCGGTTGCTTTGATTCATAACGACCACGGCAAACTTCGGACCACAAACCGGGACTTCGGGTGGCAACTGATTGACTTGCACAATTTGCAAATCTCCCAGATCGCTTACGGGCACGTTTATGCCACCGAAAGGCGAATAGTTTAATAGTGAACTGGTAGCGCTTCGATCGAAACGATTGTTGACACCATGGCGAAGCATCATTTGAATGATGTGATCGCAGCGTGTCCCTCCAGAAATCCATTGCGATGACGTCAAAGGTTGAGCATGAGAATTCATCGATGCGACTAGCAAACAACTGGCTGCCAGAACGCATCGAAAAATGATAGAACGGTTCATTGGAATACCCTTTTGTTGAAGATTATTTGGTTAACTAACTTGAGAGACTGGATACTAAAAAAGCCTCGCAACCTCGAATACTCGGGTTGCCAGGCTTGGCGTGTTTAGACTTTTTAGCAGTCAAACATCGTTTCGGTCACACCGTTACCAGCAACCCCAATAGCTTGTGTAGCAAGGGGAGTAGCAGGAGTAGGTCGGTGTGTAGCAGGTGTAGGTCGTTGGAGTGTAGCAATACGTTGGTGCACAGTAGCTGTACGAGCAGCTGGTGTACGGCGTGCAGTACGAGTTGCAGCTGTTGTAGCTGCTGTAACTGTTGCAGTTGTAGTTTCCGTAGTTGAAGTTGTTGTAGTTGCTGTAACTACCGTAGTTGCCACCGTGACTCACGCGTCGGTAGCACGCCGCAACCGCTTCTTCACTGTCCTTGTCATCCTCTCCCAACAA
>JAYTVM010000323.1:0-4711 GCA_043743995.1 Pirellula sp. | reverse complement strand
AAACACATCAAGGCGTCATTGTTTTCCCTTAAGGCAGCTTTTTAGTAATTTTAATTCTCAGCCGAAATTTTCCGTTATGGACACCACAGAACGTTAAGGTATGATAATCGGTTCAGGCGACGATCTTTGGGCGGGCCGATTAAAGCCGTAGCGGAAGCTGTCAAAGCTTTCGTGAATGCTGGAAGTCAACGAAATGCTTGACGCATTCCGCTACCAGAGAAAGCTAGCTAAAATAACCAGTGGCCCAGCTAAAGATAGACGCCATCGGTTCATCGCGATGAGCGATTGGACGACCGCGTTTCATCGCAAGGTATCATATGTTTCCACTCAGGTGTTTCGTGGCGATTTCCACTCAGGTAGATACTGCAATGGGACTTAAGCAGCGCGTCGGTGTTTTTTGCTTGCGGTCGATAGTTGCGTTGGTGTGTGTCCTAATGCTGTTCGGTGGATGCCAAAGTCATACCAGCGGCGTGACACAGACTGAAACCAAAACTCAAATTGAACAACTATTCAATCTCTATAGGGCCTATGTGGAAACGAAACGCAAAGCGCCGCAAAACGAGCAAGCGTTAAAGGAATTTGCGAAGGGGCTTAGCGAAAAAGAAAAAGCGGAACGGCTTATTGGTAACGATGTCGAGGCAATATTTATTTCGTCGCGCGATAAGGAACCGTTCGAGGTCGTTTACGGCCAGTCGCTGAACCCCGCCGGTGAACCGGTCGCCATCATCATAGAAAAAGTGGGAAAGAACGGCATGCGCTATGCCGCTCTCTCCATCGGATACTCAGAAGAATTTGACGAGGAAACATTAAGCGGATATCGCTTGAAGAAGAAGTAGTTTTTCATACCCTTTGTTTAAGAGGCAATGTCATGCGAAGTTTGCGTAGAAACCGAATAGCGTTCACTTTAGTGGAGTTGTTGGTAGTAATCGCCATCATTGGGATTCTGGTGGGTTTACTCTTGCCTGCTGTCCAAGCGGCCCGGGAGGCGGCCAGGAGAATGCAGTGTCAGAACAACCTAAAGCAACTAGGTTTGTCGTTTCAAAATTTCGAATCTGCCAACAAGAGATTTCCTACTGCAGGTTGGTACGAATGGTGTAATGGGCTGCCTAGCTCACGACCACCTGGAATTCCAGCGACGGAATGGGGACAGAATGGATGTATTGTGGAGTACGGGCCGACGGGGGGCAAAATGAATTCCTTCAGTAATGGCCCCGTAGTTTCCGGGCAGCCAACAGGTTCGGCCTGGACAAGTCCACCGAAACAAGCCGCGGCATGGCCATTCCAGATTCTTCCTTATATTGAACAAAGTGCTGCGATCCAATTGGCTGGCGGATACATTCGCAGCGTTGCCATGCCTGCGTTTATCTGTCCATCACGCAGGAGTGCTGTCGCGCTCTCGAACGGCAGCGCGAACGGCGGACGCCCTCTCGACTACGCAGCACCCTACTTTGGGCCTACTTCGCGCAGTCCGGCCACGATCAAGGCTACGGCATCGACGTTTTGGGGAATTGTTGTGCCAGCAGAACCATCTGCAGCGGAGACTGGACGGTCCTGGGGTGGTGACAACAAGGTGACTTTTGGTTCGATCACAGATGGAAGTTCGAATACCATTCTCCTCGGAGAAAAATGGCTTCGTCCTGATCAGTATGGCATCGGGTCCTGGATGGATGATCATAATATCGTAGGGTCCCTTGACCAGGATGCTATGCGCATTGGAGACCAGCCGCCGATTCAAGATTCAAACAAGAGCACCTCAACGGGCCAGTTTGTAGCGGCTTCGGCAAACAACCCATGTTGTGATTATTGGCGAGATCCGAATAGTCGTAGCCCATCAGCACGCCTCGGCAGTAGGTTTGGCGGGGCTCACTCGGGAATCATGGTGAGCCTTCGCGCGGACGGCAGCGTCAACAACATTTCGATGTCCGTCGACCAAGCCGTTTTCGCCAATCTTGGAAACAAACAAGACGGCAACGTTACTGTTAACGATCCGTGAGAAACCGCTCTACTCTTAGTTTTCGCCGAACAGGCTAAGTTCGTAAATGCCTTCGAATGGGATGGGAAGAATCCTCTTCAAACATTATGATTCGAAGGCTATCACCGTCGCAATCGAAACCAAGTTCGCGAATGACTTTCGCATTGCGAAGATGCACTTCGAAATCTTGCCCAGTCATGACCGAGGGGATGGATAGAAACGATGGGCTCGGAACCTGGCCCTTGATGTTTCCGCCGATCATGTTCGTCAGTTCCGCGAATGCATCTCGAAGGTCGTCCTCGACCAAGTTCTCGCGACTTTCTTCAAAGAGCCGACTGGCAACCGTTCTAGCAAACTCTTCAGAACTTTGGACCACCACCGCGCCTTGCCATTCTCCACTGATTTGAATGCAACCAGTGACCTGATGCGTTCGCTTTATCGCAGTCAACGGGACGTTCGTCGTCGCTTCCATTTCCAACATGGTGGAAAGGATGTTTTGTACGATGGTTGAAATGTCGTCAGTTGAAATCATTGCGGTTCTCATAGTTTTTATTTTTTGGAAGATCCGATGCGTTAGCGAGGGGTAGTCCGTCGCGTACGCGGGCAGTCCCTCGCTAACGCGTCGGGTTAGGATTAGTATTTTTCTAGCCGCCGGTCGAATTGGGGCGGTAACAGGTAGTTTTCCCGACGGGTGACCGTTCGAATTTGGTGTCAAGGTTCATGGTGGTCTCGGCTCCGCCAAGAAAGAGGCATCCGTCCGGACGCAAAATACGATGCGCTTTGTTGAGGATGGCGGTCTTCGTTTCTGGCGAAAAATAAATTAGTACGTTTCGAAGAAATACAATGTCCATTGTCGGAAAGGATGCAGGCCAGCTCTCAATCAGGTTGACTTCACGAAATTCAATCGATTTGCGAACGTCTTCCTTGATCTGCCATTGGAGACCACTCTTAGTAAAATACTTGAGTAGCATAGTCATGGGTAACCCGCGGTTGGCTTCGGTTTGATTGAAGATACCCTCTTGAGCTTTCTTGAGCATGGCAGTCGAGAGATCGGTGGCAATCAATCTGACTTTCCATCCAGCGAGCGCAGGAAAGCTCTCACGGAGGAGCATGGCAATGCTGTAGACTTCCTGTCCGCTTGAGCATGCGTTCGACCAAATGTTAAGCGATCGCTCTTTGGCTCGCTTTTCCATCAGCTCAGGAATGATGACTGTTTTTAGGGCCTCGAACGGTTGTAGGTCCCGAAAAAAGCTCGACTCGTTCGTCGTCATCGCATCGATGACTTGCCGTGAAAGCTCTCGACTACCCGGTTTCTTGAGAGCCACAACGAGTTCGTCCAACGAAGATAAACCGTTGTCGCGTGCGACTGGATTCAATCTTGATTCGACCAAATAGGCTTTACTTGGTTCCAAAACGATGGCTGATTTCTCGCGAACAAAGTTGCACAGGAAATCAAAAGTGCCTGTGTTGACACTTGGGGATGCGACGCTCATCTTAGGTACCTACCCTTTCCAACGTTCGGACGGTCCTGCCGGATTGAGTTTGAAGAATAATCTCGTCCGCGATTCGTTGAATCGGAACAATCTGATGGGCATATCCTGCATTGGCCACCGCACCTGGCATTCCCCAAACGACAGACGTCGCTTCGTCCTGCACGACAACGCGTCCACCCGCTTGACGGACAACGCCACTCCCGCGCGCGCCATCTTGGCCCATGCCAGTCATAACGACCGAAAGGACATTTGGTCCGAATACTTCAGCGACCGAACGAAATAGAACATCTACTGCAGGTCGACACGAGTTCTCAGCTGTCTCCTGGTTCAGTACGGCTTTGAGTTGCGTTCCTTGACGACGAACGGTCATGTGGAAATTGCCTGGTGCAACCCAAGCTCCACCTGGAGTTAATAGGTCGCCATCAGCAGCTTCGTGAACATGAATCGCCGATAACTGGTTCAGTCGCACGGCAAGATGCGATGTAAAAACAGGGGGCATGTGCTGAACGATAAGAATTGGGACCGGGAAATCTGCCGGGATCCTTGGAAGTACGGTCGATAATGCATTGGGTCCGCCCGTGGATGTGCCTATGACCACAATATCAATGCGGCTTGGCTTGGTGCCGACGCACGAGTTTTGAGATACGAATCCCTTTGCTTGGCCAAGCAAATTGTTCTGACCGTTCGTAGCTGCGTTTACGGGTGTCGACCAATTGCAGAGATGCTTGATTTTGGGGATTAGTTCGCTTTGGACGCTTTGTATTGCGGCATTTACACTGCCAACATTTGCTGGCTTGGTTACATAATCGTTGGCACCTTTGGCAAGTGCATCGAGTGTCGACTCGGCACCGATCTGGGTGAGCGTGCTGAACATGATTACGGGTAGCTTCGGATATAGCTTTCGAATTTCCACCAGAGTCGTCAAGCCGTCCATCTCGGGCATTTCCATGTCCAAGGTAATGATGTCCGGATTGAGTTGCGGTATTTTAGCCAGCGCGATCTTGCCATTCGCGGCAATCCCAGCGATTTCAATGGCCGAATCGGCCGCTAATGCATCGGACAACAGTCGGCGAATCACCGTCGAGTCATCGACTATGAGAACACGGATTTTACGCATGACAGACTAAGCTCCGATTCCAAGTAGCTGGAGTTTTTCAAGGACTATCGTTTTATCGAATGGCTTCATGACGTATTCATTGACCCCGGCCACGAACGCCTGTGCCATCTTTTCCATCTCGGTTTCGGT
>JAYTVM010000322.1:0-4711 GCA_043743995.1 Pirellula sp. | reverse complement strand
GCTCCCCAGTCGTTCATCGTGTCGGCGCGTGTTTCGCACTTGCACGAATCGCTTGGCCGAGCGAACCACGCGAGCATTTTCTTCAGCTCGTTCCCAGGACCGGGCCTAAAGTCGTTGATTCGATAGCTGATGGGCTCTTCACCAGTTGGCTTGTACTGGTTCATCAACTGGCGAAGTTCAGCAATCGGCTTGCCAAGTCGCTTGCGGTGGACGATCGCCATGCCGAGCGTCACAATATTGATCGCTTGCGGATTGGTGTCTTGTTGACAAGCTTCGCAAGCTTTCGCCGAAGCGAGTACTTTGCATTCGGCGACTTGCGATGCGATTCGGCATTTGTTATCCGACATGAGGTGAGGGCAATGAATCATGCAGCCACCTCCATGACCGCGCCGTCGAAACTACCGGAGCCTTCAGGTGGCTCCGGACTTTCACAATCCGAATCGAGTAGCTCCCAACCGCATGACCAAATCCAGGTGCTGTTGCAACCGCTGCTGGAGCTTCCTGGTGGCGGTTCGCTGGGTGGCTCTGAACCAGAGTCACTAGGTCGGCTTCCGTCGGATTCGGATGGGTTGTGCGAATCCGAAGGATTGGAGTCCGATGGGTTTGAATCTGAATTGCTATCGGATGTGCCTTGGATTTGGCACCTGCTTGAAAATTCTTTTCGAAGCGACGGAGTGACGACCATCGACTTCGTTTGAAATTGGCTAATCTGGGCGAAAATTTTGCCACCGAAGACTGCCGGGCTCTCATGCCAGAAGCGTTTACCACCCAATTTCCCTCGAAATCCAAATGTTTTGACAAAAGTCGAATACCGGATCTTGACGAACAACCAACACAACGATATTGTTGTGTTGAAATGATTCCTACATTCAATAGCGACGGAAATTTGCCTGCCGGCATCCATTTAGTGGATTGGGATGTGTTCTCAAACGCTTTTGGAAGCTCCGCGCACCGACGGAAACTCGTCGGCGGTCTATCGTACGCGATGACATTTCTGAGGGACGCTGGATGCAGGAGAGTTTATGTGGATGGCAGTTTTGTAACCGCCAAAACTATACCAAATGACTTTGACGTTGCATGGGATCCTGCGGGAGTTGACCTGCTTCGGCTAAAGACTCTCGAGCCAGTGTTTTTCGAGTTCGCCAACGCGCGTGCTGCCCAAAAAGCGAAATTCTTTGGCGAGTTCTTTCCGTCGAGTGCGAGTGCGGATCCGGCAGGCAATACCTTTTTGGAATTTTTCCAAATCGATAAGCACACTGGAAACCAGAAAGGGATCATAGCCCTCGATCTATAAGGAAGGGTTTAAGCGATGATTAAGAACGAACGACAATACCGAATTACAAATGCTCAAGCGGAGAAATTTTCCGGCGCATTGAATTTATTGCGTGCAGATAGTTCAAAGGATCCGATGCTTGCCGAGCTGGAAGGTAATGCGTTGGCCAGCGAACTCGAAATCTTGCGAGGGCAACTTTATGAATACGACTCACTACGGTCTGGAAAGCACAGCGTGATTGAAGTTGGGTCTTTTGACGAGCTTCCTAAAGCACTAGTAAAGTCCAGAATTGCTTTAGGTCTTAGTCAAAAAGACCTCGCAGAACGTCTTGGAATGAAGGAACAGCAGCTTCAACGATACGAGTCCACAGACTATCGGACAGCAAGTATGGCTCGACTTCGCGAAGTAGTTGAGGCGCTCGGAATAACCGTACGTGAAGAAGTGTTTCTACCGACGCAAGTAGAAAGTGTGCCCGCTTTGTTCGATCGGCTTGAATCGGTCGGAATCGAACGAGCTTTCTTAATGAATCGAGTTTTCCCACCCGCTATCGCTGCCCGTTTTACGACGTCAGCAACGGTCCCAACCCATGAAGATTATTGGCTCGCTGCATCGACGGTTAGTCGAGTGTTTGGCTGGCAGACGGATGAACTTGCGAGTTCATCACCTCTAAGACTGCGATCAGAGGCGGCTGGAATCGCTCGCTTCAAAGTCCCAGGTGGTGTAAATCAAAAGAAAGTAAGTGCGTATACGGTGTATGCCCATTACCTTGCCCTGCTCGTTCTGCAAGCAACGCCTAGGCTAGAGTCTACGCCGATACCTGTAGACGCTGATGATTGCCGAGATCAAATTTTGTCGAAGTACGGCGAAGTGTGTTTTGAGTCGGCACTTTCGTACTTATGGGATTTGGGAGTGCCTGTATTGCCATTGTGTGATAGCGGTGCATTTCATGGTGCGTTCTGGCGAACCGACGGTCGAAACATCGTCGTATTGAAGCAGAAAACAAAGTCGTTGGCTCGTTGGCTAAACGACATGTTGCATGAGTTTTATCATGCCGGACAAGAGCCAGAACAATTACAACGAACGGTCATCGAAGAGAGCGAAACTTCATTGGAAAGGCGCAACTCCGACGAAGAGCAGGAGGCTACTGCCTTCGCCGGTGACGTCTCGTTGGATTGTCGGGCAGAAGATCTTGCTTCCATGTGTGTAGATCTTGCCGGAGGAAGAGTTGAGCGACTTAAAGCGTCGGTAACGTCAGTTGCCGAAATGGAGGGAGTGGACGTCGGATCGCTTGCGAACTACATGGCGTTTCGATTGTCACTTTCGGATGTGAATTGGTGGGGCGCAGCGACGAACTTACAACCCACGGGAAAAGATCCCTGGGAGCTTGCTCGCAACGCATTGTTGGGCCGTATTGACCTGCAACAGCTCAATCAAAATGATCGCGAGATACTTTTGCTCGCCCTTTCAAACCCAGTTACGTGAGAAGAGAACATGGAAAAGCTCAAGTTAAATTTACTAAAGCCACTAAAGGTCAAATGCACCGACACAGACTGCAAAAAGGATCTGCACTGCTTCAAAGCAACGACAGAAATGAAGAAGAGGGATGAAGTCGGAGTTTGCCGTGAATGTGGCGTAGATCTTGTAGACTGGGACCGATTGCACAGACGCGAGTTGGAAGACGCTGAATACACATTTGATGCGTTGAAGCATGAATTGATTCGCCATCATTTTTGGCATGTCGAGATTGACCAACGGGCTCTCAACTATGCGAAGCGAAAAGGGCGAACCGCTCTTCGGGCCGCCGTTAGGTCAAGAATTAAGACTTCGATCGCTCAGCCAAACAATCCGTACGACGGTCGGCAGACGCCCATGGAAGGCTCGGGGAATCCTATTCATTACGCACAGCATGCAACTGCATCTTGTTGCCGTAAATGCGTGGAGTATTGGCATAACATTCCGGTGACGGTAACTCTTTCGACCGAGGAAATCGAATACCTCACAAACCTAACCATGATGTTTCTTGAAGAACGTCTTCCTGACTTACAGGACCGTGGCCAACATGTACCATCGGTTCGAAAGGATTAGAAAAATGGGCAAGACGATCGACACAGACAAATTCTCTACCATTCTGCGCCAAAAGTCTGTTGACCTGTCGTCGAATCGATTGCTCGTGACACGATTGGCCGGTAGTGAACAGGAATTGGACCTTTCCGCTCCAACGAACTGCGATGGATTTGGAAGGATACGGCATTTTCGGCGATTGACTTCCGATGGTTGGCCTTCAAATCCACTTCCAATTGATCCTGCGTGCAAAGCACTCGGTTTGAAAACGACAGACGATTTGACGGCACAAGTATTTCAAAACGCGAGTTGCAATTGGCGATGCTGGTACTGTTACGTCCCCTTCGCGCTCTTGAACGCCAACTTGTCCCATTCGAGTTTTTTGTCCGCGTCCGAATTGATCGCGCTATATCTAAATGAAGTCAATCGCCCGATGGTAATTGACTTGACGGGAGGTCAGCCGGATTTAGTTCCCGAGTGGGTGCCTTGGATGATGAAGGCGTTACCAGGCATTTTTTGACTGGAGAAACTACAAGTATAGCAATTCAAGGTCACGCTGCTTTCCGCGAGTAATGCTTCAGCAAGCCTCCAAGCCGTTCTTTGCAGCGGATACGCGACAGTGGAATCGTTTCAGGTTCGCTTAACTGCTTCTTCGACTTCTTCCGACGCTTGTCCTTGGCAACCGGAAGGACTTCATTCGCAAGAGATTGATGAGGCCTTTCGATTTGATAATGTTCGCGATACTCCGAACATAGATGATCGAAGTGGGCTTTGCCGAAGACTACGAAATGGTCGAGACATTCTTGCTGCAGCGACTGGATGAATCGCTCGACGTATGCGTTGGTGTTGGGCGACCGGAAGGCTGATATCTTCACGCCTCGTTTGCCCGCCGAAAATGTCTCGTTGAACGATTTCGTGAACTTAGTATCGCGATCGTGCATCAGGATTTTGCACGAGAGCTTCTCGTTCTTCAGGTGTTGCTGGAACGCATCTGCTTGTTCGAGGACCCAGGCTTCATCGGGATTGTATGTTGCTGGCGTGATGAAGACTCGACGTGTTTCCAAATGAAGGAAGATCATGACAAATAGGTCGCGGAGACCAGTCTTCGAGACAACCTTCTTCGAGTAGAAATCGCATTGCCACATAGTTTTCGCATGGCGTTTGAGAAACTCATCCCATGTTCCAGGTCCGCGTTTGGGACCAACGTCGTAGCCGTTCCGCTTGAGAATGTTCTTCACAGTGTTTCGAGTTAGCGACTCGATTCCCAGTTTCTTCAGCTCATATCAATCGCAACTAAGAACCAGCCATTTTCGCAGGGTGGCAGGGGTGGTTGCGATTTTTTGATCGCAACTTGCGGGCCCTCGGACTAAAGTTGGA
>JAYTVM010000321.1:0-4721 GCA_043743995.1 Pirellula sp. | reverse complement strand
GACCAGCATCACGTTCGGCAAGGCTTCGATCAACTTCGAAACCTATGAAGTTCGAGTCGAAAATCGCGACATCAAAATGACGCACAAGGAACTTCAACTGCTCCGCTATTTTGTTGAAAATCAAGGACGAGTGATTAGTCGTCAAGAGTTGCTTTCCGAAGTTTGGGACGTCAATGGGGAAATGCAAACTCGAAGCGTTGATCAGTTTATGCTGCGGCTTCGAAAGATTTTCGAATCGGATCCGGCTAAACCAAAGCACTTCCTAACGCTTCGGGACGCCGGTTATCGATTCCTGGCAGAGCCGACGGAGGGATCCATGCCCGACGTAGAAACACCTGTACCACCTTCCTCTGAAGTGAGTGGCTGATAGATGCCAAACAAGCCTGTCATAAATAACGCCGAGTTACGCGTTGCCGAATTGAGCCGAGAGATTCGAGAGCATGACCACAACTATTATGTTCTAGCAACGCCTACTATCACGGACCTCGACTACGATCGGAAGCTTCGCGAACTCACCGACCTGGAAAAAGAGTTTCCAGAACTTGCGACACCGGATAGCCCAACGAAACGGCTCGGGGATAAACCGCTGGAAGGGCTAGTCCAAGTCGCGCATCGTGTCCCCATGCTTTCGATCGAAAACACGTATTCGGAACAAGAGCTTCGAGACTTCTTTACGAGAACCGAGAAACTGCTTCTAGGCGAAGCCATCGAGTGGGTTGTCGAACTTAAAGTGGACGGAGTGGCTGCCTCGATTCGCTACGACGACGGGTTGCTCGTCCAAGCGGTGACGCGAGGCAATGGCGAGGTCGGTGATGATATCACACACAATATTCGAACGCTGCGAGGTCTTCCGCAACGCTTGCTCGGAGCAAAGGTCCCGAAATCCCTCGAGTTTCGCGGCGAAATCTACATGACCAACGCTGACTTGGTCACCCTCAACGAACAGCGTGCTAAGGCCGGCGAATCGGAATTCAAAAACACCCGAAACCTAACCGCGGGTTCTATCAAACTGCTTGATTCCAAGCTCTGCGCTCAACGCAAACTCCGTTTCTTTTGTCACGGTATCGGATTCTGCGATGGATTCCATGTCCGCAACCACATGGATTTTTTGAATCGAGTCAAAGAGTTAGGAATCCCCACAACTCCCGACGTTCGATTCTTTGCCAACAACGAGGATGCGATCGCTCATTGCAACCGGCTTGTCGAAGAACTGCACGCTTTGGATTTCGAAGTGGACGGACTTGTCGTGAAGGTCAACTCGCTCGAACAACGGGAAACCCTCGGTACGACATCGAAATGCCCTCGCTGGGTGATTGCCTACAAGATCGAAAAGTACGAAGCCGTAACTCAACTCCTCGACATTACGACGCAAATTGGCAAGACGGGGACCGTTACCCCTGTGGCGGAACTCCAGCCCGTTGAGCTGGCTGGCACGACCGTTAGCCGAGCTTCCTTGCACAACATCGAGGAGATTGAACGCAAGGATGTCCGGATTGGGGATTGGGTGGTCGTTGAAAAAGCGGGCAAGATCATTCCGCACATTGTCCGAGTCGAAAAACACCGCCGGGAAACCGAATTACCTACGTATGTTTTTCCCACGCATTGCCCCGAATGCAAATCGGAATTGGTCAAGGATCCACAGGGGGTCTACATCCGATGCGTATCGAAGCAGTGCCCTGCCCAATGGCGACAAAGGCTGCGATATTTCGCAACCCGTGACTGCATGGATATCGAAGGCTTAGGAGACAAGCTCGTTAACCAGTTGGTAGATGGCAATAGGGTCAGTTCCTTTGGCGATCTTTATTCGCTGACGCTCGGCAAGCTCATGTCGCTCGAACGCATGGGCAAGAAATCTGCCGAGAACCTTTTGCAGGGCATAGCAAACAGCAAGAGCCGCGGGATGACTCGAGTTCTCAATGCCATCTCGATTCGACACGTAGGGCAACGCGTTGCTCAAATCCTGGCACGGCGATTTGGGAGCATGGAGAGCTTGATGGCCGCCGAATTAGAGACCATTGGCAGTACCAACGAAATCGGGCCCATTATCGCCCAAAGCGTCTATGACTTTTTCCATAGCGACGACGGGCTCGAATTGATTCAGCAACTTCGATCGGCTGGCGTTTTTTTGGACGCGACCGCCGAGGACGCATTTGATAGTTCCGGAGTCTTTGCCGGAAAAACAGTGGTCGTAACTGGTTCGCTCAGCAAATACTCTCGCGATGAAATCGAACGGCTAATCGAACAACGGGGTGGCCGAGCGGCCAGCAGCGTCTCCAAGAAGACCGACTTTTTGATTGCGGGTGAAGCGGCCGGTAGCAAGCTAGACAAAGCTCAAAGTTTAGGTGTTCCGGTACTGACGGAGGCAGAATTCGATGCCTTGATTTCGAGCTGAGTCAGATCGGTATGCGTGGGTTAGTGTACAATCGTTTAATCCCAATACCGTTCAATGAAACCCGATTTTGCAAAAATTCCGTTTAACCGTTAGCCGTAGGCGTACGTTAATGGTATCGAGTACGCCTTCGGCTGACTGTTAAACAAATAATTGAACGGTATTGCGTTTAACCCCGAGCCGCAGGCCACGGCGTATGAACCTCCATTTTCTCAATGCGAACACTCCATGATTGAATTGAACGATTTTGGCAAGGACTACGGCGAATTCACGGCCGTCAAAAACGTAACCATGAAAATTGAGAAAGGGGAGCTGTTCGGGTTTATCGGTCCCAACGGTGCCGGCAAAAGCACTTCCATACGATTTCTTGCCACTTTGCTCAAAGCCACCCGCGGTGACGGAAGTGTGAACGGCTTCAGCGTTAATAAGAGCCCAATGGACGTTCGGCGAAGCATCGGATATATGCCGGATGATTTCGGCGTTTATGACGGCATGAAGGTCTGGGAATTCCTTGATTTTTTTGCGGTCGCATACAAAATCGGGCGAACGCAACGCAAGCAAGTCATCGGCGACGTTCTTGAGTTGCTCGATCTAACGCACAAACGGGATGACTTCGTCAACGGCCTGTCGCGCGGAATGAAGCAACGGTTGTGCTTGGCCAAAACACTAGTGCATGACCCACCCGTGCTCATCTTGGACGAACCGACGAGCGGTTTGGACCCTCGCGCTCGCATCGAAGTCAAAGCCTTGCTGAAAGAACTTCGCCGAATGGGCAAGACGATCCTGATCAGCAGCCACATTCTTTCGGAACTAGCGGACTGCTGCACTTCGATCGGAATCATCGAACGCGGCGAAATGCTGATGCACGGGCCAATCGATTCGGTGTACCGCAAGATTCGACGCAACCGCATTGTTGAGATCCGTTTTATCGGCAATCAAGATGCGGGGATTTCCATTTTGCGAAGCGATCCGACTTTGAGGGGACTGGACATCGATGGCAATCAAGCAACCGCCGAATTGGAAACCGATGACGAGGGTCTCGCAGCATTGATGGAGCATTTGATAGCGGGCGGCGTGAAGATGAAGTCCTTCAGCGACAAAGACCCAAGCCTCGAGGATGTGTTCATGCTGATCACCAAAGGCTTGGTCGCATAGAATTTGGCGTGCGGGGATTCATTCCAGCTTTAAGATCTCGCTGTTGACGCGGTGCCCGGAAACGAGACTGACATTTACCTCGGCAATGATAACTCTGCTCGAATCTCGCCTACCAATCGTTCGATTTGGTCCAGCTTGGACTGAATGGACTGAGGTGCAATTCTGGGATTGTTATCCTGGCTGGATGGATTGAAAACAGCTTCGCCAGTCTGGCCATTGCGAAAATATACGATCGTCGTGGTCGAGTTCTTAGCTTGCAACATGTAGTTCGAAATATCGTCGGAGCGGCCTACAGGATTGCCATTGATGCTAACAATCTGGTCGCCCGCTCGCAAACCGGCTTGTGCTGCTATGCCGTTGGAGACTAGCGAAGAGATGTAAACACCATTGTTTCTTGTTCCAAACGACCATCCAAGTTGACTCGTGTTTGATCTCGATTGGGACAAGGGTTGTTGAAGCGTCACAATCTGCCCATTTCGTTTTACACGAAGATTCTGATTGGCTTGCAGGTAAGAGTTCGCGGCAGTCAAGTCTCGAATGCTCTGGCCATTCGCGTCAATGAGTTGGTCATTAGGAAGAATTCCCATGCCCCGTAACTGCGGATTGACGTCGTTGCGGAATCGAACGGTTCCATCTTGCCCAACGGTTGCATGATCGTTGAGGTTCCCCCTCAAGACTCCAAGCAATTGAGAACCGACCGATGAGCCGGCCCCAAGCTGATTGGGAATGTTCTGTTGCGGGGTTGCAGTATTTCCACCTAATTGAGTACTACCTTGAATCTGCGAGTTACCAACTTGGCCGTTTACTTGCGATCCTCCTTGAGCCTGAACATTGGGCGAAGTGTTTTGTCCTCCCAACGCATTTGGTTGTATTGCATTCTGAATTTGTTCTCGAATCACACCTCGAAGTCCTCCTGGCGAGTTTGCTGGTTGAACGTTGTTTGCGCCCGCTCCCTGATCGCCAAGCAATCCACCGACGAAGTCTTGACTCCACGTCAAGCTGGAAAAGGAGAATGAAATGGCAAGTATCGAGCAAAATACGGTCTTCTTCATGACTTCACTTCATTCCTGATTAGTGATTTAATTGAATTCAACAATTTCGTTTTGATAAATGGATGCATCTCGATACCGATTCGAAAATTCGTATCCATGATCGAGGGAATCGACTACCGTCTCAC
>JAYTVM010000320.1:0-17375 GCA_043743995.1 Pirellula sp. | reverse complement strand
CGCAAGTCCGGTCGCCCGTCATCGAGCACATGGATCAACGGCCTGTTATCGCCGCACTGCTCGTAGATCGAACGGACGAGCGTTGCACAGCAATGCGGGCGATGAATGGTCTTGACGCAAAAGGTTACACGATCACGCATTGACGATCCCTCCTCCTGGATAGCGCATTGAATGAAAGCCGTGTTTGCGAAGTCCCATCGCTCGGAACTTGGGTCGACCTCGCAAATCGCCATAGGGCTTGGCACCGACATGGGCATGGACCACCGAGCAATCGACAGTCACCGCTATTTGCAAATGTTCAAGTCGACTGGCTCGGTAGAAGAACTCCCAGTGTTCGTAGGTCTTGATCGCTTCGTCCCAGCGGACACGAGCGATTATGTCGCGTCTTGCAAGAAACGCGTTGCTGACCATATCGCACAAGCAAACGGGCCCAATACGTTTGTATTCGCCTCGATGCATCCATAGGTGATCGGCCAAATCGGGGCAAGACTTGCTAATGCGGTCGATATCGCGATTGACCTGCTGGCGGATGTTTTTTCGAGCCTTGGATGCATCGGTCGCGACGCGTGCTTTCCCGCCTTTGCCGGTGGCTTTGGAAATGTAATCAACGAGCGTTTGTCGTTCTGACTGCAACCGTTCGATGCTCGCGTGGTCATTGAATCCAGCGGCCTCTGAAATCTCTTCGTCCACTTCCACTAGTTTCCGTGCATACTCTCGACGTGCTTCTGCGTCGAAAGTTTCGCCAGTCGAACTGTTCGACGAGCGGCCGCGAACTCCAGTCCGGGCGGCCTCAAGTTCAACGGGATCAAATACCTGATTGGGATGAGTTAAGAACTCACGCAGGTACCACAGCCCCACTGAATTCGACAACGAGATCTGTCTACCTGAGAATCGAATCTGGTAGTTTTCACCTTCGAGTCTGAATGAATTTACATCAGCGGTGTCTCCGATGCCGAGACGGTTTCGCAACTCATCCAGCATCTGTAGCTGGCACTGCCACCGCCCATCGCACTCAACAATTAGTTCATCGAGCGCCACAACGATCGTCTTAAATTGTGCGGCAAGAGCGTCAACATCTATGCGGGTGTGGCGGAGCGTCGGAACAAGTATTACAGAGTATGTTGAGCCTGCGAGCGAAGAGGCTGCCCCCAGAAGCGATTCATCATCAGTGCGAATACAGAGGTGGATTGGAGCCGATGCAAGATTTGGTGGCAGGCGTCCAATGCGATGCGCTTTTGCGTCCGAGGATGTAAAGCTGTGATCGACGCGTCCTTCGAGGGCATCGACGATACGCGCCGCAAGCGATCGGAGGTTCAACTTGCAGACGACTTGCGAATCACGCGATACTTCGAACGAATCACCAAGCTGGTCTAGTTTCTGGACTACCGGTAGCAACGATTGCAGACTCAGATACGAATTGAAGATCTCGCGGACCATCTCTGCTTCTTGTGCGTTGACGACCAATTTGGGGCTAAGCGAAGAGCGATCGACGTCGTAGCCTAGAACTTGCTGCCCGCCGCACCATAAACCCTTTTGTCTCTGGGCCGCGATCTTGTCGCTGATACGTTCGCTGATGATTTCACGCTCGAATTGCGCAAACGACAACAGAATGTTTAGCGTCAATCGACCCATCGAATTGGTCGTGTTGAACTGCTGAGTCACCGAAACGAAGGAAACACCATTGGCATCGAAGTTCCTCATGGTCTGCGCGAAGTCGAATAGCGAGCGGCTTAGTCGATCGACCTTGTAAACAATCACACAGTCAACTTCGCCCGCCTCGATATCCTTCATCAACTCGTTGTACGCGGGTCGATCGAGGTTGCCACCCGAGAATCCTCCGTCGTCATAGTGCTTGGGCAGGCAAACCCAGCCTTCGGACTTCTGGCTTGCAATAAATGACTCTGCCGCTTCTCGTTGGGCGTCAAGCGAGTTGAATTCAAGGTCCAACCGCTCCTCGGTGGATTTGCGAGTGTAGATCGCGCAACGGATGCGACTTCGATCTTCTTCAGGTTTCTTGCGATTCATTTGGATTGTCCTAATTTGAAGAAATGGAAACCGTTGCAGTGCGATCCGGTGATAGCACGCGCGACTGCGGTTAGCGACTTGTAGCGTTCGCCGTCGAATTCAAAGCCATCCGTCATGACCAACACTATCAAGAGCTTGCCCTTGTAGTGACGCTCGATCACCTGCCCTGGAGGTGGAAGGCGCGGGTCCCAGTTCGCCGGAATGGTCGCGGGGACTTCTTTCTTGGATTTGCGTGCGGCGGGCGGTGTGACCCGAAGCAGCGACTCCCCGGCGATGACTGTGGCTCGCAGGATGGCGCGTTCGCTAAGTCCGCCCTCGTCGTCGGCCTGCATCTTCCAGGCGACTCTGCGATAGACATAGCGTCGATTTCTCGAGCGGCATTTCTCGCCGAACAGCTTTTCGTATTTGGCTGCAAGCTGGCCGATGGTTAGCTCGGACAGCTCTGCCAGCTTGACCTTCGTATTAGGACTCATCGTCGCCCTCCTGGCCGCTGTGCTTCGGTTTGTCGGGCGGCGTGGCCGGCTGTGCTATTGCGATCGCCTGTTGCTCGGCCAGCTTGTTTGCTCGTCGCCATATCGCTTCGACGATCAAGGCGGCGATCTTTGTTTGTTGATCCTCGCACATGGTTGTTTGAATTCATCTCGGACTCTGAACTGGTCTCGTCGAGGCCCGTTGCCTCGTCGTTTTGACCAGTCACAGAGAGCGAGGAAACCGGACGAGAATCAAGCGATCGGGGTAGAGAGTTCGAGTTGATTTCCGAAGATTCTGACAATCGTTCGTTTTCACGTTTCCATCGCAGGACCGCCCGTCCCAGCAGGGTTGCCACCCTCTTTACCTGCTCCGCCGGCGAGACTATCTCGGACATATAACCTCCTGAGTCGTGTTTAAGCACATTCAACCTACCGAACCGGACCAAACCGCTTCTCAGGTATATCTATGCAATTTGGCCGTACGACGTCCCGCAGAATGATTTTTTGCAGGCCAAAACGGCATTCTTGGGGCGGTCTCTGGAGAGTCTCTCGGAGCGAGAAAATCACATAAGCCGAAGGTCAGAGAGACAAGAGAGTCAGAGATTTTCGGTCCCGAGACCTTGGAGAGGGGGCGCAGAGTGCGGCGATAGAGAGTCTCTACTTGGAGAGCCAGAGATCTGCGGAGATAGGCCCAAAGTGCGTCTGAGCCTGCAAAAACCACGCGGAAAAACGAAAAAAGCCGCCGACAGTTCAATGAACCATCGACGGCTTAGATACTTAACCCGGCGGTCAAACAAAGTTTGACGGGGTTGGTAGAGTTGAGGGAGCCATACTCTAACCAAGCGCAAAACAGAGACATTCTTCCACTAGGTTCGACTTGGTGCACCAATCACCAAATCTCGCTCAAATCAATCGAAACTCTTTCGAAAAGCTAGACCACCGTCGCTAAAACGCTGGTACTTCCACTGCCATGTTTCAAGTTTATTCGGATGAGCCATACTATCGCGACGTTAGTAGAGGTGTGATTGCCAGTTACACGCCACGCATAACTATTTGTCTGAAAATGGACGCAATGTGAGCTTGGTCTGGTGCTCTTCAAATTTTTCTCCAGTTGTGTTTCGACCTTGGAAATAGTCCTTTTGCCACCCAACCTGTACGGCCTCAGGTTTTTTTGCCTCAAGGTCTTTTAGAAATCCCGCCCGGTCGGACTGCCAACGATTGTATTCTTCGCTTAAGGTTGGATTGATTTCCAAAGACTCGAATCGAGGTTCTAAGCTTTCGGCGAGGCTTCTAGGAATAGGGACGAGCATGCAACAGGGCTCGTCATCCTTAAAATGTATCCACTCCCCAACGCGAGTTATTTTCCAATTCATCGTGAATGTTGAAATGGACCAGTCCGTTTCAACTATTCCTTCGAGAGGCTGGACACCGTCTTTGATCCAATTGGACGGGCCCTTTACCCAAAGGTTAATTCCCTTTGGAGTTCGAAACAATAATGGAAACGTAAAGGTAATAATCCCGGAACCAAACATGCTATGTACGGAATTCGCTGCGTGCCCTCCCTCTGTCTCAATTTTGACATCGGTTCTTTTGTCCCCACCGAACCAATACGCACGAATGTCTCCTATCGTACGTAGAATCCACCCAGACTGATTGGCCAGCACCATTGGCAAGCATCGATAAGCAAACCGATTATCGGTATCGTCCATCCAATCTCTTGCAATCGGCGAGGCTTCAAGTCTTGTTATGCCATTCGGATAAATTTTGTAAGCGATGAACTCGTTTTCATCAGGCATATCGATTCCGTTTTGGATTGTGGTTCAGCTTGAATCGTTCGGTACACAATGCTTGTTTATGACGTCATTTCCGTTCTCAAATCGACGGTTGAAGTGGAATTCTACCCACGATAGTCCGGTGTGAAGAAGGCCTACGGAAAAAAACTGAACATCTCGTTCGAACTGTTACATTTTGCGAGAACTGAGGACACAAGCGTCTCAAACGTCGGCGTCAAGATGCGACATTGCAAATTGTAGGAAAGTGGAATCCGCCCACACGCCTGGATGGATGGGCTCATTAGGCCGCCCCCAACCTTCTCCATTCAAATTTTCGAACTTCCTTCCCCGCTCTCGTGCCGATGGCGACCAGACTGGCATCCATGCCATCCCAGCCTTACAATCGGCGGCATCCATGACCGCCGTTTTCAGTTCTGTACTTTACTAACAGACCAGCAGCCAAAAATGCGTCTTGCAGCGGGCAACATTCGCAACTGTGGCGAAAAGTGCGGCGGCGACCGTCGTTGTCTATTCGTTAGATGCGCTCTTGTCGCCGCCTGTTCAGAGCGAAGTCACTTCGGAATTTGAGAGTACATCAGATCATTCGAGGGCATCCAATCGTCAACATAACAAGGCGAGTACTCGTTTCGCCGGAAGTGATGTATCCACTGTGGCAATCGTGACTGACCGGGGATTGAAGACTCATAAATCGGATGGTTAGTGCTGCGTTACAGCTTAATTTTATGGTAGCCACGGTCGCCTAGACTGTGGGAAGCACGTTGGTATTTCGCAGTTCCCCACACTTTGGAAAGTGTGGCTACAACCCTAATTCTTAGTGGTCACAAAGCACTAGACTCTTTTCTGTCTCGCTTTAATCGCTCGCCAATTCGAATTCTCGAATGGTAAAGAACGGCCTATCAATGTACGATTCGACCCTCTTCCAAATGTCTTCCCGGAAGACCATCGAACCAGATACCCAATGAACAGGATAGTCCTTTAGGAATGAATCGCAGTAGTGGTATTCAAACGTTTCAGTCGACGGAGGCGTTCCAAGCAACAACTCCGTCCTATTTTTTGCTTCATATGCGCCGATGATCTTCTTGTAGCGATAGCTTACCATCTCAAATCGTGTCCCAAGCTTGGTTGGCTCAACTGCCGGAAGACTCTCGAGCAATTGGATTCGCCACATGTCACCCGGCTCAATTCTGATTGGTTCCCCAATCTTCCAAGGATAGTCAACCGTTCGTTCCTCCAGGACCGGCAAAAATTTTACCGATGAAACGTCGGCCAGCTCCTGTCGAACAACCTCGGAAACAACTGGCCATGATCCCGGAAGGCTATAGTGTGCAACATAGAACTGGTTGCTCCAGATCTGAAGAATTGGAATATCCAATGTCGTCGCGTCCATTCCATTTGTCTCAAATGGGCTCCACTCACCGCGACGGTGCGCTATACCATTGAAGAATGCATCATGATATTCACGTATCAAAGGTGTCCCCAAAAACTGAGACAACCCAGAGACCGTAACTATAGTGTTACCGATCATTTGATCCTTACATGTTCTTCAAATGGTCCCCAGAAGTCATCGGGAGGACGAGGGCAATTGTTGAGGTACTGTTGATATGAGTCACGATCAGCTTGCATCCTATCCAACTCACGTTGATAGTCATTCCACCAACCATACGGATCTGGACGCCATTCTGAGCCTCCCATCCGAGACCCAAGCAATAGTGAGTCAAAAGCCTCGCCCGGAGCGTCTTCACTTCCCAAAGCCACTCCCGCGAAAATTCCGACGAGGAACCCAAATGGTCCTCCGAACTTCACACCGCGAACTGGAACTCGCGGCACATGATGGGATGCCGTCTCCAAAGCTTCTCTCGCAGCGACGAAACTCTTTGAAAGCGCTTTACTTGCGATCGGCCTTCCTGCCATCCACATCGCATGGGCCGCCTTGTATGCCTGCTCTCGCATCTCGTAACCAAACTTTGCTGCAAAGCCTTTGTTTGGTAGGTCGAATTCACAAAGCATCTCACCCAATCGCTTGTCGACTAGTTCTTTTGTGAGCCTTACACCGTCATCAGCCTGCTTCCCAAGCCAATCTCGCCAACTCTTGTCCCAACCAGACGCATGAATTCCTACATTGGCACCTCTATGGTCAATCCCACGCAGCATGTAACCATACTCGGATGCATTAATGTCAATTCCTGGGATACCCTTATTCCCGAAGATCGCTTGTGGCAACAGATGGTGCCACTCCCATTGCCATTCCCAATCAAGCCCAGATGGATCCGTACGGTTTGTAGGCGAGTTGCCTGTGTACCGATACAAATTTGCATCACCAGCGGCGAAGCCGATGGGGTCTTGGCTCAGCCAGCGGCCCGCAGCCGGGTCGTACCAACGTGCTCGGTTGTACTGAAGGCCTACATCCGAATCCCATTCACGACCTGTGTAGCCAAATAGCTCGTCCACTACGCCCGCGTCCAAACCATTCACTGGAGTGCCCGTAGCATCGTAGTGGTCCACTCGAACGCGATTGCCAAACGAGTCGTAGACCAAATGCTCTCGCACAACCCCCCCGTTATCGACCAGATCTCGAACAGAACCCAACTGGTCCGTTAGCGCCCAAAGTGTCGTTCCCGCCGTCGGCGATGCCGTCGTGCTATCTACCGCTGGACCGCTATTGTTCAGGAACTGCTCGTCCGAAAACAATTGATCTACCGAATCACCCCACAAATAGCGATTGGCCAATCGGAATGGCTGTGCACTTGCTTGGCCGTCGGAGTCCACAAAACGTGCCACAACCTGGCCTTCGGCCCAAACGTAGGCTTCGCTGGATTCAATGGAACCGTTCGCCCCAATGTCCACACGTTTGGCAATCCGATTGTTGAACGCGTCGTAGTCAAAACGAACTTCTTGGGTCGGCGGGCTCGTCAGGGATACGCGATCAACTACCTTGATTAGTCGATTGCGATAGTCCCAGTTAAACTCCTTAACTGCACCCGAGGCAGCGGTACGGCGAGTGATATTGCCTACGAAATCGTATTCGTATGAGAAGGTCCCATCCGAAACAATTCGATCATGTTGCGGGGCCGTTACGGAACTTGCTTGCCCCACAGCGACGCGATTGCCATTGCTATCGAAATCGTAGTTTTCGGCTCCAGGCAAGCCGAACGGCTGGGGCAAGTCAGTGATCGCTGAGTAACCAGCTGTGTCGAGTTGGTTCTTGGCGTCGTAGACATACGTAGCGGAGGTGCCATCTCGATACGAAGAAGTTTTCTGGACTCGGCTGAAGGTATCGAAACTATTGGAGAACGCGCCCAGGACGTCGGAGGACGAGATGCTGGCGGGTAATGCAATACCAAGTCCATTCCAGAATTCTCCGACTGGGATATCGGATTTGGAATGGGTGATGCCCGTGTTGCGGCCTAGAACGTCATAACCAAAGCCGGTTACCGCTTCCAAGTTCGAAGCGCTTTGGTCGGTCGACGAAAAACGCTGGATGCGGGCGATGCGACCATCGGCGTTTCGGGTCTGGCGAACACGCTTGGTCGCGACCGCATTGCCGCCAGATTGGCCCGACTGGGTAATCACACGGTCCAAGCCATCCTCGGTATACGTGTTTTTGAAATCGAGACTATTTCCAATCCGCATCGACAACGAGTTCCTGATGTTCGCCAGATCAAATCCTCGATCGACCGTGATCGACTGACCGAGCAAGCTGTGGTTGGTAGTCGTTGAGGTCAAAACGCTATCGTCATTGTAAACAAAAGTCTCGCTAACTGAAACCGGAGCGTTGTCGGCTACCGAAACCAACCGTCCCAACGAATCGTAAGCAAAGTCCAGTTGTCTAAGGATCGGGGACGTGGCGGTAGATGTAAGCGATTTTCGTGAAACCTGCTCGGCAAGGGACCGACCATTGAGTCCAGCGATGTGCGTCGTAATCCATCCATTGAGATCAGTCGATTTCGTGGTTACACCAGCATATTCCCAAGTCTTTTCCCCAGAACCACCTACGACAATGGATTCGGATCTTACCCGCCCGAGTTCATCGTAGCTCCAGGAGTAGGTGCTGAGACCCTTGCCATCGGCCGTGTCGGAAACGCGTAACTTGTTGCCAGCCGAGTCGTAAATAGTGTATTGGGGCCGGGAGCCTGGTGTTGTCAGCGCTCTAAGAAGGCCCGTGCCGGTTAATAATCCATCATCGTAGGCGTAGGTAGTGATTTGCGAATTGACCCTGGAGGAGACAGGCCGATTGGCCGTATCATAGGTCGTTATGACCGCATTCAAATCATTCGAAAGCGTTCCGTTGCTATCTCGAGCATAGAGGACGCTACCCGCTGGCGAGAGAAGCGAGACCCGTGTGTTGCGACTGCTGGCGTTCTCCATGGTTGGGAGGGATAGATTGAAGTCGGGCGAATTGGCGATCTTGCTCGTTAGAGTCGCAATATGGAGACCTCGATCGTATTCGTACGTATTGGAATTGAAGGTCGCGGGGAAGAATGTATCGCCAGGATTCGTGCCAGCCTGTGAGATAGTTGCTACCAGTTGCCCAATCGAATCGGTTTTGACCAACGATAGACCGCCGTTGGGTTCGGTAGTGACCGTGTCCCAAAAGCCTTGGCTCGAATAGTCGATATAGGTCGTTCTCATCGGACCGGTGGTATTGGCGGTAACACGCTGCTTGCGCAAGCGCCCTAAAGCATCGTATAAGTAAAGCGTTTCGAGCGTTGGTACTTGGGTGTCGGCGGCTGGAGGGGTAAATAATGACAAGTCCATTCGACCGGTTTCGTCGTATTCATAGTCAGTTGTTCCGCCTTGTGGATTGGTTTCTTTGACCAACTGGGAGGTCCCGTTGTACCACTTCTTGCTTTCGACTTTGTTTCGATCGGTATGGGTTTCAAGAAGAAGATTTCCCTCGTAGGCATATTTAGTGGTTGCGGGTACTACCTCCTTTTCGCGTTGAGACGCAGGTTTTTTGTCCGACTGCAATGCATCGATCGTTTCGATCAGTCTGCCGGATTGATCGTACTTCATTTCTGTATCGATCGACTGAGAAGCGCCGAGGCTGTGTCGATTTTCGCGTTGGCGACTTATCAATCCACTGGGAAGCACGTCGTAGATAAACTCGGCGCCTGATTTGGAATCCGTAATAGTGGCGGTTCTGACAAGGAACCCTGCCTGGTCATAGACGAAGTCATGGGCCGCGAGCGGTCCCTGTTTTTCCCAAATGACTTGGCCACGGGCATCGTATCGTTTCTCAGTGATCGAATTTGCTGTTGTGCCGTGTTTGTCGACCACCACCTGGCTAGTGATTTGGGTGGGCAGATCCAATCGACGGTCTTGGTAGGCGTAGTTGATAGAAGTACCGAGAAGTAGATCGCGTTCCTGAACGATGCGTCCAAATCTATCGGCGGTGGATTCACTGACTTGAAAAGTGGATGTACCAATCGTCGAATCGGCAATGCCGCTTGTGAGTTTCCAGTTTTGAAAATGGACGGGGTCCATGAAAAATTCCTGGAAGTCGCCAGAAGGAAGGGTTATCTTTTTCGGGGATCCATCGGAGTAGTATTCATGGGCGGTCGTTTGGGCGATATTGGTTTCACCGAGCGTCCACTTTGGCGTGAACACGGCACCACTTGCAAGAGTCGACGAGACAAGCTGGCCAGATGTGTTGTAGTCCCATGTCGAGAGCGTGTTGAGTGCGTCCAAGGTCGATCGAACGCGGTCGACTGAATCGTACGTATATTTTTCATTGGAAACGATAATGCCATTGCTTCCTACGGTGAGTTTACTGGCTAGCAGGTTGCCATCGGAGTCAAGGCTTTCGTCTTGCGTCGAGAGAATTGTGGCGTCAGCCTTTTTCGTGACTGCTTTATCGAGAAACCCGAAGATGTCGTAGGTGTATTTTGTGTCGGTAGTTAGGTTGGAAACGGCGTCAAAGACCCGTAGAGTATCGAGTCTCCGATTGAGGTATGTATAGGTCGACAAAAGTCCATGGACGTTGGTTTCTTTCCAGAGAAATCCGTCGTTGTTGTATGTGTACGTCCGTTCGATATCGGATTCATTGTTGGAAAAGCCATCGATCCGCATGTCGGAACCTCGAGCGATGCGAGTTGACTTAATCCTGCCATCGGACTCGTATTCGTACCGCGCGTTTAATTGCTGTTCAGGGCCGCCTGGAACGGAGGTGCCCAATGAGTCGATCTTTACGAAGTCTTTGACGTTGAGTAGACGGCCAATTGAATTGGCAACACTGGCACCCGTTTCGTAGAAGTATTGGGTTAGACCGGCAATACTGAACTGCACTACTTTATTGTTACGGTAGTCCGAGGAATGGAAGAGCCAATCGTCGCTTGGGCCCTGCGTTGCGCCAGCGACAACCGTTTTCTCGGGTATTTGGTAGTCTTGCCAGTAGCGGGTAACACGTCCTTGAGAGTCGCGATAGGATGCGACATCGCCAAAGGGATTGTAGGTCCAGCTTCGTTCGGTTTGCGTGTCCACGACATTGTTGACCGAGTTCTGCGTTTTGGTCAGGACGCCATCGGCACGGTAGAAATATTTCTTTTTCATATCCGTGCTGCCTAGGGACTGAATTCCGGACGATCTTTGGATCGCCGCAGCGTCCCATTTTTGCAGATCGGTGGTGGTCTGCTTGAAGTAACCGAAGAGGGACTCAGGCTGGCAACCGATCCGTGCAGCCGCGATGGCAGGCGTTACCTCGAAAGCGGTATCAATTCCTTTTTGGATCGATTTGAGTAATTGGGTAGAGTTGTCATAGCTGAAAGTCGTAACCGCATCGGTCGTTGAGCCGGTTGACCATCGATCCTCTAGCAAGCTCAATCGAGTGTCGTATCCAAAATGGTGAATGGAAGTAGAACTGATTTGGATTCCAGAGTCGGTTTGCACCTTTCGAGGTGTTTCAATGTCTGAGAGTGAGTGGGCAGTATAGGTCAGATTGACTTCGTATCCGACTGGATTGGTTTGAAGGCCAGATGGACGGGAGATTTTATTGACATGGTTCTCACTGTTATAACCAAAGGTCGTTTCGATTCCGTCAGAGGATTTGATCGATTGAATCTGAGCTGGGTCTTTTGTCTGGTCCCAAGAAATTTCGACCCCGCGGCGTTTGACGCTACCGTTCCAATTGGTTTCGTCGTAATCGAGACCGGCTGGCTCGATTCGAACAAGGACGTAACGGATCGATTGTGGGATGCGTTGGAATATGTATTCTGCACCAGACGCATCTTGGTAAATGAGAAGTTTCTTTTCTTGTGCGGAGTTTTCATTGAGAATACTTGCTCGCAGCTTCCCGAATTCGCCATTCAATCGAGCGCCATCGTACGAAATTGATTCGGAACCGATCGCAACACTCGGCAAGTCGCCTTGGTAATTATCGATGAGAGTTAGGAACGATGCATTGAAAACGGATGGACGGCTGCCTGGAAACGCGATCAGGATCCGATCGTCGATTTTTTCCAGAGCGCGCGTGTTGTCGAAACGATCAACCCGTTGATCCACGATCAGTTGAGGTAGGCCCGCGAGAGCCCAGCCGTTTCCGAAGTTGGACTTGGGACCGTTGACAATGACTACGGTTTCGCCATGTGTCACGAGCGTTTGCGCTTGGCCACCGGTTACTGTGTACGTGGTTTCAAGTTCCCAAGTGTAGATACCTGACGGCATGGGCTCGGCGATATCTGGAGCAGCGGGTACGGAATCAGTAAAGCGCCGAATGGGTGGGTCGATCGACACGACGACATTCCTAGCGTTCCGGACCGAGCTGTCGGTAATGGACACCGATTTGGAGAGAGGCGACGTAAACCGATGATCATGCCATTTGAGTTCGAAACTGAGCGCCTCGAGTGATTTTAGGGTGGGGTTGGCGAACGTTGCGGTAACTTGCGGCGCTGATTTTTCGGCACCAGCAGTGATGGATGCGACCGTGGACGAATCGAACAAGAGTCCAGGCAGGGCCAACTCGGATTTTCCGCCGGAACCGTCCAGAATGAGATCGTGTGAGCGCAGAAAACGACCGTCGAATAGATCGACGTCGGTGCCTGCAACGGAAGTTGTTTCGTAGGCGGTGCTGAGCGTTTCCGAAGTGGCGCTGAGTGAAAAATTGAGAGGATCGGTTATATGAGTCGTCGCATCGTATCGACCGGCAGGATTATCAATTAACTGAGACGAGACCTTCGTGATCCAAGGAGAAACGTCGTAGCTGGGCGCATTGGTTTCGTAGCGCCAGAGTTCTTCAGTAGACTGTTTTACTCGGGGGGTAACAGGGATTTGCACAGTCCACGTGTATTCGCTGTTGCCAACCTTTTGGCTGTCGGACAAGACTACGTCAAGTGTGATTCGGGATGGGAAACCGGTGTCGACACGTGGGTATCGAACCATGTTCTGAATTTCGAGGATAGATCCAGTACCGTAATATCCGGTCTTGGCGGAAACCACCAGATAAGAAGTGGTGGAGGGTCCGAGGTCGACGATAGGGATATTCAGATTAGGATCAACCACAGTGTTTTCACCGGAGGTTGCACCGATTGGGATTCGGATTTGAGTTGGGTGCGAATCGGTGAACGCGGGATCGGTCGTGGATGCGTTAAGGTGTTGCCCGTTGTAGATGACATCGACAATTCTGAGATCTGCCAGGTCACCATCGTAATCACTATAGAGGTCCTTCATGTCGATTGAGTAAGTCGAATCAAAGTCTGCGAAAACAATGGAGTCGGGATGATCAAGGCCGTTTTGGTGATCGGTACGTCGGAAATGGTCTGGCGTCGAGGGTAGGTTGTTTGCAATTCCGAGTTTGACCGGCAGCGATTCAGTAGGTTTATCAACTATTCCAGTGTAGGAACTGAGTGCCTGAAGGCGCTGAATAATATGTGACGAAAATTGTTCCATTCCAAAAAAACGGAACAAATTATCGGCTTGGTCGAATTGGGGTTGCAGTAGGGACTTGCCGGGCGCGCCGGTCTTGAGGCCTGTGGCGGGCGTATACGTTAAAGTAAAATCATTGTTAATGTGGACAGCGCCATAAGCGAGCTGAACAGTGTCACCGATCTTAGCGTAGCCGTCACCGACACCGACGGTTAGTGCAATGTCGGTCGAATTACGGTAGTTGTGGCCAGCGAACGGATTGAATGTGATCGATTCGTTATATGGTACAACCCATTGTGGATCCGCCGCTGCTTTCACAGGCGGTGTTGGCGGACTTGTTTCGATGTCTTTGGCCGTGCAAGATCCACCTCGAATGCCGGTAAACGGTTTAGTCGGATTGGGACCGCCAGGACGCCCGCCAAAGTGGCCATATTGTGCAGGCTGCGAGCCAAACGTATTGCTCGCGCTGTGGGTACGTACCATGTAGTCGTAATAGACACTCATGACTTCTTCCCAGTTGGTTCCGTCGAATCCTGAAATTCCGACGCCCACATAGGTTGGAACGGGCCAAACCGTTGAAGTGGTATTCGAGCCGCTACTCCCAGAGCCTCCGTTGTTACCACCGTTGTTACCACCGCTGTTACCCCCGTTGTATCCGCCGTTGTATCCGCCGTTGTAACCTCCGCCGGTGTTGGATCCGCCGCCCGGGTTGTAGCCGCCGCCCGGGTTGTAGCCGCCGCCGGTGTTTGATCCGCCGCCGGTGTTTGATCCGCTGCCAGTGCCGCTAGCATTCGATGTAGCGGTCCCACACGGATCGGGATTATTAATCCAACCGGTGTCGTCATTGGTAATCATTCCGCGTCCCGATGAGTTGTTGCGAATGGACTGTCCATTTGCATCAACAATATCGAGTCCGATGTCGTATGATAGGTCGCGATTTTGGTGTGTATTATTTCTGATGGCGACAGAGTAAGACTTGGTCTCGCCGTCGAAACCGCTGAAAACGAGCTGAGTTGCTGGGGCGGTAAAGTCGACATCGCTTTTGGCGGTGAGGCTACTAACATTGGGAGATATGGTTACGGGAGCGGCGAGTGTTCCATGGAAAGTAATGGTGAACGTTTGTAGAGAGTCCGCCTCCGATACGGTTTCATTGGAAATCGTGAAAGATGGGGTATTCGGTGGATAGTAAATATCATCGTTGACAATCGTTCCGACGGATGTACCGAACGTGACGTTGGCAAGCCATTGTGGCGAGTTAGCGAGCGAGAGAGCGACGTTGATCGTTTCATTCGGTTCAATGTCACCATCTTCGGTAGTTGCGACTGTGAATTCCTGAATCTCTTGGTCGTTGCCTGCCAGCAAATTGAATGAATCCGGATGTATCGATGTAGTCTAAATTGGCAAGCGTTGCAGTTCCATTGGTGGCGTTCCAGGCTAACCAAATGCCGCTCTGTATCTGGCCGTTGAGTTTGACCTTGTAAAGCAACGTCCGGCCCTCATCGGCCGTCGGATTGGACTCGAATGTGAAGTTAACGGCGTCGTTGTTGAGGATGGTCATAATGGGAGGCTCGTTTGCGAGCCAGACTCCACGAGGCGCATCGAATGAAAACCGAAAGGTTTCGTCGCGTTCTAGTATGGTATCGCCAAGTGTGTAGACAGAGATCGTTTTTGAAGTTTCGAACGGTGCAAAATCGACTGTACCGAAAGGCATTCTATTGTTTTCGAAATCGCTGGATTGGGTCGGATTCACGCCGAGTCCACGAACAGCATACTTGAGTGAGACTGCGGTCGAGAGAATACCCGATCGATTGATCGTAACCGTGTAGGTATTCGTCTGAGAATCGGATTCCATCTGAGAAATGGAACTCGATGAAAACGAGAAGATTGGAACAAATTCGAAGGCACCTATATCTAGTCGTCCAGTTTGAACGGTAATCGTGCTGGTATTGCCTGAGCCACCACCATATCCACCACCAAATCCACCACCATATCCACCACCGTATCCACCACCGTATCCACCACCATATCCACCTGACCCTCCTGATCCACCACCGGATGTCGTGACGGGTTCGATAGAATAGATGCGAGGCGCACCTCGCTCGTCTTCGAGAATGAATATGGGTTCATTGCGAGGAATGGCGATTTCAAACGGGCTGTCGAGAGTAAGCTCATTCCCTTGAGCTTTAGTGACACGCCAGTTTTCAAACCCGATGCGAATATCGAAGGGAACCTTTGGGAGCAGATCCGGTTGATCAACTTTGATAACGTTGGAGTTGGCAACCGAGTATGCAACAAGAACGCGTCGAGATTGGTCAAGATGAATTTCATTTCCCGCATTGATGGCTGGGCTTTCCGACAGGAGCTCATGAACTGGGAGTTTGCCCGAGTTGAATAAGAGTGCGGATATTTTCGGATCGAGGGGAGTAGAGACGCTGCCGGTGAGGTCACCGGTTTGCCACATTCCGTCGACACGCAAGGTCGAGCCATAGTTATGGAACGTCCCAGAATTTTGATCTCGAACGAGCGTTAGTGAATTGCCAACGATCTTGACAACTTGGAAAACTTCCGAATCGACCAAAGCAGCAAAAGGGGTGGGGGGCAACTCTATAGCGGACGAAACGGTCACGGTAGTCGCACTGGTATCAAGGGTTTGGATCAAACTAATCGATGAGTTTGGTATGGCCCCAACTAGATTTGTTCCTAAGGAAGTAAGACGCCCCTTCAAGTCAGAAGGGGAACTCCCAGGGCCCCAATTTTGAGCGATGATCGAGTTGGCGACTTGGCCTGAGCCGTTGGAAACGACGCCGCCGGTCCCGCCGCTAGAGATGCTACTGTTATTGGTGATGGTCGAACCCAAGAAGGATAGGCTGCTACTACTGTCGGCAAAGACTGCACCACCGCTTACATTGGCAATGTTTGTAGAAAGAGTCGAGTTCTTGACACTGTTGGTGCCGCCGATTGAATAGAGGGCACCCCCGGAATTGGTGGCGCTGTTAGAATGAATCGTAACGGAAGTCAGTTCAACAAAGCCACCGATGTTTGCAATTGCTGCGCCATTAGTTGCGTGCGAGTCGGTGAATACGACGTTTTCCGCGCTCAGTTTTCCCCGTTCGATAAAAACGGCACCTCCGGTTGACGCAGTTCCGGTGATGGACAATTGTTCGAGGTGCAAATGTCCAACTTGTGAGACTTTGAAAGCACCATTCGCTAGCCCGCGAATCGTGGTCCAGTTGTATCCAGCGCCTATGATACGAGTGTTAGCCGAGACAGTTGCAAATGATTGCAGATCAAACGTGCCAGCGGGCAAAACAATCGTCACGTTTCCTCCTATAACATTTGCTTCGTCGATCGCGGCACGCAGGGTAACGACACCGGTTGAGGAAGTCGTTACTCGCCCGTCCCCTTGGGCCGTATCAGGGAGATCGAGGGTCGAATTGATCACCAACACTCGAGCCTCGACAGCCCCAATGTCTGGCCTACGAGAATCCTGTGACTGGCTGTCGACAAATCTGCCTGCATTCTCGATAGCTGCAAAGATCAAAACATTGGCTTTAGTAGAATGGGGAGCTGCAATAGTTCCGTTGACACCTCGTCTGACACTCAACTGGTAAAAGCCGTTTCCAAGATCGACAGAATTGACAACAT
Source organism: Pirellula sp. (assembly GCA_043743995.1). GTDB lineage: Bacteria > Planctomycetota > Planctomycetia > Pirellulales > Pirellulaceae > JBKCUI01. The sequence continues at coordinate 586 of JAYTVM010000320.1, read as the reverse complement.
GGATTTCCTCTAAATGGATTCGCACATCGATATTAGATGGAAATTTGGAGCGGCTGCTAACACGTATGGTTGTACTTGAGGCGGTGATTTGTTCTTCTACGAGAGCTCGCACGCCAGCGTATCCATCTGAAAAAGACTCTCTGCCCCATAGGATGGTTTGATTTGGTAGATGTGGCAGTGGCGCGTCGGAAAATACCGAACGATCGATACTAATGAGATTATGGATAGTATCGACATTATGAACGATGACTTGTTCGTTGCCAAGCCTAGCCACGAAGGGCGTAGTGGTCGGAAGTACACTTGCATCGTCTACGGTGACCAAGGTGCCACGCGCTGCAATGGAACCAAGCAGATGAGCTTGGGCAAGCGAACCCATGGCGGCTCGAGTGACGGTGATATTCTTGAACTGATGATCAATAGATTGAACAATAAATCGTTCCGCTCCGACGCGCATCAGGAAAGGGGCCGGTGGCATAGCATGCGTCTTTGTAAGCGCCCACGTCAACCAGTAGGAATTTTGGTCGCAAATCGGCTAGGCGGTCGCGTTCCGCTTTTCCTTGGCTGCGAGCAGGCGCTTGGCCCGGTC
>JAYTVM010000319.1:0-17567 GCA_043743995.1 Pirellula sp. | reverse complement strand
CCGCGTGATTTTCGCAGTTCAAAAACCATTGGTTTCTGAGGCAACATCACGCGGAGCGTGATGGGTACTTTCTTCGGATTCGAAAAAATCACAGCCTCAGAGGGTGGACCGCACGGTCAGACAAAATTGTCTCTTAGAGACGGACTTGAATCCCACCACTGTGAGCGTTGCATTATCATTCGAAGCGTTCACGGCTGGAATCGCTACGCCTTTCACGCAATTCAAATGGTAATGATCAACGCGAAGTGGCAGAGATTCTGGACTCGCGTTACCAATGGATTTGCCTAGGAAAGTACTCTGCAATCAACTCTTCGTAGTAGGGCCTTAGCCCTGCGACGTCCATCCGCTCGTCCCGTTTTGTATATAGGTCGTACTGGTTGAAATCGTTCACCCAAGCAAACATCTCGCGATCGCGATCGTTCATCAACGTCTGATAGGCTTTTTCGCGGTGAATCGGATAGCACGAGTGATAGCGAATCATGTACAACCCAGGCAATGGCAAGTAGTCCTTCACGACATGATACAAATACTCGTCGTGCCCCCAGGACAACATGACTCGATCCAGACCGCAACCCGATTCGTAGATTCCCAACTCCGTCTGGTAGCGATCGTTTCGAAAATCTTCGTTCGCTTGGAATGCTTCGTAGAAAACAATTTTCTCTGAGTAACGACAGCCTACGGGGAAAGTGTCTCCGACGACCGCCCACTGCGGCTCATCCCACAGGCACAAGATCTTGCCTAGATCGTGGATGAGGCCGGTGAGGATGTACCAACGAGGGCGGCCCGCTTTGCGAATGGCTTCCGCGGTTTGCAGCAAGTGCTCGATCTGGGGTAAATCGATATCCGGGTCGCTATCGTCAATTAACGTATTGAGGTACTCCATCGCGTCCCATATGCTCATGCGACGTCGGTTGACCGCTAGATACTGATCGCGCTTGCGTTGGACAAAGTCGAGCGTCTGGTACTGATGATTCAATCGATAGAACTCTTTGACGCTAGGCCTTGCTTCCGCCGCGTAGTTGCGGAACGATGCTGAAGCATCTGTCGTCGGTTCCGGATACCGCCTGAGCAGGTCGTCCTCCCATTCGTCCAAACTGACCAAAGGGTGATTATTTATTGAGTTGTTGTTTTGCATGGTAAGGTTTCCTATTCTAGTCTGCGGTTTCGAAATTGATCGATCGATACGGCAGCAATAATAATGACTCCGATCATGATGTCTTGTGTCGCGTTGACAACCCCCAATTGATCGCAGCCACTTGAAATGACCCCCATAATGGTCGCGCCCGCTAAGGTACCAAGCACGGACCCGCGTCCACCGCTCAAACTTCCGCCACCGATCACCACCGCTGCAATGAACTTCAACTCTTTTCCAATTCCTTCGCCAGGATTGGCCATTCGTAATAACGAAAACGAGTAAAGTCCCGCTATGCCAAATAACACGCCGGCCAACGCGTAGACGTACAATTTCGTCGCAAATACGTTGACGCCACAAAGTCTGGCCGTTCCCTCGTTCGATCCTACAGCCAACACATGCCTTCCAAAGACAGTCAGCGACAAAATAATCGCCACCACGACGGAAATGGCCAACGCAAAACAAACACCACTTGGAATATTGGGAAACCAGCCAAACCAATGTGGAGGCGCAGTGCTTGTGAATTTGGAAAGCCATTCCGGTATCCGCTGGCGATCCACGAATACCGTCGAACTATTGGCTAAGTGCTTTGCGATCCCTAGAAAAATAGTCATCGAACCTAACGTTACGATGAAGGGTGGGATGCGAAGAACTCCGATAAACAATCCATTGAACAATCCGCAAACGGCTCCCGTTCCAACGGCTGCAATCACCGCAATGGCGATTGGATAATCCGCGTTGAGCGTACAAGCGAGCACGGTGGCACAAAGTATACTTGCTGTCCCAGCCGACAAATCAATTCCGCCCGTCATGATAACCAACGTCATGCCCAACGCTGCCACCGCCACGGGAGCTGTAAACACCAAGATGACTCGCGCGTTGCGAATCTCGATGAATCGGCCCTGTCCCCAAATCTGGTCTGCGATTGCAAAGCCTAGGGTTACGAGGACGAGCGCCAGCAACGGCCCCAGACGTTCCATCCACAACCGCCAACTGGACTGCGAACGAACCTTTAGGTCTATGGTCTCAGTACGTAATGAACTCACTCCGAATCCTTGTCTTGTTCGATCTCATTGCCCGATCTCATTGCCCGATCTCATTGCCCGAGGCAACGGCTACCGACAGGACTTCGTTCTCAGTCCAGTCGCTTGCTCGCCGCAACTCGCGAAGTTTGCCTCGCGACATCACCCCTACTGTATCGCAAACAGCCAGAAGTTCCGGCAAATACGAGCTAACAAAGATGATACTCTTGCCCTCACCGGCAAGCTCCCCCATCAGACGGTAAATCTCCGATTTTGTTCCGACGTCGATGCCTCGCGTAGGTTCATCCAGGAGCAAAACACTGGCGTCTTGATGCAGTACGCGAGCGATGGCGACTTTCTGTTGGTTGCCGCCAGACAATTGGCCAATGGGTTGTTCAGGACCTCGGGCTTTGATCGATAATCGTTTCATCCATTTCCCAACTGCTTCATGTCGACTCTTGAGTCTCAAGAGTCCGCAAAAGCTGTATCGCCTGATAGCGGACAGAGTCAAGTTGTCAGCGATGGAAAGCTTTTGAGCCAAGCCTTCCCCTTTTCGGTCTTCGGAAACTAGGCCAAACCCTGCCCGAATTCGAGCGCTGGGTCGCGCCGCCGGAAAGTGGCCATTCAATCGGACTCGTCCTCGCTCCACGCGATCAAGCCCAAACAGACAGCGTAGAGTTTCCGTTCGCCCCGCCCCGATCAAACCAAACAACCCAAGGATCTCGCCACGACGCAACTGGAGACTGACATCGCAGGGAATTTTGCGGCCCGCCAATCGATCCACGTGCATCGCTGGCTCACCGATCGCATGCGGTACGGTCGGGAAGAGATTTTCAACGCTACGGCCGATCATTAACGACACAATTTGCTTGTCGGTCGTTTCCTTGAGGCAGCCGGTGCCAGCCGTTTGACCATCGCGAAGCACCACATACCGCGTGGCAATTTCGCGTATCTCCTCGAGAAAGTGGCTGATGTAAATAATGGCCAGCCCCTGTTCCTGCAATCGTTTGATGATCGCGAACAAATGCTGGACATCATGCCGCGACAAAGAGCTGGTCGGCTCATCGAAGATCATGACCCGTGCGTCCGAAACCAAGGCTCGTGCGATTTCGACTAACTGTTGGACTCCGATGGACAAAGAACCGACCCGTCGTTGCGGGCTCAAATCAGCGTGCCCCAGAAGCGCAAGAGCGCGACGCACTTTTTCACGTTGCTCAGTTGTACGTACGAACCCAAAGCGACTGCGCTCGCAACCGAGCATGATATTGTCTTCCACCGATAAATCTCGCGCCAAATTCAGCTCTTGATAAATCATGGCGACGCCAGCTCGCCTAGCATCCACCGGGCGCGAAGGCTGGAACGGTTGCCCATTCAATTGCAAAGAACCTGAATCGGGGGCATGTGCGCCCGAGAGTACTTTCATCAGCGTGCTTTTGCCCGCTCCGTTCTCGCCGATCAGGGCCAGCGTTTCACCACCGAAGGCTTCTAATGATACATCCCGCAAGGCTTGTGTCGCGCCAAAGCGTTTGGCGATCCTGTCCATGACCAATAAAGGAGTACGATCGTTGACGGATAACTTGCTGATGATCACCTCGCTTAATGTCGCCTTTCGCTCTGCGAAAGTGCGCCTCGTCAACGCACTATTGCGGAGCAAAAGGCGACAATGTTGTGGACGAGCGAGGCCCTTCGCTCGAAGTGTTCCTGCCAAACCTGAGCGAGGGCCTCGCTCAGCCACAAGAAATCCATCACTCCCTCACTGACCGTGTTGTGCAGGTCGCAGCAATCGATCGTAAGGCGACTTGCCCTGATTCTCCGGTGTAGCAACATATTCGCCTGTTGAAATAATTGGCTCGACCGCTTCTTTTCGAATGTGTTTTGTCAGCGCCAGAACCGATTGCCGACCCATTTCGAATGGGTCTTGCAGCATGATGCCAGCCACGGTTTTTTCGCTCATACCACGGATCAGCGTGTCGCTTGGATCGAACGCAACGAACTTCACTTTGCTAGCCAGACCGGTTTGAACGAGCGCCTCCAGTACGCCGTTGCAATTCGGCTCACAGACGGCGAAGATGCCGGTAACTTGATCTCGATACTTGTTCAGCAATTGCGTTGCTTTGGCAAGCGCCTCTTCTGTTTTAGTACCAGCGTATTGGTCGGACGAGAGCACTTCGATCCCTTTTTCTTTCGCCATCGCTTCCAGGAAACCCTCTTCGCGCTGCGCTGTGCTCTCGCTGCCAGGGTTGTATCGAAGCATGATCACTTTGCCTTGATGTCCAATGGCATCAGCAAGGCATTCGCCGGCCAAAACGCCACCTCGATGGTTGTCCGTCGCGACGTAGCTAACAATCTTTGGCCCCTTGCCGAGCCCGCTGTCAAAGATCACGACTGGGATGTTCTCGGCGTTGGCTTCGGAGACCACGTCCATCAAGGACTGCGAGTGATTCGGGGCAAGGACGATACCATCCACGCGATTGGTGATGAAGTTTTTGACCACCGCAATCTGGTTGGCCGTGTCGGCTTCGGTTTCGGGGCCTTTCCAGAGAACCTCAACGTCACCCAATTCCTTGGCGGCGGCTTCCGCCCCAGCGTGCACCGAACGCCAGAACTGGTGGCTGGTGCCTTTGGGAATCACTGCAATCCGAAGCTTGCTGACCTTGGTTTTGACGTTTGGCTTACTTGCAACCGATGGAGAAGGTTCGCAGCCAGCAAGGGAGAAAAGTACGGCAATTAATACAAACGAAACGACTCGAGCGGCACGGAAGGAATGCAGCATAAATACTACCCTTATCTTTATTACAGATAACATTGTTTGGGAGGACAATTGTCTAACGGCGATGAACGCCAATACCGTTCAAATATTTGTTTAACAGTCAGCCGAAGGCGTACTCGATACTATTAAGGTACGCCTACGGCTAACCGTTAAACGAATTTTTGCGAAATTGATCTTCATTGAAAGGTATGGCATTTAACGGCGTTCAACAGAATCGCAACAGCTACTTAAAATCACCAGCACGAATGATAACAAGTTTTTTCGGGTCGATGAACTTTTGAAAAGCTTCGCGAACAACTTCGGCTTTCAAATTCGCAATTCGGGATTCTTGCTCCGCGTCAAACGCAAAGGTTCTACCCAAATTCAAATTCGATGCCAATTGGCCCGCTATCGCTTGATCGGCCGACCTGGAAATCTTAAGCGATTCCAGAAACGCTTTTTTCGAGTCGGCCATTTCTAGCTCCGTGGGTCCATCCTTGATGAACCGTGTCAGCTCCTCCATGGCCGCCACCTCGACCGCATCGATGTTGCCAGGATTCGTAATCGCATTGATCGTGAATCTTGCATCCGTACCGCGTGATGGAACGGTGATCGAACTTGTAACGCCATACGAAAGCCCTTCTTTTTGTCGGATGCGATCACCCAGTCGCGACGACAAAGTCCCACCACCAAGTATGAAATTGCCAATTTGCAACGGAATGCTTGTTGGCGATGCGTCATTCAAGGTGAACGAAAGTCCTGCCAAGAAAACGGCATTGGCCTTGTCAGGCGTAACGATGTTTTCTTTGGAACCGGCGACATCGGTCTTGGCTGCACGTTCGATCGATTTAAAACTGGTATTGGATTTCCAGTTGTTCAAGATTTTTTCGATGGCCGGGGCGACTTTCTCAGGTTCAAAATCCCCCACGATCCCGATCTCGACAGTCCCTGCGGAAAGCTGATTGTTATAGATATCGACAACCTGTTCCAGACTTACATTTTTAACATCCTCGATGCTCTCACTGGTCGTAGGAACATACCGCACGTCCCCTTTCGAATAGAGCGAAAGGGATCTTGCAAGTTGGACGCCCGCCAAAGCAGCGGGATCGAAGAGCATCTCCGTCATTCGCGAGGAAGAGCGAAGTTTCATCTGTTCGAAGTCATCGCTACCAAAGGCTGGGCTCCTCAAGATTTCGCCTAACAACTCGATACCCGCAACAAGTGATTCTCGTTTGGCAGTCACGGACAAACTGAGTTGTCCAGCCGATCCACCTCCGCCGCCGCCACCGCCTCGACCACCACGGCCTCGGCCGCCACCGCCGCCACCGGCAAAGATTTGGACGCCCAACGCATCCATCTTTTCTTGCAGAGCCTGTCGGTCCATGGTCTTGGTGCCGGACATCATCAACATGGGCAACATCCCCGCAGCGGTATTCATACCTTTGAGAGATTCCTCGTTGCCGTAATGTAGCGTCATGGAGAAGGATACTGTCTCTCCGCGATTCTTCTTGGGAATCATGGCGACTTTGATTCCGTCGACTTCCATGCGTTTGGTTCTGGCATCCAGATTCTCCGGAGTCGGGTCAAAGGATTCGCCAGCCAAACCAGCAGTGCCGCCTCGGTAGTCTTTGACGACGTCAGCGATGGAGGCCACTGCAGGCACAGTCAAGCGCTGAGGTGTGTCCGAAGGAATAAAAATTCCAACCGTTCGGTTGTACTTCTTGAAGTAAGTCTTGGCGACTCGGTTAACATCGTCGAGCGTTACCGCCGCGATTCGATCCCGCTGTAAGAAAAACAACCGCCAATCGCCGAGCGCGCTGGCCGAGCTAAGCGTTTGCGCCATGGTGGCTGCATTCGACAGCGTCTGCTCCGTTCGGCGCTTGGCACGAATTTTTGCCCGCTCGATTTCCTCCGTCTTAATCGGTGTGTTCTCAATTTCGTCGAGTGTCTTAAGCAACAGATCGTTCACCTTTTCGAGCTTGCCTTCGGCTGGTTGGGCCGAGAAAGAAAAGAGGCCAGGATCGTGCGAGTTATCCGCAAAAGCACTTGCACTGGTAGCCAGCCGAGTTTCGACGAGCACTTGATCGAGCAAGCCGACTTTGTCTTCCGACAGGACGCTGGCAAGAATTGATAGTGGAGCCCAGTCGGGGTGTGACGCAGAAGGAATGTGGTAGACGACGTTGATCGCTCCGACACTCCCAACGCGACGAAGCACGACGGACCGTTCGCCGTCCTGCGGTGGCTCTTCGGTATAAGTTGCATCCAACCGTCGCTCTGGTTTTGGAATGGAGCCAAGGTAATTGGTTGCATACTCCAATGCTTTGGCTTCTTCAAACTTGCCAGTGACAACCAGCACTACATTGTCGGGCTGATAGTATTTGCGATAGAAATCCTGCAGGTTGTTGATAGGAACGCGTTCGATATCAGAACGATTGCCGATCGTGCTCTTGCCATAGTTGTGCCATTCGTAGGCGACCGCTTGGACTCGTTGTGAAAGCACACTTTGTGGGCTGTTTTCCCCACGTTCGAATTCGTTGCGAACCACCGTGAATTCGGACATCAAGTCTTCACGTTTGATGTAGCTATTGACCAACCGATCGGACTCCATGTGAATCGCGAAGTCGAGATTTTCATCCGTGGCGGGTAGTGTTTCGAAATAGTTGGTTCGGTCGACGTTGGTGGTGCCGTTGAAACTGGCACCGTGATCTCGCAAAGCCTTTGGGACTTCTGGAAAGGTAGGTGTCCCTTTGAAGACCAGGTGTTCGAGCAGGTGCGCCATTCCCGCTTCGCCGTATCCCTCATGGCGAGAACCGACAAGCACCGTCATATTAACGGTAATCGTCGGCCTGGAAGCGTCAGGGAATAGTAGGACACGAGCGCCATTGGAGTAACGGTATTCGGTTACTCCCTCGACGGTCGCGACTTTTTCAAATACGTCTTTCGCGAAGAGTGTGTTCGCCATGAATAAAACCATGGCAAGGCTTAGACTTTTCCGCATAGGGTACTGCTCCGCAATGAATGAAAAAACGATAAAGGGAAAAAAGTTAGTATCACTAGTGTTGTAGCGAAACTCGCCAAGTGTCTCGGCCCGCCCATTCCGAAAGTCTTGGCGCCCGCCGCTACAGAAAAATCGGACTGTTTAGTCTAGCATCCACCGATCACGATGGTGCTCAAAATGGACCACGGCTTGCATTTTGCAACGGAGAATATCGTTCTCCCAACTACCCCGTAGCGTTCGAATCGTCGCTCGCCTAAGATGCCCTCTTTCTTCGAGCTACCTCTTCTTGACTGGGATGATTTGAATGCGTTGCGAGAGCTTTTCCAGTGATTTGGTCCAAACAGCTTGCGATTGCCTCGTGGTAGGAATTGATAGTACGTGGAGCGAATCCTCGGAAATTGCAAAAATCGACGCGGCCACAAAAGGCTTGTTGCGTCGACTCATCGAGTCGGACGAGATATCGACCAGACCTCTCAAAATCACACAGATCATCGAACCTGCCGGGCTGTCCGTGAGGATGCTGGTAACCGTCGGCTTAGGCTCGCCTGATTCCGCCGATCCCAGTGTTTACTCACGTGCGGCCGCAGCGGCTTTGAAAGCCATCGCTTCCAAAAAACGAAACACAGTGCGGGTTGTGGGATTCAACGCGCCGCCGCTTTTGCTTCGCGGCGCGGTCTCGGGTGCCATCGTCGGTTGCATCGGCCAAGACCTTTTTCGAAAAGAAAAATCGTTGTACGAGCCGGACTGCATTCAATGGGTCGGCGTCGACGAAGCAACCGTACAGGCCGGAACGATTCTTGGCGAAGCGATCAATTTTTCTCGTCGATTGGTCAACTTGCCTCCAAACTACCTATATCCGGAGACTCTTGCCGACGAAGCACTGAATTTGGGGCGGACACACTCTCTGGAAGTTGAGGTTTGGGACCGACGAAAGCTAGAGATTGAAGGCTGTGGGGCTCTTCTTGGAGTTGCTCGTGGCTCGGTCCGTGATCCACGGTTGGTTATTCTTCGATACAACGGTGGGACTGCAGGCCAAGCTCCGACGGTGTTGGTAGGCAAGGGTGTGACTTTTGATAGCGGAGGTTACTCCATCAAACCAACGGATGGAATGCTTACCATGAAATGCGATATGGCAGGCGCAGCCACGGTCCTAGGGATCCTGAAGGCCGCGGTGCAGCTCAAGGTAAAACACAATCTAGTCGCTATTGTTGGCCTCGTTGAAAATTTGATCTCGGGCGATGCATTCAAACTCGGCGATGTTTTGACCGCGAGGAGTGGCAAAACAATCGAAATCCACAACACCGACGCGGAAGGACGTTTGGTTCTCGCCGATTGCCTAAACGTCGCTCTCGATCAAAAACCGGCAAGGATCGTAGACTTTGCAACTTTAACCGGAGCTTGCGTGGTTGGGTTGGGACTCGAGATTTCTGGCTTGATGACCAACAACGAACCTTGGCAAAATGAAATCAAGCAAACGGCAGATGCTTGCGGCGAATACACTTGGCCATTGCCGATGCACTCGTTCTTTTCGGAACAAATTGCCGGCAAGATCGCTGATATCAAAAACGTGGGTGAAGGAAGATACGGTGGAGCTATCACGGCGGCAAAATTCTTGCAAGAGTTTGTTGGTGAAGTACCTTGGACACACATTGACATCGCTGGACCAGCCTTTTTGGATAGCGCCAAACCTTGGTGCGATGCCGGCGGAACCGGAACATTGGTCCGAACCTTCGTCGAGTTGCTATCCAAACCATAACGTAGGACAGGCTGCCAGCCTGTCACCGTAGGACAGGCTGCCAGCCTGTCATCGCAGGACAGGCTGCCAGCCTGTCATCATGAGGTTACCATGACGCCGACCACCATTTCACGAAGAGTTTTCCTGCGATCCGGTGCAATCGCATCGATTCTGCCTTCGCTAGTTCATGCGCAAGGTTCCGATCGAACGTCGGAATCCACGTGGCTAAAACCCAAGGGACTCCACCGCGGAGACACCATCGCACTCGTTGCTCCGGCAGGTCCTGCAGACCGAGAACTGGTTCTTTCCTACAAGAAGCAGCTCGAACGAGATGGATTTCGAGTACACCTCGATGAAAAAATGCTTGATCGAAAAACGGAATACCTGGCTGGGGATGATGGCCAGCGTGCCGATGAACTCAATCAAGCGATTCGAGATCCCATCGTCCGAGCGATCTTTCCAGTGCGAGGTGGTTTCGGATTGACTCGCATCCTGGATCGAATCGACTTCGACAGTTTGCGGCGTGACCCCAAAGTGATCACGGGGTATTCGGACCTAACAGCTCTGCATCTTGCAATCGCTCGCAGATCGCGTGTGATCTCGTTTCATTCGCCGATGCCAATGAGCAACCTTGCACAAGGGAACCTACCTGAACATTCGTATGCGTTGAATTCCTTCGAACGGATGTTGTTTACGGATAAATTTCCTGATGCCTTAACGGGTACTTCCATCGAAATTCCAATCGCCGAACCGGTCAAAGTGATCAAAACAGGCAAGGCTCAAGGTCGATTGATCGGCGGCAATTTATCCCTCGTTTGCGCGACCATGGGAACTCCGTACGCCATTGAACCCGCTGGCATCATTTTGTTTCTCGAAGATGTCAACGAAGCACCCTATCGAATCGACCGACTTTTCTCGCAACTTCGACTTGCAGGGGTCCTGGATTCGGTGGCTGGTCTCATCCTGGGTCAGTTTACAACCAAGGAGCCGAACGAAGAAAAGCAGATCGACAAAGTGATTCGGGAGTACGTCAGCCCACTCCATTGCCCTGTGGTTGCTAATTTCCCCGTGGGACACGTCCCAAAAAATGCAACCTTGCCGCATGGTGTCATGGTCGAACTCGACGCGGACCGAGGTACCCTCAAGTTGGTCGAGGAGCCATGCCATCGATGAAGAGGTACCCGGATTTAATGAAGGTGCGCTTTTCGCAACCGTTCTGTTGGCCAAAGGCCATACTCAGCGTAGCCAGGGGCAACGCCCCTGGAAACTCACACGAAACGATTCGATTTGGCCAACGGCCATACTCAATCCATTCCCATCCAGGATGAATATGGCCGTTGGCCAAAGAATCCACATGTTTTCTAGGTTCCTGGGGCGTTGCCCCAGGCTATGTTGAACAAGGCCGTTGGCCTTAAAACCTTGTACTCCCAAAATCTCCGAATTTCAAAACGCGTGAGCGAGGACTTAAAAAAAGCCACTCGATCAAGCCTTGCTAGGGTTCGAAAGCAGTCAATAGGATGGCTGTCGCCAATAAAATCACAGCCACTGAGCGTGCCACACGTGATAAACGCCCTATGGCTTTGCTCCGTCTACGCTGAGCATGATGCTTTCGGAGTGGCTGTTGAACTCCGGTGCGTACATGCATTGAATATTCGCCATGCCGGTCGGATACTTGCCTGCATGTTGTACCCGAACGGTATACTCGAACACATAAGTTCCCTTGGGCAAGTAGTCGATGAAGAAATGCGAAGCCGTGTCGCGAGTGCTTTCATAGTAAGCCAGCCCATCCTGATATCGGTATTGGCTTAGGACACTCACCGGCTCCGTTCCGCTACCGCGATGATCCTTCATGTGAACATACTCCATGTCGCGATCGGTTCTCAAAGTGATTCGGCATACGATCTCGTCCCCGATCGATACCGAACCCGCAACCGGTTCGAGAACAGGACCGCTCTTCGTTAACGTTCGCCTAAACAGTTGCTTCTCTAGCTTCAGCGGTGTGCCGTCGTGTGGCGTTATCTTTCCAATGTCTTCCAGGTATTGCCAATGGATACTTCCCCAACTGACTCCGGCATCGGTTTTGGTCAAGGTAAGTTTGCCGAATTCGGGCTTGATCTCACCGCGAACGAGTTTCTGTTCGTAAAAGCCTGTCCCCGCTTCCACATTCTCGGGCTTAATCAGTTGGTCCCCCAATTTCACCTGCACCAATGCATCCGAGGCAAGCAGATTTTCGCCCCGTAACAGCAATGCATAGACGGCATCTGCGGTCGCCTTGGTCGTCTTCCAATCCTGAGTTTGCTTTTGCTTGAGCAGCCAGACCTTGCAATCCTCGATGGCCACTTTGTCGTTGGCCACTTCATCAAAGGCCTCTACCATTAAGGCTTGCGTCTCGATCGGCGCGTGATACCACCACCAGGAACGCTCGGTGTCGCGCCAGAACATCCCCATCTCATCGTTGGAAACCGATCGTTCTCGAAGGCTCTTCACGATATCTTGCGGGGTTTCGAGATTTCCGAATCGCTTGAGCCCAATGGCGATGTGGGCTTCCGATTGACGGCAACCGACCTTCACCCAATAGTTCTTCGCCTGACGCTTCCAATAGTCGAGCGCTACTTGATGCTCGGCTCCGACCGGCATGTCTTCTAAAAAGAAACTGCGACCGTACAGATACAAAGCCATCGTCGACACCAAATGGTTCTCCTCGGGATCCTTGGAATGGAGTCGAATCTGATCGTATCGCTCATGCATCCATACATCGAGTCTCCCAAGGGCTTTTACGGCAGGAGCAAGATCAACCTTCACCCCCAATTGTCGCATTCGGCCGAAACCGGTCACGATATAAAGGGATAGATATTCGTTGTCCGGTCCGCCTGGAAACCAAGGCCACATGCCATTGTCTCTTTGCATCTCGGTCAATTTTCGCATGGCACTTGCGATTTCAGTTGTGAGTCGATTCTCATCGAAGAGGACGCCGACATTGCGTCGCGATTGCGATTCGCGATCGGCATCGCGCAACCAAGGTGTTTCTTCGATCATCACCGACTTGAGGTCTTGATTCTTAGAAAGCGGTGAAACGAGCGCCTCCGGCTGAATGTTCTTCCAAGTGTCAAAGACGCGACGTATCTTGGGATCGCTATTCGCAACATGCTGTGCAAGCTGATTGGCATACAATCGATTGAACGTCTGTTCGCTGCACTCGTGCGGAAACTCCATCAGATACGGCAGGGCAAGCACCGCGTACCAAGCTGGCTGCGAAACCATTTGCACCGTGAGCGATTGATGTTTCAACGAATCCGATTTGGCTGACTCGAGCAGTTTTTTGAATTCAAACTCTTTCGTCGACACTCCCCGAATTGGGAGTGGCATCGATTCGGTAACCAAAATTCGCTTCGACAAAACAGGCAGCATTCCCTCCTCACCATCGGAAAGCTTTTCTGTCGCCCCCACGGTTTTATAAATAATGGGATAAGCACCATCGGGCACATTCAATTTCCACTGGTAACTCTTTGATTCTCCAGCCGCGACGTCAAAAACTTGCTCTTGGGTTACGTTGCCAAACGCTGCGTCAACGGGTTGGTTGTCGCGGGCGTCGAAGAGATTCAAAGCCACTCGCCCGGATTGCGACTGAGCGGATTGATTGCTGACCTTCACACTAAACTCAAGCACATCTCCCTCGCGCAGGAATCGCGGCGGGTTAGGCTGAATCATAATATCTTTTGCCGTGATAATTTTGTCCTCAAGGTATCCGCTGCGCAATTCCTTGTCGTGAGCAAAGCCGAGGAATCGCCACGTCGTTAATGCCTCCGGCATAGTGAACTCCAATTTCGTATTGCCGTCGGCGTCTGCGATCAAATTGGGAAAGAAGAAGGCGGTTTCGTTGAGGTTCTTGCGAGCGGAAACTTGGCTGAGGTCGGGACCGCTGCTGGGGGTGGGGGCCGGTGGTGCTCCGGCTAAACCGGCTGATGCGGCTAGCGATGCTGTATTGGCAACCGCATCGCCTAGCATCTCTGCTTTCGCCATCATCATCTCGGGAGCAGCGGATGCTGGCATCGCACCACCCCCGTATCCTCCTAGTCCGCCCCCAGCCATGCCTCTTGAAGAACGTAACATCATTCCATCCATCTGAAACCCGCCTTGCACTTTGAACTCGGGCGGAAAATCTCGATAACGCAATTCAATGGCCTTTTGACTACTTGTCCATTGACCTCGGAACGGGTTGAGTCCCTGAGCGTTGTTTTCAAAGGAGCTATTTAGGCGCGAGTAGTCTTGACGGAAGACGCTGAAACGTTCCATCCAATGGTGGGGCAGATATGCATCTAGCGACGCGTCGTACATGGCAGCCACCATTTCGGAGGCGGCCTTCGACGCATTCGGGCCACTCACGCTCAACGCATAAGTTTCCTTGCGCCCTGGTTCCAGTTTCGACACAAAATGTTCCCATTTGAGCTTCAGCTCTTTATTCGACCAAGGGACATCGATGTGCCTCGATTCGAGATAAGCCCGATTCTCTCGTACAAAAGTCGTACGTATCGTAAACCCTCCTCGCATGGCTTCGGCGATGTCTTGAGCAATTGGGATTTGCGTTGTACCTGTCTTGGTCCAGAAACTTTGTAACAACTTGCCGCGATGTTCCACTTCGACAAAGGCTCGCCCAGTCTCATAGCCTGTTCCCCAAATGGCCGCAAGCTTTTCGCCGGGTTCCAGTTGCCACTTGGGTGCCGATAGTAAATTCGGCAATTTCAGGCCGAGCTTGTTGGCCGATGGATCAACGACGCGTAGGTTCAATTCGGACTTGACCGGCTTTCCGTACCGATCTTGCGTTTCGAGAACGGCGCGATAGAGACCTCGTTCGAGTTTGACTGTGATATCTTGTTTGCCATCGGTGTCGGTCGCAAATTCTTTCGTCGAAACAGCTTCGTCGAGAGCCCAGGTATTTGGGTTGGAAGGATCCGGTAGAACTCGTGGTGCTGTCGACTTGGTTGGCCTTGGTTGGGCACGTCCGCGTCCGCGTGGCGATGGAGTGACGCGTTGTCCTAGGATGTCAGGTCGGAGGACCGATGCGGGTTCCTTCAACCGATAGATCTTCAAAGTCCCTTTGGCAGATTGGCCGGTGCCGTCGAGGGTCGTGGTGGCGATGGAAAATTTACTTTCGCTATCCGAAGCGAGCCATTCATTAGCCGTGACGTTGGCCTGCAAAGCCGTGTAGCCGACGGTGACCGAACTGGTACCGGTACGCGTTTCACCGGTCGTGTCGGTTACGTCGGCGGTGATTTGAAAACTAAAATTCGGTTCGTCGCTCTCCGGAACGCTGGCATCGGGCTTGGCGGTGAAACTGACACGGAAGGAGCCGTCGGCTTCGGTCGTTGCCCATCCGTGTGATATCTCTTGGGCGCTGCCGGCCGCGGGAGGCATACGCCAGGAGTAGCAGTTCATGAACCATATCGGCCATCGCACTTGGCGTGTGACTCGGTATCTTACTTTAGCGCCGTTGATGGCAGATCCAGTGTAACTCGTCGCTTTGCCTGTTATGGTCACTTCATCGTTGAGCTTAGACGGTTCTTTGGGCGGCTCCAAGGTGACCAAGAATTTCGGGCGCTTGTATTCCTCGACACGGATTGCCGTGGTACCGGTGCGCCCATCATCGATGGCAATTTGCATGCTGCCTGTGCCTCGGTCGCGAGGCGCAGTGAAGCTACCGTGGAACGAGCCAAATGCATTCGAACGCAATTGCAGCCGCTCTATTTCTTTTCCATTGATATCACGAAACTGGACCGAGACATAGCGATTTGGAACCGTTGCATACTTATCCTGATCCGTGTCCGCCAGCAAGCAGACTCCTTTGAAATGGACCGTTTGGCCAGGTCGATAGATGGAGCGGTCGGTAAATAGCACGTACTGAACATCGTTCTTTGGGGGATCTGGTTGTGAATAAGTACGCTGTTCGTTTTGAATCGCTAATTCTTGTCCATCGACAGAGGCCAACAAAAAAATGCCCCGGTCATTGCTGATTACCGAGAATAGCCCATTCGCATTGGTGGTCACCGCCGCGGCCTCTTTGACGCTGTTGTTGCGATCTTGTCGGACAAATTTTCGAACCTTAGCATTTGCGATCGGTTCGCCTGATTTCGCGTTGAGAACGAAGCCTTCGAGCTTGCCCATGCCCCAAGATTGCCGAAGGACGATAGCCAGACTGCTCACCCAAACGTCGCAGGTGGCGATGGAGTTGTTCGTGTCCGAAAAATCAGGGTTGACGCTCGCAATAATAAAGTAATAACCAGCTTTGAGTTCTTTGGGTGCTGGCACGTCCTGTGTTGTGTCGCGATAGTCTTCGGTAGGAGGCAATTCTGCGGACCAAGCCAACGTGGGTGCCTGTCGAACGAATTGATCCAAGTCGGTTTGATTGAGGTTGCCTGGGCTCCAACGATCGTTGATGAACCGGGATGCCCAGTCGACCTTGATCGCGCGAAAGTGGATTTTAGTGATGTTGCGATAGGAGACTCGCACTATCGGCAGCGGATCATTCCAAACTCGCTCGGTCGTGACGTTGACACTCTTGGCTTCGATGTCCGCGATGAGATTGAAGCAGAGTTTTCCGCCGACACTCTGTGGAAACGCGTTCTTTCCTTGCATTGCAATTTCGCGAGCTTCTACCAGTTCGTTTTCGCTCTGCAACACTACGGCCCAGCGATGTCGGGCCGTTGCCGAAAGCTCATACTTGGCATTGGCTTCCGCATAGGATTTTAAAGCGGCTTTGGTTCGGCTCCCTTTTTCTTCCCCGACGGCATGTGCATGGGCAAACTGCAAACGACCTAAGTCGGCATCGAGATAGGCGCTTCGGTCTTGATCGTCTTGATGGATGGTCAGCAGCCGTTGGTAAAGTTTTAATGCTTTCAGTTTCGGCGAATCGGCGTCTGTAACTACGGGCTTCCAAGCGATAAAGTCCGCGGTCGGTCCGAGAGCTGGACTGGCAGCGTCGATTTCGAAAGCGTCTTCGGCCTTCGCCCCGGCCTGTTCACCCGACGCATAGAAGTCGATGGCCGCGAACGCGATGAAGTCGAACAGGGTTGGTCGATAACTGTCCGGTACCGACCCTTTGGCAAAGAGAATGTCGTAAGAAGCAATTGGAATCGCCCGAAGTTCCGCTTCGTTGCCAACGGCTTGCGTATAATGAGAATCGATTTCCGCAAACAGTCGAGGCAGGTCCCAAGTCGTAAAGTCATCGCCCGGAGGGGCACTCGTCGCCGTGCGTTGACCAAACCGCCAACGGTTTTGTTCGAAGTAGCTCCAATAGAACTGGGCTAGGATGGCTCGCATGACGGGCAACATTTCTGGCTGTGCCTTGGCGATTTCGGCCTTCATCCGAGCGATATGTTCCTCGGGTTTTTGACCTTGGATCTGGCCTTCGAGCAGGACTCGTTTGGCAATGGCCTTGATCGCTTCCGGATAAGCCTTTTCAGCTAGCGCGGCATCGACGATGGGGCCGAGAGCCTCGATGGCGGATTTGGGAAGTCCCTTTTTAACGGCATCGTCTACTTTTTTCCACATAGGTTCACGCGATGAAGGCTTGGGTTGTTGGGCAAAGGCACTCCCATTCAGGACAATGGACGCGACCATGGCCGATGCAAAACAGACCAGTCTCGCTAACGATGTTTTACGGTTGCGATGAAGTTTTTGACACATTTTCTATCCTCAACCCATTCGATAGGAGTCACATCCATTTGCACAATAACGATAGTTTACCAAAATGTGGCACAGCAGTCTCAGCCGTGATCACTGCAGCCCAACAGGGCTTAACAATCATCGCTTATGAAACCCCGCTGGGCAACGCTCTTTAGAGTTCTCGTCCGCTCGGAGCTCGTCTCCGACGGACGCCGTTTTGGTGTCCTAATGCGTTGTTTACCCCAAAAATTCGAGCCCTCCCCTCCTGCCTC
>JAYTVM010000318.1:0-1503 GCA_043743995.1 Pirellula sp. | reverse complement strand
GTCGGTTTGATTTCGGTCGGTTAGATTTCATGGAAGAGAATTGGGTATCGGTTGTTTGTCCAAGTGCAACTCGACACCTCCGGGTCGAGACAACATTGTCGCCTTTCGCTCCGCGAAGTGTGTTCACGAGGCGCACTTTCGCGGAGCGAAAGGCGACAATAAAAAGCCACAATCATTTAGATAACGCCACGGAATGCCGCGTTACTATGTTTGCATTCCGTCCAGCCGAGTCAAGCACGTATCGATGCGTTTGAGTGTCTCTTGCTTGCCCAAGATCTCGAAGTAATCGAAAATTCCAAGTCCGTTTGATTTCCCGGTGACCGCGATGCGCAAAGCGCTGATACAAACTCCCAGCTTGATTCCACGCTGCTCTACGAACTGCTTAAGCTGTGGCTCAAGCGCATCGTGCGTCATCGAATCTGAGGCCTCAAGCACCGTTCGGAAATCTCGAAGCGCCGAAATTGCAATCGGATCGCTCGCCAATCGCTTTTGAAACGCTTCTTGGTCTGTAACCAAATTCTCCGCCGTGACAAACAGTTCGTCGAACTGCAAAACATCGCCAGCCACCTTGATGCGATCTCCGGCAGTTTGAACAATTTTACTCAATCTTTCGGCGACGTCACACGGCGGTGGGTCAGCAATCAAGCCCGCTTTTTGCAAATAAGGCAAAACCATGGCTACTTTTTTCTTCGGATCGAGGTTGTTCATCCAACGGGTCTGAAAGGCGACCAGTTTTTGCGGATCGAACGACGCGGGTGCTTTGTTGACTCGTTCTAACGTAAAGTGCTTGACAGCGTCCTCCAGCGTAAAATGTTCGGTGCTATCATCGAGCGACCAGCCAAGCAAAAGCAAGTAGTTTAGAACCGCGCCGGGCAAAAAGCCGGTTTCTCGATAGAAGTCGACAACAACGGGATTAAACGTTTCTTTGGTGACTTTCAAATGCGCGCGCTCAGCAATGGTCTCACCCATTTGACAGAGCGAGGCGAAGTCTTTTTGCTTCAAGTACTTGTCGAGTTTTCTCTTGCTCAATTTGGCCGTTCCACCCGGCTCGGCCACGTATGGCAAATGCGCGTAGATCGGTAACGGATAGCCAAGGCTTTGCGCAATGAAAATTTGGCGAGGCGTGTTCGGCAAATGCTCTACGGCCCGTACGACGTGCGTGATTTGAAAATCAAAGTCGTCCACCACGCTGGCCAAGTGATACAGGCAAGTGCCATCGCCACGTTGTACGACGTGGTCTTGTTCGTCCGACCATTCAAAAGAACAGTCACCGCGCACGATGTCATGAAACTCGCATCGGCCAGTTCTCGGCATCTTCAATCGCACGACCGATTGGCGTCCCTCTGACTCGAAAGAGGCCCTTTTTTCGGGCGTATCGGCCATGAAGCGTCGATCGTAGATGTACGCCTTGCCATCTTTTTTCGCTTGTTCTTTTTGCTCGTCCAATTCCTCGGTCTTGGCAAAGTCGACATAGGCATGCCCAGATTCCAAGAGCTTGGCTGC
>JAYTVM010000317.1:0-1504 GCA_043743995.1 Pirellula sp. | reverse complement strand
TGACTACACGATATGCCTGTGCAAGTAATGCTCAATAACTTTCGCATCACGCATGCGAGTTGTACGGCTTTGCATGTCGGTATCGGCTGCCGTACTGCTGATCTCGCATCGTCGGCAAGGCGTCTGCCGTCGTCTGTACGGTGATCGTCGGCAACGATAGCAGAATGTACCGCACGCCGGCTCGAATCGCGTATACGAACGGCCCAACCAATTCCACGGTCGCTTATCTCCCGTCAGCGATGTCGGGAGAATTTTCGCGTCCGGCTCTCACCAAGCAATCAATTCCAAGGTCGCTGTCAGCTAGACTAGAACGGGTCATCAATTTGTTCCCCATGTTTGGTCGGGGGTTCGATGCCAGTATTTTTTATTTCCCAATCGTTGCCGTTGATTTCGGCGATTACACCGATTCGGCACAATCGCCAATTCTCAGAAAGCTTGCCAGTCTCGGCGTCGAATTCTTTTTGACAGTCTGAAAAAGCGTCGAACTCGATTGTGGTGCACCGGGATCCAAAAACCACTTCGGCCACGACGTATTTTTTTTGCTCGTGGCCAAATTTGTCTTCAAGCAGGCGTTCGGCAATCTGTCGCGCTAGTCGAGATAAATCTATCAATGTCATCATTTCAAAACTCCTGGGACTAAGGGAACTAACGTTCTGTCCGGACGGTCCGGACGACTGAGACTCTTCTTTGTTTTTTGATCGAATGCCACGTTTTTGGCGGTCGCTTGGTTTTCATATTTTTCGGCAACCTTCGCATCGGTCGCACTGGAGACACTCAAAATTCTCGTAACCATCGAAAGTCGGAATCGCAAGCATCGCGCCGCCGCATGTGGTGCAGGGTGGTAACTGTCGAGAGCGATCAAGCATCGCGAGCAATGCTGGCTTGTGATCTTTTGCCAGTGCTATTGCTTCGGGTGGGATCGGACTTTTGGAGTTGAGTTTGAGTTTTCCTGCGGATGTCGCCGTGAAGGTTATTCCATGCCTACGAAGTTCTAGAACTAAGTTTGTGGCGTTCATACTTCCACCTCGTAGTAAGTGGGTTCCGCTTGGTCTGGTGACTTGGGTGACTTTGGTGGGTTTGTTTTCCCCCGGTCTCTATACGCGTATGCATTTACACCTTCATTAAATACAGGTTCATTAAATACAGGTTCATTTTCGTTTCCCGCGTAGGGTGGAGGGGAAACAATGTCACCAAAGCCACCAAAGCCACCACCAGCAACCACGTTAGCACGGCGTTTGCGAGCGGTTACCGTCAAACTGGTCTGAATGATGGGGAAAGTGGTTTGCGGAATCAGGATTAAGGAGTAACGAATGGTCGAAGTAAAGAAACTGAAAACACCATACAAAGACTGGCTTCAGCCATTGTCGAGCATTGAGTTTTCTGCCTTGGAATCGGACATCAAGTTGCGTGGTGTCCTACAGGCGGTAATCACGGACGACGAAGGTAACATTCTCGATGGTCACCATCGATACAAATGCGATAAGAACGCACCCACTGTGCAACT
>JAYTVM010000316.1:0-17655 GCA_043743995.1 Pirellula sp. | reverse complement strand
TTACTTAGCCCACAATGCGATTGCTATTCAGTTCACCGAAGAAGATCTCGATCAAGCGCTTTCGAGCAACTTTGTTACCAAAGTCATTTATCTGCCGGATCCTGAATTTCAGGGGGACGCGATTTCAGGTATCGATACGCTCGTTAGTACACGACTCGAGCCTGGCTTGGACCCGATCGTCGAAGCCGATCGCCGCGGATCGATTTTGGCAATCATTCGCCTCGGCAACAAAGACATCGAAATGTCCAACGGCAATGCAGGCGGTTTCGGTGGTGGAATGCTGCCACCGGGTGCCTATGTGGACGGCAATGGAACTACTTGTGGTCCAGACGGTTCGCCAATCGGACCGTCAAACAATCCACCAAACATGGTGTCTGGCGTAACCGCTCCGCAATATGGAATGCCTCAAAGCGGTACGCCAATCGGATTGGTCGGACCACCGCACATTCCGTTCGGATCGCCAGCGGGATTGCAAAACCACATCATTCGCAACAAAACGCACATGAGCATTCCGGATCCTGTGACCACGATGCGGGGAACCGTTCGGCAACAACCTGGACAGAGCTATCCAACTCCGCCAAGCCGATTCCACATCAAGGAACAGAACATCCATCCTGGTTATCCATCGGGGAGACCTCACTTCTACGACGCGAGCCGCGTGGTAGCACCGAATCAATTCGGTGGTGCTCCGCCTGCTTCGGGTGCATATTGCCCACCCGGCCAAGTTCGTTAGTTGTGGTAGTGCCGCTCTGCGACGAATTTAGCTCGGTGGTCCCCACCGAGAAATGCGGCTAGCGCTCGCGACTCAATAGTTCCTGCCCTTACGGCAGGACCTTTCCATAGCAATCGCTATCCTTACGCGTAGATTCAGTGCACAGGATATTAGACATGTTTCATCGAATATCATTTCCTACGCTCCTGATTGCATGGTTAGCCATGATCGCACTGTGCGCAGTGGCTGTTTGTTTTTCAGGAAGTGCTCAGGCTCAATCGATTTACAAACCATTGCCAGAGCGAAATCATCCCTTGTTGCGAGACGATTTCCCACCCGGGCAAATCGGCGCCATTCAGCTTCAACGAAAACCGGAGTTGCGTGGTCTTTGGCAAGCCGTCGAGATTCGCGGACCGAAGGGGATGCGAGTCAATATGGCCGACGCAGGTCAATTCGCGCCGGAGCTTCCTGAGGCCGCACGTATTGCAGTCTTGATCGGATCCGTGTACCGCATGCGAATTACCGGCATCGCCAACGAACCCGAGATGGAATTGTTTCCAACCTTAGAAGTAATCGATCGAACGCATCCGCCTGCAGAACGCGAACATCGCTTTCCAATCCCCATCGAAATCGATGAAGATGACTTGGAGGACGCCGCACGTGGCGAAATGATCATGCGAGTCATCTATCTCGAGGACAATCAAATCGCAGAACCCGTGGACACTGCAGGCAAACCCCAACGCGTGCTGGATTTGAAACCGCATCAAGATGCGTTGCGAATGGCAGATCAACTGGGTCGTCCTGTGGCTATTCTACGAATTGGCTCTCGCGTTCCCAACGTCACCGAAGGTCAAGACTGGGATGCGTTTATGTACGGGTGTCCCGCATGGACAACTCTCAAAGTAGTACCAAACAAACAACAATTGATCGACGAAGGCAAGTGGCCCGTCACCGCCAATTCCGGATCCATATCCGATCGACGATAACGCTCCTCAACACGCAATTCAATATGCACATGTCAAACCAATGGTTGCTTCAACGAGTTTCGACCGGAACGCTGGTTGTTGCTGGATTGTTCACGGTCGCGAGCGGTTGCCAAAGTCGACAACTGTCCTGGGTAGGTGCACAAAACGGTGCCCGGCCGACCGCAACGCGTCACGACACGACGAACAGACAGCCAAGTTTGTCCAATAGTTCCACCGCGATTGCCCAGAGCTCGCAATCACAAAACCATTCGTCCCGCGGTAGCGTTGCCCCCGCTGAACCTGTGCAGCTTGCGTCTTCTAGTGCGCCCCAGAGTTCCGCGGAATCCTCCGATTCAACGCAACATGCGATTTACAATGCAACCCTAGGAGCCGGAGCATCTCAAGTAGCTCAAGCCCAATATGCTTCCTCGCCTAAATATGCACCCATCGGTCGATCGCCGGGTTCGGAAAATGTACCTCGCATTGCAATGGCAGCGCCTGGTATGACAATGTCTGCGATGGCAATGCCACCAAGCGTGAATCCGCCGCCAAGACAATCCGCCTTTTCAATGGCCGGGCATGCTCGTCCTCATGTGCATTCCCACGCGGATGGCAAATGCAACTGCGGCGGATCAGGCGCATACAAGCCCGTTTTTCCACGTTTTTCAGGCAATAGTGGATGTCAAAGCTGTGGTGACGCCAGTTGTTCAGGTGGCTGCGGCGAAGTCATGGTGGAACAGGGGTTCGCTGTTCCAAGGACAACCGACCCACAAGAATACATTTTTGACGGTGGCGATCACGACCCCAAAGTACGACTCCGCGAAGACCTCAGTCAAGTCGGCTTGGATGCCGAGGACACCGTTATCCAGTACGAAACCGTGGACGGAAAGACGAACGTCGAAAGCGGTTGCCGTGTTGCCATCTATGCACCTAGGTTTGCAAGTGTTCGCAAACGACAATCAACGCGTGAACGTGATCTCGCCATGCGTGCCCAAGCTACTTTGCGTCCAGATGGCCCCGGAATCTTTCGCGACCAACTGCCCCCCGTCAATGTTTCCAAGCCGGTTAAGTCGTCCAATAGCGACAACGTTCGTGTCGTGGAAGCGTTTCGTGATCGCAGTCGCTTGATGCCATCCGAGCGGGTGTTGCCGATGGTCACGGTCAGCGAAGCTTTCAAACCGTACGAGGATTTGAATTTGATTCGCAATGGGGATTTCCGATCGACCGATTTGCCAAGGCTTTCGAAATCGGCAGCAGCAGCCCGTTCTTGGACCAATGTGGATGAAATAAACGTCGTGATCGACGGTCAGGAAGCGATTGATGTGACCGGTGCCAAGAAGGCTGCCGATGTCACGATCTATGAGTTTAAGGGAGCACGAATTCGGCTTTGCAAGGTCGCATCCGACCAGATGGCTAATCCCGGTGACGTGATCTCGTTCACCATTCGATTCGATAATGTTGGCGAACAACCTCTCAAGAGCTTAGTCGTCACCGATTCGCTGGCTCCACGATTGGAATACGTCGACCAGAGTCAGCAATCCAGTGTAGCGGCTGATTTTTCGATCACTCCCAATGCCGTTGGATCGTCGGTTCTGCGATGGGAACTGGAGAACGGACTCAAGCCAGGCGATGGAGGCTTGGTCCGATTCTCGTGCAAGGTTCGATAATTCGACACGGTTCGACAGGAAAATTATACGACAGGAAAATTCTCAGCCGCATCCTCTGTCGTATCTTCCTGTCACAAAATCTTCCTGTCGCTTTCAAGATACGAAATCGAGCGAAAGATTTGCGTCCGATAATTCTATTATTCGACTCGGTTCGACAGGAAAATTATACGGCAGGAAAATTCTCAGCCGCATCCTCTGTCGTATCTTCCTGTCTCAAAATCTTCCTGTCGCTTTCAAGATACGAAATCGAGCGAAAGATTTGCGTCCGATACTCGTACTAGATTCGATAACGCTAGTTTGTTTTCTCCGACATGACACAGTACAAGTGCGTGTACGATCGCAAGAACAATTGGCCATTGCTGACTGCCGGCGTGGCATTGAACACGCTGTTGTCGGAGGCAAACCGATTTTGCTTCAAGACGTTCATCTTTGGCTTTCCATCTAGTACAAATAGACCACTGTTGCGAGTCTGCATAAACAGCTTGCCATCGATCGCTACGGGTGATGCATACACGGGGCGTCCGCCGGATTCGATTCCAGACACGCGTTGCTTGTCCACCACTTCGCCGGTTTTGGCGGACACGCAGAAGTACATTCCTTTGTCGTCGATCCAATAGATATTCCCTTCATGCAAAATAGGGGTCACTACGTAAGAAGAGTTTTGGCTGGTCCAAAGAGTATTCGATTTAGTGACATCTCCTTTGCCACCTAACTTGATCGCCAAACTTCCCGACGAACGGTAACCCCCAAAGACGTAGATGGAATCGCCGTCCAAAATCACGCTTGGCGAAAGATTGCCAGTTAGTTTTGTTTCTACGAACCAGACCAGTTTGCCGGTGTTTGGGTTGAGTCCCCATACTTCGCTGGGTACTGCGATCACCAAGTCATCTCGATCGTTCACGCGAGCGATGACGGGGGTGCCATAGGCCAGTTCTAATATGGCACCCGGTGCCTTCCAAATGATCTCGCCAGTATTCTTGTTGATGCCGAAAATCGTTTGAGATTCTTCCGAACCGTTGACAATGAGAATGTCTTTGTAGAGGGTTAAGCTAGCTGCGGTACCCCAACCGCGATTACCTGATTCGGTCCCTACGGAAACTTTCCAAAGTTGGTTGCCAGCCATGTCAAATGCAAATACACCTGTCTTTCCAAAGAATGCAAACACAGACTTACCATCGGTGACCGGCGAGTTGGTGGCGTAGCCATGTTCGGGTAGTCCCATGCCCTGGTACGGATCCTCGGGAAGCAATGCGTCGATGCTCCGCGACCAAGCGATCGTTCCGTCGTTGCGATTGATGCAATGGAGTTGGCGTTTTAACTCACTCATCTGTCCCTTCGACCGCCCTTCTTCGCCATACCCCGTGTAGGTAGTCAAGAACAAATGCGTGTCGGTCAGTACCGGACTTGAGGAACCAGGCCCAGGTAACTTTGTCTTCCATCGAAGATTTTGCGTGTCGCTCCACTCGGTAGGGATGGACGCGTCGGTGCTGACTCCAGTCCCATTCGGACCGCGAAACCGCGACCATTCCACTGACGATTCCACTGCACTGGAGGTTTCAACCGTATTGGCTGACGCGATCAGCTTTTTAGTAACAATGTCGGTCCCGTCTACGGTTGGAGCTTCGTCCAGGGTGATGGCCGATTCGGTCGCCGATTGGCTTTCTGGCCGTTGCGAATGAGCCACTGCTCTGCCAGGGCCCCGGGGCGTTCTTCGCAAAGCGAAGAGCGTTCCTCCCACAACGACACCAATTATCACGGTAATTCCTAAAAGTTTGCCCAAGGTTAGCTTCATTTCAAAACTTTCAATGGTTGGTTCATTGCGGCATGCTAGTTCGGCGAGCGACAGATTGGAGAACCCACGTCCTAGACAAACATCTTCGCATGCAAACCTGAATGGAACATGAAGTCAGCTCGTTTTACCTTAAAAACGTACCTGTTCCAAGCTTTGCTAGCTATCGCAGTGGCTTTGATTCACGAATCGCCCGCTTTTTGAAGACCTGACATTGACTTCAAGCAATAAAAATGCGACGAGCATACGACCGAAATATTCCTTCATTCACCATGTAATTCCTAGAGCAATCGCCGCATGCCTCTCTCGAGATCCAGTCGAATCGATCGGCGCCGACGTGTCATGTTGGATGCCGTCGCAGCAGATTCTGAGTTTGCCGTCGAAAGTGTGCGCGTCAAAAAGCGATCCCGAACTCGCGAGAATTTGGAATCCACCAATGACGATGACTTCACGCAAAAGTATCGCGATCCAGGTTACAGCCAAGCTGTCCGAAGAACGTGCCAGCAGCGCATGGTGCAGTTGATTCCGGTCCGTCGAGGGACGTTGTCCATCGTTTTGTCGTGCATGTGGATGTTGTGGGGTGGCCTGCTTTTTTCACACTATTGGATTTTCACCCGAGCCGCTTTGAATGCTGCACCGAATACTACTCCGACTGGATTCTTGACTCTTCCGATTGCTCAACTGTTTCATTTGCGATCACCCCATAGTATTGCTCAGTGGCTTACCTGCCAACTCTGGATGCTGACCGCGGTTGCGGCTTGGATGATCTTTCAACTGCGTCGGCACAAGCTTGACGACTATCGTGCCCGCTATCGCATTTGGGTTGTGTTAGCGATTGCTGCCGCCTTCTCGAGTTTCGAAGCATCCAGTTCGGGGCTTTTGCTACTGGGGATAAGTATTGACGGTTGGGCTCAGCGAGAGATTGGATATGCTGGCTGGCCGCTGGTGCTGGCTACGTTTGCGTCCATCATTGGCGTGATTGGTATACGACTGTGCAGCGAGCTCAAATCCGCTCCGATGAGTGTAGTGAGTTGGCTGTTGGGGCTAATGGCTTGGGCGCTCGCCGCTTTATTAGGAACAGGCCTTCTCAAAATTTCATGGTCACCAGCGACGATTGACTTGGTTGTCGGGGGCAGTTTGCTCGGAGGGTTCTTAGCGGTCTTTCAAGCCTCCGGAATTTACTTGCGTCAAACGTACATTCATGCCCAAAAGCGCTTTCTAGTGCGGAACGGTGCAAACCTTGCACCAATTCAATGGAAGGTACCCAAACTGTCGCTACGTAGAAAACGAAGCGTTGAAGAGTTGGGTGAGTCGGATAACCAAAATAGCGTGCAAACTGCATCGGGCAAATCAAAATGGAAAATGCCTTGGCCTCGAAAACGCAACAATGGGTCGGTTGGTTTCGAGGAGAACATCGACAATCCAAATTCCGTCAAACGCGAATCCAGTGTACAGAGCGGAATAGAAAAGACACGAAATACACTCGATGACAAGACGATTTCTTCGAAACCAAAAGGCCGGCTATTCGGGATCGTTCCGCATCGTTCTGAACGCAACGAAAAACTGGACGCGGATCCAATTCGTGAAGATGACGGTCCGATGGAAGACCAAGGCTTAACCAAGAAACGTGGTTGGTTTGGAATCGGAGGAAATCGTGATGCAGAAGTGAAATCATCCGTATCAACCCCACAGTCCGTTGCCGCCCCTCGGTCCATTTCAAAGTCCGAGAAGCTCGAATCGAAACCAATTGACGTTGATAAGAATGATGCAATTCCGAAGTCCGATAAGCGATCCTTTTGGTCCCGGAAATCGAACGAAAAGTCCCAGCCGACGCCCCGGTTGAAGGACGCGATTGCCACCGAGGCGCCTAAGTCAAAACGCGGTTGGATTTCCAAATTTAGCAAGACCCAGCAACTTATCGATGCAGCCGCAGCCGATGGGGCCGCTGCCAAACAAACGGGTTCACAAACGGGTTCACAAACGGTTTCACAAACCAAGCAACCCTTTGCAAAAGCAGCGAAAGAACAAGAAATATCGGGAATTGACGGAAAGGAAAAGAAGTCTTGGCTGTCGTTTGCTTCAAGAAAACCTAAGGAACCTTCCGAACGAAAAGTCGTTGCAAAAAAGACCGAAAAAACAGGCGTGGATGAGCCTGCTTCCAAATCGGGGAGACGCGGCTTGTTTGGTATGTTGGATGGCTTAAAACTCAAGCCGCCAACCGAGGATTCGGCGAAAAAAGATTCAAACCCTTCGGCCAAACCAGTCCCGATCAAACCAGGGCAACAAATCCCCTCTACCCAACCAGATAGTGACGATGAGGATGGTGATGATGACTACTCTGGACGGCCAATGAGCAAAGCGGACCGAAAAAAGCTTAGGCGTCAAGGGCAAGATGACCGACGGGCTGCCTGACGTAGGACAGGGGCAGTTTGAAATCTACCTATAACCTGGGTGGCACGCCCTGAGTGGGTGGCACGGGTGGCACGCTCTGAGGTACGAAGGGCGTGGTGAATCGCTAGCTAGAGTCATTTGCCACAGTCCCCACGCCCATCGCTAATCGCTTCGGGCGTGCCACCCGGTTGCAAGGCCGATCGCTTTCGGCGACTTCAAGAGGTAAATCCCGGTGGATTCGTCCTAACCATCCAAACTCTTGGCGAGTTCGGCTCCATCCCAATTTAGCATGGAAGAAACTCCAGCTTCTTGTTCTAAGAACTCCTCGCTGGGAATAGTCTGGCACCAAGGCTACAATGACGGCAGCTAACTTCCGTCCCTTAAAAAACGATTCAAATGAACCTACGAATGTTGTTCCTTGGCTGGAATACCCCGATCTGCGCCATTGCCGTCGGATGTGCCCTCCATTGGTTTTTTGTCTGCCCGGCCTTGGCTCAGGACTCGCCAGCTAAGGCCAAGGGCGAGGCCACAGCCGAGGCTGGCCCAACCGAATCTACATTTCTAAACAAGACGCGGCAACTGACCTTCGATGGCGTTCGCGCTGGAGAGGGTTATTTTAGTCGAGATGGCAAATCGATGGTCTTCCAAAGTGAACGCGATAAAGAAAATCCGTTTTACCAAATT
The DNA here is from genome assembly GCA_043743995.1 of Pirellula sp. Classification (GTDB taxonomy): domain Bacteria; phylum Planctomycetota; class Planctomycetia; order Pirellulales; family Pirellulaceae; genus JBKCUI01. The sequence goes on along the minus strand of JAYTVM010000316.1, from coordinate 9,447 downwards.
TATCTCATGGATCGGGAGACCGGAGACGTGGAAAGAGTTTCACCGGGATACGGCAAGACAACTTGTGCTTGGATTCACCCAGATGGCGACCGCGTTCTGTTCGCTTCCACGCAGTTCGATCCGGAATCGATCAAGAAACAGAAAGCAGAACTTGAGGAGCGAGCCTCGGGCAAGCAGAAACGCTACGCATGGGATTACGACGAAAACTTCGATCTCGTGGAATGGAACCGCAAGACGCATCAGTACAGGAAAATCACGAATATCCAAGGCTACGATGCAGAGGCTTCGTATTCGCCCGACGGCCAGACCATCGCGTTTTCGTCCAATCGACTCGCCTATCAATCCAAACTGAGTGAACGCGAAAAGACGCTCTTTGAAAACGATCCAGCCACTGCCCTTGATCTATACATTATGAAGAGCGATGGCACCGAAGTGATGCGCATCACGGATCAGTTCGGTTACGACGGCGGTCCCTTTTTTTCGCCCGACGGCAAACGCATTTGCTGGCGACGGTTTTCAGAAGACGGTGTAACGGCTGAGATCTACACCGCCAATCTCGATGGCACCGACGTCAAACGCTTGACGTCGCTCGGCGCGATGAGTTGGGCTCCCTATTTTCATCCAAGTGGCGACTATCTGGTCTTCGGTACCAACGTGCATGGCTTTGCGAACTTCGAGTTGTATCTGGTGGATGCCCAGGGAGCGCATGCGCCTGTGCGGGTCACGACCACCGACGGATTTGATAGTCTGCCGGTCTTTACGCCGGATGGCAAAGAACTGGCTTGGACATCGAACCGAACTCCGAACAAAAAATCTCAAATCTTCATTGCAGATTGGAACGACAAAGCGGCCCGCGAGGCACTTGAACTGGGAACGCTAAATGAAAAAGTGGACGGTAGCGCTGTCAAGCCTCCAACCATCAGCCAAATCGAATCTGCAAAGGCTGAGGCCACCGCGGCCGTCAAGGCAAACGATGCGGACTACCGCGCTAGCGACATCGGTCGCCATGTGGATTATCTGTGCCGCCCCGAGTTGGGTGGAAGGCTTACCGGGACCGCTGGCGAGAAGCTAGCCACTTCGTACGTTGCAAGTTACATGGCCTCATTGGGACTCGAACCTGCGGGCAGCAACGGTACCTACTTTTACAATTTTCCCTTTACTGCCGGCGTCGAACTGCTCAATAGCAATGCGATGACTTCGGAGAACAAATCGTGGACCATCAACAGCGATTGGCGGCCGTTGGTTTTTTCGAATCCGGGAACCGTTGCGCCCACCGAAGTGGTCTTTGCCGGCTACGGTATCGTTGCACCCGCCGACCAAGGGCAACCTGAATACGATTCGTACGTCCATTTGGATGTGGAAAACAAATGGGTCATGATGTTAAGGCAGATGCCGTCCGAAGTGAGCCCAGAACGCCGGCAGCAATTTGCCAGATTCAGTTCCCCGCGATACAAGGCCATGGCAGCCCGCGACCGGGGTGCAAAGGGCATCATCATTGTAAGCGGTCCAACGAGCATGGTTCGCCAGCAGTTGGTACCTCTCCAAATGGATGGCGGTCTATCGGGCTCCAGTATCGCGGCGATCAGCGTAACGGACGCTGTTGCAGAAGCTTGGTTTACCGATAGCAAAGAGAAATTAGCGGTTCTTCAAAAGGACCTGGATCGCGGCGAAATGATGATGGGATTCGAATTGCCAGGCGTGCGAGTCAGCGCGACGATTGACGTCAAGAAAATCATGCGAGAAGGAGTGAACACGATTGGACTCCTTCAAGCGGGCGATAAACCCGCCAAGTCGGTGATAATCATCGGTGCGCATATCGACCATTTGGGCACTGGCGGAAGTGGAAGTAGTATGGCTAAGGAAGAGGAAAAGCAAGGTATGCATCGGGGGGCGGACGACAATGCATCGGGCGTTGCAGCTATGCTTGAAATAGCTCAATCGATGGCTCAGCAAAAACGCTCGGGCAAGTTAACGATGGAACACGACATTTTGTTTGCGGCCTGGTCTGGCGAGGAAATGGGACTGCTCGGATCTGCCTATTTTGCTGACCACTTTTTTGAGCTTTACCCCAACGTACCCAAGACGGAAAAGGCAAACAGTCTCTATCCTTCCGTGGTCGCTTGCTTGAACCTAGATATGGTGGGTCGATTGCGTGACAATCTTGTTCTGCAAGGGATTGGATCGTCGCCGCTTTGGACGCAAGAAATTGAAAAACGGAACGCGGTGGTCGGCTTGCCTTTGACTTTGCAAAATGACTGTGCATTACCTACCGATGCCTCGACCTTCTTTTTGAAAGGCGTTCCAATTCTTTCTGCTTTCACCGGATCACACTCCGAGTACCACACGCCGCGCGATACGCCGGAGTTATTGAACTACGAGGGGGCAGCCAAGACGGCAAAACTGATGGGATTGGTAGCCCGATCGCTTGCGAGTTCGAAGGAGATCCCCGAATTTCACGACCAGAAGGCTCCTGAAGGGCAGGGGGCGCGAGCCATGATGACCGCTTATCTCGGTACAGTTCCAGACTACTCTCAAGGGGACATTAAGGGGCTCATGTTGTCTGGCGTGGCCAAAGATGGTCCAGCCTCCAAAGCGGGTGTGCAAGGCAAGGATATCATCATCGAGTTGGCTGGTCGAAAAGTTGAGAACATCTACGACTACACGTACGCCATCGAGGCGCTCAAGGTCGGCCAAGAAACGGAAGTTGTTGTCAAACGTGGAAGTGAAACGCTGCGACTGAAGGTTACCCCGCTGTCCCGGCAATAAACATCCCCCTGGCTTCACGCCAAGGGTTCTGGCCATCTGTTCTAGAAGAGAAGGTAAACATCCCCCGAGATAAACTCGGTGGCATTGCCCATCGCTCAAGCGTGGCTTACGAATTCGGCTAATTTTGAAATTAAGAGTGCATAAAGCAAAGAAAGAATTGCCTTCCATGAAATTCATGCTCACCCTTGCCTTGGTCCTGTTCTATTGGGTTGGACAAAGCGTCTCGGCCGAGACAAAGCCCATGAATATCGTGGTTCTGTTTGCGGATGATTGGCGACATGACACCCTTGGGTGCGCCGGAAATCCGGTAGTAAAAACACCCAACCTGGATCAGCTTGCAAAGGAGGGTATTCGCTTCACGCACAATTGTGTGACAACCTCGATCTGCGGCGTCAGTCGCGCAACACTGTTCACGGGTCAATGGATGTCTCGACATGGAAACAAGGCGTTCCAAGCGTTCGATACTCCATGGTCAGAGACGTATCCTGGTCTCTTGAGAGCCAACGGCTATTTTGTGGGGCATGTTGGAAAGTGGCACAATGGAAAATTCCCTGGCGAAAATTTTGATTTTGGTCGATCGTATGCCGGCACCCACTGGATGAAGCAAAAAGATGGAACGGAAATCCACGTGACTCAACGGAACGAAAACGATGCAATGGAGTTCCTGCGATCCAGGCCTGCTGATAAACCCTTTTGTTTGACTCTTGCATTCTTTGCTACGCATGCCGAAGATGGCAATCCGAAACAGTATTTGCCGCAACCGATAAGCATGTCGCTGTACGAAGGCGTCACGATACCTGTTCCCAAGACGTCGACCGACGAATACTTCAAGAGGCTACCGCCATTCATTGCGAATGAGAAAAACGAAGGACGAAACCGCTGGCACTGGCGTTTTGATACCCCTGAACGCTATCAAGAGTACATGAAGAATTATTACCGTCTAGTATCCGAGGTCGATGCAACCTGCGGTAAAGTGATCGCTGAGTTGAAGTCGCAGGGGCTGTATGAAAACACCCTCGTTATCTTCACTACAGACAACGGCTACTTTCACGCGGAGCATGGCTTGGCGGACAAGTGGTATCCGCATCAGGAAAGTATTCGGGTACCGCTCATCGTGCATGACCCACGCATGCCAAAGGATCGATCCGGACAGTCGAACGATCAAATAACGTTGAATGCAGACCTCGCACCAACGATTCTTGGGGCCGCCAACATTGCCGCTCCGCCCAGAATGCAGGGCCACGATTTTGCACCTTTGTACCGAGCCAAAGAGCAGCCAGTCTGGCGAAACGAATATTTTTATGAGCATGCCACGATTAAGGACATCGATTTCATTCCTTCGTCGGAAGCGTTGGTTCGCAAAGACTGGAAATACTTTTATTGGCCCGATTTCAAACAGGAACAGCTATTCGATTTACGAATCGATCCGCTCGAAGAGAATGATCTCGCCGCGGATCCAAAACAAAAGCCTGTTCTCGACGAAATGCGCAAGAGGTTCGCTGAATTGAAAGCCGCAGCGAGATAAAGGAACAGAAACTCCCAAACTCTATTACTCCCATCACTCCCATCAAACTACTCCACTACCCCGTCCCAACTCTTAAGATAGTCGTCCAGGCTTTCAAAGGCCGCGCTGGTAAGTGTATCTTCTAGCATCGTTGCTTCCTTAGCGATTGGCTGTTTGAAATTGCTGGCCGTAGCGATGTCAACAATGGCGGGGCTGGATTCTCCGCTTGGACCAAAGGAGGTGCACGCAGGACAGCCGCATTGTTCCGGACCACTCGAATCGCGTAGGCCACGCCTATTAGAATTCGAAACGATCCAAGTCGTAGGCAGTTCGGCCTTCGCATCCAAAACAAAGGAGGTGAAGGGGGATGGAGAACCCGTTATTGATAACATAGCGAGCGAGACAGTTTCTCCCTCTCCTGCGCCGCGAGCGGACGTTCGGTTGATGTAGTTGATGACTTGAAGGACATCGATGGGCGCAATATTGCGATCGCCGTTGACATCGTAATATGGGGGCGAAGTTAAGCCTGATCCATCGAGGGCCCGCGAGCCATTGCGATTGATTTCGTTGATCAGGATCAAGACATCAAGCGGGTCGACTGTTCCGAGGTTGTCGACATCTTCATTAAGGGTTTGGTTTTGCCAAGGACTCGGTACACGAGTCAGTCCGAAGTCGATATGCGATTGAATGCCATTGCTCGCCAAGACCACGGTTTGAAGACCCGTTGCCGGGCTTGTAAAGGCGAAACCAGGGTCACTCGGTTGTACGAGCAAGTTGTAGGTGCCGGCAGGCAAGTACGGAAGTGAATAGCTTCCATCGCTGGCCGTCTTAACCGTACTCTTTGGGCCGAAACGCAGGTTGTCAAGCTTTATGTAAGAGTTATTGAAGCCGCGAACTACAACCGAAGCAATCTGCGCCGTATCGGTTCCCAAATCCAGGATTGCTTTCTGTCCATTGATCAATCCTTTCTTGTCTATTCGTTTTATCAACGAACCATCCGCGGCGAAGGCATCGATCCGCACATCCGTATTGTCTGCGACCGCTATGGCGTCGATCGAAACGTAGGATGTTAGGTTGTCGAATCGAACTCGCAATTGTTGGCCATTGCCTCGAAACGCGTCGACGTAGTTGTTTGCGGAAAAAGAGAACGGTTTGAAAATTTTAATTCCGGTCGAAGCGTTCGGATCATTAAAGATACCAATGGTTCCCGAGGTATCTTCCCCAATCGCATCCAGCCGAACGCCGCTGATCGTGTTGTTAAAAATTCCTGTCTGGAAATTATCTGGCTCGACAATTGTCTGGAGCACGACCGGTTGGTTGCTGGCGTTTACAAGAGTAACCGACATGCCCGCCAATCCAGTCTCGTCGGCTCCCCAAGAGTTGCTTCGATTAGCGTCGTTCCAAACAAATCCTTGGATGCCTGGATTCGTAGTCGTATCAGGGGTTGCCCCGATTTGACCGCTGAAGATGTTGCTAGTGATTCCAATTCGAGGGTCGATCGCTCGGATTTCAATTCGTCCAGTAGTCACTCCCCCCAACGGAATATTGAGATCGAGGTCTACCGTATATTGGTTCGGCGTAGAAAAAGTCGTCCACGCACCGTTGTCGATTCGATATTCAATCCGGCCTACTTTGTTGAGCGTAATGTCGTTTTGAGTGCCCGAAGTATTTCGATTGGCTAATGTCTGGACGACGGACCGGCCCACGAAACGGTACGAGTTCGTCGCGCTATTCCATCGGCCGGTGCCCTCCAGCTTCAACGGTACATCCAACACATCAAAAATGCCATCTTGATCGCTGTCCTTCCAACCTAACTGCGCAAGTGTTGCGTCCGATGTTACGAGCAAGCTATAAGCCGACTGGAGAATTGAGCCAGCAGACATAATGCTCAATTCCTGCTGGAAGTTCGGGGTCGGATTAAGGTCGATGGCGTTGGTGTTCTGAGAGTTGTAGTAACCTCGCCGTTGATTGTAGTTCCCACCTCCGATGTACTCGTCCCTGGCCCAAAACATGTGGCCAGTTTCATGAGTGAACGTCGATGCAGGACGAGTCGACGGCACAACCTCGAAAAGTCCGCCCGCAAAAGCGAAGGCTCGCGTAAAAGAACCACCAGGTGCAAAACTGCCATCCCCATCGTTTTGGGAGTTCACAACGAAAATGGTAAACGCCCAATCCGTGTCCAGTTTCTCCCGTTGTGAGTTATTAAATGCTCGAACGTTGTCGTCGAGACTCGAACTGCTAGCAAATCCAACGTCGCTCAGAAATTTCGAGACCCACATGGTGTAGGCGTTCGAATTCCTGGCTATCGGTTCGTAAGGCGTGGGAGTTAAGTTAGAGGTAAACGTCGTATCGATCACCCATTCCAGGGTGTGCACGGAGCTTTTCGTGGCTAAAAGCTGAGTCCACCAGTTCAATCCAGTCTGAATATTGTTGAGGACTTGATTGATATGACTTGGCGTCCAATTTTCCGTACTCGCATCAATGCTTCCATCACTTTCAAGGAAAACTGGCGTGACGGCGACCCGCCCAAGCAAAAATTCCCCAGTGTCGTCCGCTTCTGCTCCGTAGGGGAGGGTGGCCATGACGCGCCGAGATTCTAGCGACTCCATCGCTAGCTTTCGTACTTTTCTTTTTTTCTTGCCGGCCATTCATTCACTCTCGCTTGAAAGTCGCAATCCACTGACTCTTTGGATGATACTTTGCAGGAAAGATTCCCCTACTTCGCTTCGCAATTTTCAACTTTTCTTGTAGCGTAAGCCACGTATCCAATGCGAACTATGACGATTGTTGGGCGTTTGACGGAAAAAAGTCAAACTGCCTCATGGCCAAACAATACCCCTTATGGGTGGGTTCACTCTCGACCTCCATTCTTTGCTGAATTCTGGGAATTCAGAAATACGCTGATTTTTATGAATGTAGTCGCGGAAGAACTCGATCCGCCCCTTGCCAGTCGCAGTTTTTTAAAATTGGTCTTCCCCTAGGAAGCCTGCATTTCTAGCCTCCATTAGGTGATCGTGCCTATGACCGGAATCAGGAATGGCAGAAAAGTTCTCGTATTTTACCGAGACTCTCTGATCGTTAAAAACTCAAGAATCGAATTCATCCAACCGATATCCGATAATAGTCTGCCCTTGCGTTTCCGATCCTCGGATGCGATCGGCTTGAAATGAACTCATTAATGGGCCCCTGAAGGGGCTGCTTGGTTCGAAAGGAATCGTCCCAATGTCCGAATCCATCAGGCAACAGAAAAATCCGCAAGGACTTGGAGCTGGATCTGTACCGGTACTGTTCTCATTGAGAAATGTCCAGCCGAGCATCGTTGGCGGAATGGGTAAATTCAAGACCAACGAGGCACAACCAAATCAAAAAGAGTCCGCCTCGAGTGTTGCATTCGTTCCCTCGGAAATCTCCGCCACCAGCCCTGTGCCGATAAAGTCCATTACCAAGAGCAATCGGCCGTACAATATTGCCGTTGGCTTGCTGATTCTGGCCCTTTGTCTGCTGGTGCTCCGAAATACTCAGGAAACGAAGTCGAATTCGAAAGGTACCATCGCTTCAAGTGGTCCACAGTCAAGTCCAAGCCCACAGAAGCCAATCGCGGAATCCAAAGCGGATGTGATTCTACAACCGATGCCGAAATCAATTGTGCTTAAGCCGATTGACTTGGGACCGTCGCTCGCCAGCCTTCCAGATTCGTCCATCATAAACAGCACAGCAGCCTTCCCCGAACTAGCCAAGCCATCGAATGGGTCGGATCATTCTCCCGACTCGATAGCCAGTCAAGACGCTAACGAGTCGATAGGGAACGCTCTGACAGGCACTTCTAATGACGAGCAGTTGCTCGTTCAAGCTGAGCCACCCATGCTGTTGCTTCCGAGCACCAAACCATTGCATTCTGGGGAAATCGGCTCTGCCTCAGAAAATATAGATTCAGCGAATGCCATGGCCCAGTCTGGCATCCGTTTCCCCGAACCGCGAGTTGCCGCCAATTCGACCTCGCGTCAAATTAATTCGGCCTTTACGGATCCTAGACAGCCTGTTGCGGAAGGGTTCCCTTCGAGCGACACCAACCTATCGGTCGGCGGTAGCGATAACGCAATTGCGACGAGCTCAGTCATCGTTGAAACCTCCTCACCTTCAAGGACCACACGCGAGTTGATCGATGTGTTTAACCGTGGCAAACAGAACATTCCACCAAACACTTGGAATGCCCCTTCACTCCCTGGGAGTACAGCTCAAGGCATTCCAGCGAGTCCCATTTCGAGCGTTGCAACTGTTTCCGAGAACTATCCGACATCCCCCAACGGCGCTTTCCAGCCGAACAACGTGAATGATGGTCGAATGATGTCAGGCAGGCCCTATCCCCCGCTTCCTAAAGATTATCCAGCGCTGACCATTCCTGCCTACGAGCAAAACGCACTCAGCGGTCGGCAAGGGTTGTCCAATCCAACTCCAGCGACTCAGTTGATTCGGCAACCTGCAAACGGTTCGAACCGATATCAAAGTATAAGCCCACAAACATCGCCGGCTCCTATTCCGTACACGCCGATAGCACCTTCCCAAAGTGGCAATTCGATTGGATATCCTCCCGGAAACTAGAGAAAAACGCACCACGTTTGATTGAATGGAATTGATTGATCATGAGCGAAGTGAATCAGGCATTTTTGAGGGCTTATTTAAAGAATCGTGCATTGCAAGCGACAGCGACTCATGCTGCTCCGGTCTCCACGGATGTTCGGACTCCGCTAGAGCCGAACGTAGCCAGACCGACAGCCAACGCACCTCGCAAGCCTTCCTCTCCTCCGATTCAACCTTCCCAGTCTTTGCCTTCGGGAATGAAGCTTCGTTTCGATCCAGCCCACACCAACGCAAATCCACTAACGCAGCCTCAGCCACCACTGCCTTCGTCCGGCGAACCTGCGTCCCACACTCATCCCGTGCAGCCGCGTGTCAGTCCAACGCAAGGGTTTTGGTCGCCTCTCGGTGCGGAACGAGGTATGAAAGCCCTCGAGTCAACGTCACTCCCCGCGGTCGTACGGAATGGAGTCACCGCGGTAACACGCGAAGCCGCCCAATTTCGAAAGCCGACTACGGTGCCGACTACGGTGCCGACTACGGTGCCGACTACGGTGCCGACTACGGTGCCGACTACGGTGCCGACTACGGTGCCGACTACG
>JAYTVM010000315.1:0-1508 GCA_043743995.1 Pirellula sp. | reverse complement strand
AATGAAGTCACATTAAAGATTGGGCCACATTCAGGGCTAAAAGGAGGTTCCCGAGTCGCGGTGGAACTTGACTATGGCATGGAGAATGGCTTCGTAGGGTTAACGACTAAAGTTTGCTTGTCTTATTACGTAGAACGCACTTTAGGTTTGGATCTTGATTCTCAAGGGAGACCACCAGAACGACAGCAGATTGTTTTGCTCAATCGCGATGAGGTCGAAGCAGCAAGAAACAGGAGCTAGCTAACCACACAGACGATGAAATCAATTATGCAAAACAATTCCGGTACATCCTGGCACTCCCCAACAGCATTGGCCAACCACCTTTCGTGTGATCACCTCAGTCATCTCAATCGAATGGAAGCGGCTGGAAAACTAAAGCCGATTTTCCGAGCTAATCCTACCTTGGAACTGCTAGTGGAGCTTGGCGAGCGACATGAAGCAAACTATTTGGCAAGCATGCTTGAGTCCGGTAAATCGGTAGAAGACTTGTCTAATGAAAAATTCCCGTCCAACTCAAACTCAACCATTGCTTCGTTGGGAAAATCCCCAGACATCATCTATCAACCGTGGTTGGTTGCTACACCATGGCGAGGTCGTGCCGACTTTCTTATCAAGACCTCGCGCCCAAGTAAGCTTGGCGAATGGTCCTACGAAGTCGCGGACACAAAGTTGGCATTGAACACTAAGGGAACCACAGTTCTTCAATTGTGCCTATACAGTGAGATCCTTGGCGAATTGCAGGGTGTGCTTCCTGAGTACATGCACATCGTAAAACCCGGCTCACCCTTTGAAATCGAAACTCTTCGAGTCGACGATTACATGGCCTATTTTCGTATGGCCAAGAATCGGTATTCGAAGTTCTTTGACCAGCCAGTGGAGTACGAAAGCTACCCTGACCCCTGCTCGCATTGTGCAATCTGTAAATGGGCGATGCATTGCGAAAAAATTTGGCGAGCGGACGATCACATCTCCTACATCGCTGGAATTCGAAAATCTCAACGTAAGGAAATAAACGAGCAAGGCGTTAGCAAGCTTGAAGTGTTTGCTCAATCCGTTGAACCATTGAAAGATCGCCCTCGTCGTGGATCCATCGAATCGTTCCAGAGAATCCACGATCAGGCCAAGATTCAGTATAAAGGCCGAATTTCCGGGAATCCTGAATTTGAGTTCCAACCAAACGAGCCCGAACGTGGGCTGAATCTTCTTCCAGAGCCAAATGAAGGTGATGTCTTCTTCGACATTGAAGGAATACCACGGGCATCCGCAAAAGGACTTGAATACCTGTTCGGCTATGTCGAGGTTGCAGGCAATCAACCCAGATATCATGGTTTGTGGGCGTTATCGAAGTCTGAAGAGCGAAAGCTGTTTGAAGGATTCATTCAGATGCTCACGGATCGGATCAAGCTGTATCCAGGAATGCACATCTACCACTATGCACCCTACGAACCATCGGCTCTCAAGCGACTCGCGATGCACCATGGTACCTGCGAGGAAGAACTCGATTTCTT
>JAYTVM010000314.1:0-1512 GCA_043743995.1 Pirellula sp. | reverse complement strand
GCTACGGATGCTACGTCAAGTCGATACCAAAACCGGAACTAAAGTTCCGGTTTTGCCGTGGGGTGGATAGCTGAGTGTCCAACCGTTGGGCGCGACGCACTAAGTAAAAACAGGGGTTTCGTGAGAAGATGAAAAGTCATTCGAATTGCTCATGGATCCTAGCAATGTGTTCTCGCAACGAACAACAAGCAGCTTCGATCACTTCGGGATCGTCTCGTTTTTCTCGAATTAAGGTTTGCAAAGCAACGAACCGTTGAACCAATTCGTCTCGAACAGACTGAGGTGTCGTGATCGGAAGAGGCAATCCAAAGGCAACAAGAAACTCAGGCATCCTCGGTTCCTTCGGAACTACTGGCATAGGCGGCTGATCCAATTCCAAACGACTGAGGCGACGGGAAAGGCTGATCATGATGCACGCTCCAATCGGTCGATCCTGGCTCGCAATTCACCAAGCTCCGACAACGGACCCAATGAAGATAGGATCGCTTTTGCCGCTGCCAGCCTGTCTCGGCTGTCCTCAGAGCTCAGCAAATCGACAAGCGCATCGACCGCCATGCTAGCTGCACTGGAAAGCCTGCCAACCGCCTGAGAAGTGATCTCGGACGTAAATCAGCCACTCGGTATCTCAGGTGATCGCGATTGACGCATCTGCCGCCGAAAGGATATCGCGAATAGACGTTGCTCTCGACCTGGCCCGCACGCTGCTATCGGGATCGGCAAGAACAGAGACGACTAAACGAAGTGCATCGGATCGCGACTGCTCGCTCATTGGCCAACGATTTCGTATCGCTCTTTCGATCATCAACAGTTCTGCACGAATGTTCATAAAAAAAGCTGGCTGCATGCGAGAAGGAATGCCACGCCGCAACCAGCGCATCGGTTCACTCACAAGTAGACCTCGTTCAGTCGCAAAACGCCAAACACCCGTTAAGCAAGAGCAACCAAAATGAACCGACGAAACTAATCCAGATAATACCTCGCCGCGATACGGATCTCTTGCTCACGCTGCGAGTATGCTGCCCGTAGCTCGAGCGCTCTTGGCTTCAACTTTTGCAACTTAGCTCGCAGTTCGTCAAGCTTTTTCGGCCATTCGCTGCTATACCTCGGCTGCTCCATCGACCTTCCCACTGTGACGCATTCTGGAAAGTAAAAACGGACTAGATCCATGATCGAATCGGCCATCCAGTCGTCCGCATTCACAATCGTGGCGACAAGTTTTGCTTCGGATTCTGCCGATGTAAGCTCCTGCCAGCGATCATCGCGAAGGGTAGCCATTTCGGCATCGATCCTTTTTTTAACGTGCGGCGGTAAAGCATCATCGGAAGTAAGATATTGAACCGCCGTGGCCATTTCATCTACTCGCGATTGCGATTGGACAACCTGTTGTTCCATCGTCGATAGCTTATTTTGTAATTCGGCAATTTTCGCGAGCAGCTTAGGTCGCTCAATCGCAAGTTGTTCGTTAGCTTTTTCAAGTTCGGCATTGACGTTTTTTCGATCGATCTCAGTGCC
>JAYTVM010000313.1:0-1513 GCA_043743995.1 Pirellula sp. | reverse complement strand
TCTACTGTCCAAACTATTTCTTTTGTTTTAACCTGGTTGGCGGTAAACGGTTACGTGCTTTGTAATGGTAGAAGCGAGCCTCTTCGTTTCGCTTCAGTCGGCGGGTTTTGTTTCTCGCAATTTTCGTTGGCGTATTGCTGTCGTATGCGGTTCGTAGCAACATCGCGATCCCGTCCCGGATCTGCGGAAGGGTCATTGCTGGAGTGGATTTTTTTTCCGCGTTGTGTCTCGGACACTAGAAAGCACGTTGCGATGAGAGAAAGAATTTGATGGTGATGCCAACCTCGCCAATTCCGAACCTCATAATCTCCTAAGCCAGTTTCGCTTTTGCCTCGCTTGAACGTTTCTTCAACTCGATGCGCGGCCAACGCCACTCGTGCGAACTCTTTTAACGGTGTGTTCGTTGGCGCGTTAGACAAGTAATAATCGTACTTAGTAATACCCTCTGCGTCCAAGCATCGGATGATGACAAGCGTCTCTTCGTACTGCATCATTTTTCGTTTGATTTTCGTTTGAACTCGACACGCAACGATCTCAATCGTTAACGGACCTTTCTCCGCATCACGCACTTCGATTCGAGTCCATTTGTCGGCTGCAATTGCATCTCGCCATTCATGAGCCTGCACGAATGAGACCTTCGGATTCGAACCATGGCCACCATACGGTGGCGGAGTTGCATCCAAATCGCGAATGGCTGTGTTGCTAGGAATCGCCAACAGATACTTTTCGTTTCTTTCGTGCAAATCCTTGCGAAAATGCGTCGTTCTTCCCATTTCATCGTCGCCAGCAATCCAAGCATGAGGCAATAAATGACCCTGTTCTTGAAGCATTTCTAATGCCAGTGCGTGACGCGTTTGGAAACGTATGTTCTTGGGTACTCCGGCTGCCTTCATTCGTTTGCGATCGCTTGTCCATTCCTCGGGAAGATAAAGTCGCGTGTTGACCAAAGCCTGATCAACTCTCGAAATGTAACCCATATAAACTCCGACTTGGCAGTTCTCAAGTTTTCCTAATCGGCCACACCACTGACGAGCCACTCCAACCGATTGCTTACCCTTTTTTGGAAAAGCTGACGGATCAAAAACAATCACACCATCGTCTTCGCCGATCACCTTGCTAACCTGACGGGCGAGTTCGATAAATAGTGGCTGATGATCCCATTCCGCACTACCAATAAAGTGTTGTAAATTCCTCCGATCTTGATCATGACGATACGCAATCGACTCAATGTTCTTTCGACCAAGATCAGAAATCAAACCCGAAACATACTCCGATGCATGGAGACGCTGAGCTGGGGCCCAAAGGCATTCTACGAACGGCTGAATGAACAAATTCATTCGGTTTAGGGTTCCCTGAAATACTTCAGGGGCTACCTCGCACTCAGCAAGCATCTCTTTTTTACGAGCTTCAAAACGTCGATCCATGACAATTCTCCTGAAAGGGTATAAATCTTCAGAAGTCTTGATAGCCAAATACGTTACAATCTCCTATATCAGTTTGGACAGTAGAATTA
>JAYTVM010000312.1:0-1513 GCA_043743995.1 Pirellula sp. | reverse complement strand
AATGTTCCACTGGCTTGGCTGCCCCTCCCGATGAAAGCATTTCTTTAATAACCGCATTGGCTGCCTGTATTCGCGAAGGGAGTACAGATAAGAGTTTTCGTTCGGCGTACTCGGTAAGGGCTTTTATTGCGTTGCCTGACCGAACATCATCGAGATTTGTGCGATCGGCTTCTGTGACTTGACGACGATTCTTCGTTAGGTTTGCTCCCTCAATCTTTTCCTTCAAGAACGAAAAGGGGCCACCAGGACCAATGGGTTGTAGCTGTTTGTCGTCGCCGACCAATACAATTGTGGCTTTGGCTTTTACGACCGCTTTTAGAATCCGAGCCATAGATTCCGAGTCGAGCATTCCAGCTTCGTCGAGAATCAAAACCGTTTTTTTGTCGAGCTTTGGAGTGTTCGGCGAATTCGTCTTACCCTGTAACTTCAATAACGGGTCGGACTCGCGTTTGAACTGATAGAGATAGCTGGCAACCGTGCGGGAATCGATATTAGCGCCTTGAGCGAGGTTCTCTTTCGCTATTCCCGACACTGCTCCACCCACAACACGGTATCCAGATCGTTCAAAGGCATCTCGAACTGCGTCCAATGCAAAGCTCTTCCCTGAGCCAGCGACGCCTTGCATTAATCGAATCGAACAGTTCTGTGATGTCAGCCTTCTTACGGCTTCCGCTTGCTCCTGATCTATGGTGGGTTTGGCAGCCATTGCCTTCGCAATCTTTCGTTCCGATACCGTCGCACCGCGTCGCTTCTGTAGCGTTTCGACAGAACGTAACAATTGCCCCTCAAGTTGCCACATCTTCTTTGTCGTGTATCGTTGCTCACCATTCTTGTCTTCCAGATGAATCAGCGATCTAGATCGTGAGATTGATTCTCGCACTTTTTCCGAAAGCTCTATCGGTGTAAAACCCAAGGCTTGAACACGCTCGGCGACGCCGCAAAGTACTTCTCGAAACGAAAAATGCGCTACGTCCTTCGTGAGTTCCTTGATGGTGTCTTTGAGCGCGTTTCGATAGATAAGGCCCTTTGCGATTCCCGGGATTTGGAGATTTGATTTGACAATCGATTCAAAAGTGAATCGATGTTCGGTTGCGTCCTTTTGCCATCCCTCATGCAAAACATCGATATGAGGAAGACGGCTTTTCGACTTGCGTGTTTCGAGATTTGCTTTTGCCCTTGCCTTTGCGGATGGTGTCCCGAGAGCCTCTTCGGACTTTGTAAACTCTTCGATCTCGCGCCGACGCGACGACCATTTTTCAAGTAGCTCCTTGGGAATCCCTTTTAGCGAAAACCACGATTGTCGCCTTCCATTTTCGCCGGTTGCTTGAATGCATTCGATCGATAGGTCAGCCTTAAGGTGTTTTGCAAGTGCGGAGCGAAATAATGGTCCGAGCGTTCGTGTCCAAGTGAACAATTCCCCCGTGTTCATATGTCGCCAGCCACCCGACTTGTCTTGGACAACGTTTGCGATAACTGCATGTACGTGGAGTTGAGGATCACCGTTGCGATTGCA
>JAYTVM010000311.1:0-63948 GCA_043743995.1 Pirellula sp. | reverse complement strand
GGAACCTACTAACTGGATAGCCGTATGCGGGAAAACCGCCCGTACGGTTTGGAGGGAGGGGAGCCGGTCTACCCGGCTTCCCTACCCCTATCACTTGTTATCCACCGAAATCGTCAAATGCGATATTGCTTTGAGGTACCCCAAGGTCATCGAGCATTTTGAAGACGGCCGAGTTCATCATGGGCGGTCCGCATAGGTAATACTCGATATCTTCCGGGGCCGGATGATTTTTGAGATAATTCTCCAGTACAACTTGATGAATAAACCCAACGTAGCCCGTCCAATGGTCTTCCGGTTTGGGTTCGGAAAGGGCGATATGGAATTTGAAGTTCGGAAATTCCTTTTCGATACTTTGAAAATGATCAATGTAAAATAGTTCGCGGACGCTGCGACCACCGTACCAATAGGAAACCTTGCGCTTGGTCTTTCGGTTTCGAAACAGTTCAAAAATATGGCTTCGCAAAGGCGCCATACCCGCGCCACCCCCAATATAAATCATCTCATTGTCGGTGTCCTTGATGAAGAATTCACCATAAGGACCAGAGATAGTCACTTTATCGCCAGGATTTAATCCAAAGATGTAGGAGCTAACCTTGCCAGGTGGAGTTCCATCGGGGGCGCGTGGCGGAGGCGAGGCCACGCGCACATTGAGCATGATGATCCCTTTTTCGCCGGGATAATTGGCCATGGAATAGGCGCGAAAGACGGGTTCCTCGACGGTAGAATCGTACCGCCATATTTTGAATTTGTCCCAATCTTCGCGGAACTGCTCTTCGATATCGAAGTCCTTGTAATGAACGGTATGCGGAGGTACTTCGATTTGAATGAAGCCTCCCGACTTGAAGTCCACCGCCTCACCTTCCGGCAACTCGAGAATCAACTCCTTGATAAAAGTTGCCACGTTGTGATTCGAACGAACCGTACAGACCCATTTCTTCGTCTCCAAGACTTCGTGTGGGACCTCAATTTTCATGTCTTGTTTGACCGCAACCTGACAACTCAGTCGGTAGCCTTCACGGGCCTTGGTATTGCTGATGTGTGTTCGCTCGGTGGCCAAGATCTCACCGCCGCCCGACAGGATTCGGACTTTGCATTGAGCACAGGTTCCTCCACCGCCGCAAGCGCTCGATACGAAAATCCCATTGTTGGCCAGGCATCCGAGAAGCTTTCCACCGGCGGGTACGGTGATGGTCTTACTATCATTGATAACGAGTTTCACATCGCCAGCGGCCACCAGGACCTTCTTGGCAGCCAGGATAACAATCACCAAAGACAAGACGACAGCCGTGAAAAAAAAGACGCCAATCAGAACCAAATTAACGCCAGTCATAGCTGGATCCCCGAAAAAGCCATGAAGGCCATGGCTACCAAGCCGACGGTGATGAAGGTGATTCCGAGGCCACGCAGCCCGACAGGAATATTGCTGTAACGCAACTTCTCGCGAACTGCCGCCAGGGCAATGATTGCCAACGCCCAGCCGAAGCCAGATCCAAAGCCATAAACCACACTTTCGCCAAGGTCATAGCCCCGCTGATCCATGAACAGAGATCCAGCCAAGATCGCGCAGTTGACGGTGATCAACGGCAGGAAGATCCCAAGCGCGTTGTAAAGTGCCGGAAAAAAACGATCGAGTACCAACTCCAAAATCTGCACGATCGCAGCAATCACCCCGATATAACTGATAAACCCGAGGAAGCTTAAATCCACCGAGGCAAAGCTCGGGCCCAAGGTATGAGCCAGAGCCCCCTCGGAAAGCAAATACTGATACAGCAAGTTGTTGGCGGGAACAGTAATCGCTTGAACTATCGTAACCGCAATTCCCAAACCAATGGCTGTCTTAAGATTCTTGGATATCGCGATAAACGTACACATCCCCAAGAAGAAGGCGAGCGCCATGTTTTCTAAAAACACGCATGTCAAGAACAGGCTCAAGTAATGTTCAAAGCTGTGAATTGTCATAGTGCTATGCCTCCTCAACTTGTTCGGGTTTAAACGTCCGTACGATCCAAATTAAGATTCCGATAAGGAAAAATGCGCTTGGAGACAACAGGAGTAGACCGTTCGGAGTGTACCAACCACCGTCGGTGACTTTGGCCAAAATTGGGATACCAAAAAGAGATCCGGATCCAAAGAGTTCTCGAACAAACGCAACGAGCATCAGTACCGCGCTGTAGCCCAGTCCGTTACCAATTCCATCCAGGAAGCTCATCCAGGCGGTGTTTTTCATGGCGAAACCTTCTGCTCGGCCCATCACGATGCAATTGGTAATAATCAAACCAACAAACACGCTCATCGTCTTACTGATTTGAAAGAAATAGGCTTTCAGAATCTGATCGACCACGATCACCAGCGACGCGATCACGACCATCTGAACGATCATGCGAATGCTGCTTGGAATGTAGTTTCGCAGGGCCGCGACCGCCGCACTCGAAAACGCGGTGACCAACGTCACGGCAATGCACATCACCAAGGCGGTGGAGAGCTGAGTCGTAACCGCCAAGGACGAACAAACACCGAGCACCTGAAAAGTGATTGGGTTATTGTTAAGAATCGGATCTAAAAGAACTTTTTTAGGGGATGGGGCTAACATGGGTAGCACCTTTCTGAGAAGCCAGTTTCTCAAGATAAGGACCGAAAGCGTCACTGCTGAACCAATACTTGATCATGCTGTCCACACCGCGACTGGTAATCGTCGCGCCCGACAGTCCGTCCACCATATAGGGTAAGTTTTCAGGAGTCGGACTCCCTTTGGCGACACCAACGGCCAGCGTTGCGTCCGCAGGTTCGCCTTTCCAAACGTTCTTTCCCTGCCACTGCTTTTTCCATTTCAGATTTTCGACCTCGCCACCCAAACCGGGCGTCTCTCCATGCTCGTAGTAGGTCAAGCCATTGATCGTTCTTAGGTCGTTTTTCAAGGCCACAAATCCGTACATCGTGGACCAAAGCCCTTTGCCGTAAATCGGCAAAACCACTTGCTGAAGTGTGCCCTGTTTGTCTTTCACTAGGTAAACCCAGGTGTATTTTTCGCGTTTTCCAATTCCAATACCAAACTTGCCGGCATGGATCGTCGTGTTCATCTTTTCGTCCTTGGCCGCTTTGCGTTCATCAAAGGACGGATTGGCAATCTCTTTGTCTTCTACGTACTCGCCAGATTGGAGATCGACGACCCTGGGTTCAATGGTCCCATCGGTAAACATGTCGGTGATCTGCTTTGCATTGAGTACTCTCGATTTGTCACCGAGCCCAGCAGCCTCGACTATATTGCGCTGTCGGTCCAACAATTTGTTCTTGCCCTGCGCGTCTTTCAAGGCTACCGCAGCCGTGCTGACTAGCAGCGAGCAAACGATGCAAAGCACCAGGGTTACAACGAACGTATTGGTAATAGAATCACGTTGCTCAGGACGCATAACGGGCTGCCCTCCGCCTGATGTTGGCTTGAATCACGCAGTAGTCGATGAACGGCGCGAACACATTGCCAAACAAAATTGCCAACATAATACCCTCGGGGAACGCTGGATTCACAACGCGAATCAGGATGGTCATGGCCCCTATCAGTATTCCGTAAAACCATTTGCCAGTCTCAGTCATGGAAGCGCTGACTGGGTCTGTGGCCATAAAGACCGTCCCAAACGCAAGCCCACCAATCACAAAATGCCACCACGGAGGAACGTTGAACATCGAATTGGTTTGACTACCAATAAAGTAAAACAAGGAAGAAACGGCCAATGCACCCAAACAGACTCCGCTCATGATTCGCCAGGAACCGATCCTGGTTGCAATCAGAATCACCGCCCCGATCAAACACGCCAAAGTACTCGTTTCGCCAATGGATCCGGGAATCGTTCCAAGGAATGAATCCCACCACGTCAAACTTCGCTCGCCGCCAGTGGTCATGATGTGCGCGAGCGAGTCGACGGTGTTTGGGTATTTGGCCATGTCGGTCGATGCCAATTGCCCCAACGCCGTCGCCCCGGAAAATCCATCGATCTTACCTTCGCCCGCGAGGTACTTCGAGGCGATCCAGACTCGGTCACCCGTCAATTCGCGAGCATAGGCGAAGTACAAAAAGCACCGCGCGGTCAGTGCAGGGTTGAGGAAATTGCGGCCCGTACCGCCAAAAATCTCCTTGCCAATCACCACTCCAAAAGCGATCCCAATCGCCACTTGCCACAACGGTATATCAGGAGGAAGCGTTAGTGGAAACAGCAGTCCAGTGACTAGAAACCCTTCATTGATTTCGTGCTTGCGAACAACGCTAAAGATGACTTCACAAATACCACCAACGGTCATACAGACCAAATAGATAGGCAAAAAATACATGGCCCCTAATACGAAACAATCCAACATGCTGCTTGGGTTATGGGTCAAACCCAAAGCGGTGTGGATCGCATGGTGCCAATCGAAATAGGGCTCCATTTTCATCGCGTTCAGGGACTGAATCGCGAGGTTGGCCTGATAGCCAACATTCCACATTCCAAACAGGGTGCATGGAATCAGAGAAACCACCACCATGATCATCATGCGCTTTAAGTCGAGCGCATCCCGAATATGGGTCAAGCCTTTGGTCACGTTGCCCGGCGTGTAAAGAAACGTATCCCCTGCTTCATACAGAGGATAGAGCTTTTCCAGCTTGCCCCCTTTGGCAAACATAGGATGTATTCGGTCAAGCATGTTGCGAAGGAACTTCATCAGTCAGCTATCCCTCATTCTCAATCGTTGTCAGATTGTCGCGGAGTATACTGCCGTACTCGTACTTGCCTGGACAGACAAACGTACACAAAGCCAGATCCTCTTCGTCTAATTCCAAGCAGCCCAACTCCTGAGCCCTGACCGTGTCCCGCGAGATCAGTGCTCTCAAGAGCAAAGTCGGCAAGATATCGAGCGGCATCACTCTCTCGTAGGTCCCAATAGGAACCATGGCTCGTTCGCTCCCCTCCGTACTCGTCGTCAACGCGAATTTTTTGGGCGCCGACCAAGCTGCAGCAAAGGCGCGTGTGATCGAAAACTTGTTGAAGCCCGGCCTTTGCCAGCCCAACAATTCACGCTGATTTCCTTCCGCAACGCAACAGACCTGGAGATGGTAGCGTCCGAGGTATCCCACGCGATCCTCAATTTGGCGACCACACAGAATGGAACCCGAGATGATTCGATTGCCTGATCCCTTAAGTTCTCCATTGGTTAGTTCCGCAAGCGATGCTCCCAAACGCGACTTGAGTAACCGAGGCTTAGCCACGCATGGACCGGCCAAAGAGATTACACGCGTTGGGTCTAGCCTGCCCTGAGTGAACGCGCGACCTATGGCAATGACATCCTGGTAATCGAGATGCCAGTTGGTGATGCCAGGCGCGGCTGGTCTCAAAAAGTGCATGTGGGTGCCGACCAAGCCAGCGGGATGCGGACCGCCAAATTCGGCCACGCAAACCTTTGGTATCATCTCCCCTGGTGTTTCCGTTCCGTTGGCGCGGCACACAAAGACGCTGCCTTCGGTTAAGCGTGCAACGGCATCAAGTCCGGCAGCAAAATCTTCTTTAGCCTCTCGTATCACCACACCAGGCTGAACCGCTAGCGGGTTGCTGTCCATCGCATTAACAAAGATGGCGTTGGGAACGGACTTGGGGGAGGGAAGTCGACTGTAGGGGCGCGTTCTAAAAGCGGTCCAAAGCCCAGTTGCAACGATTCGCTCTATTACTTCCTGACGGCTCAAATTCGAAATCTGAGTTGCTCTGATGACCGGGAACTCCAGTTGCAACTCGTTGTCCGCGATATCGATCACCATCGACAAAAAGTGACGCTTGTCCCCGCGATGGACTGCTCGAACGCGTCCGCCTGCTGGCGATGTAAAAACAACGCCGTCCGTCTGCTTGTCAACTAGGATCGGTTGGCCAAGCTTAACTTCGTCCCCTTCGGCCACGAGCAGTGTCGGACGAAGCCCCAGATAATCACTGGATACCAAAGCAACTTGGCGTACAGGCTTGAGGTCGACTGTTTGTTCGGGCTCACCTTCCATCGGGATGGCTAACCCCTTCGAAATCTCAAACCTAGCGACCATTGCGTGAATTCGATTCGTTATCTTCCGAGGAAAATTAAATGAAGTGATTCGAACAACTATCAGCCCTGAATGTAAACCTTCAAATAGTGATTCTCAACGGCGAGCAAGTCGAATTGAGCTTTGACGACGTCCCCTATGGATATCATTCCCACCAAGCGGCCGCTATCAATAATCGGTAGATGCCGTACACGATGTGTGGTCATCTTTCCCATGATTTCTCCGACGTCGTCGCTCGGATGGCCCGTGACCAGATTGCGAGTCATGAAATTGCAAACCGAAAGATTGCTTAAGTCTTGCCTATGGCTTTGAATCGCCTTCAAGATATCCCTTTCGGTGATAATCCCAACGATCAGTTCCGCTTCGCAAACCAACAACGAACCGCAGTTGAAATGAACCAGTCGCTCGACTGCGTCGGCCAAACTAGCGCTCGGCAAGATTTGATAGACCGTATGCCCCTTGCTCTGCAAGATCTCATAGACACGCATGACAAGTACCCTCAAAAAGTGACTTCACGCCGTACACTACATTCGACTAGAACCAAACGGCCTAAGGAATTAACGACCACCACAAACACACTGCATCTTTTAAGCCCGTTCGGAACCTCTAATGGGAATCTAATCGCCACGGACGTTGGCCGCAAGCATGGAATGGCCAGTCCAACTTAATTATTTCAGATATTTCCGAAGAGACGCAATCAACGGGAGTACGAGGCTCCTGCCGAGGTTTTCACTCCAAACCGACCATCCGAACGCGATAAACTTGCTCGTCCATTGCTCCAGACAGAAACTGATGAGTTAAAGCGTATTTCTGAATCCGTTGGGAATCCTCGACTTCGTGTCCTGATCGATACGCAACTCGTCCGATCCGATAATTATCCTCAAGATCTGCCAACTTAACCCGCGTTGCGAGTGGATCGGTGCTGAGGTTGATGATGTATTCGCAGTACGTGCATTGCTCCGTCTTGCTCAAACGAACAATGGCGTGGATGGCAGATTGGCTTATTGCATTTTGAGTTAATTCCTGCACGCTGCCGCCAACATCCTCAATGTAGTCATGCAGCACGGCAGCTTGTTTTTCAATCGGATCGTCCACGGACTGCATGACCCGCAAAAGGTGCAAGATATATGGCTGGCCAGCTTTGTCGCGCTGACCTCGATGGGCATTGACGGCCAAGGCGATGGCTCGCTCGAGTGCATCCCATGGACTTGTACTCATTCGAGGCCCTTGCGATAGAAATGAAACCGATGTCGATTCTTAGAGTCCGATTCATGGATCGCTTTCTTAATCGCAGGAAAAGCATAAGGTTCAAATGCGTTGAGCCCAGTCAATTCCTCAATAAGATACGGAGCCATGGTTGGTAGATCATTCCATCCGAAAATGAAAAGTCCGTTTGGACAAAGGGATTGGTGAATCGCCTGCAGCGTGTGGTTGATGGCGCTGAGTTCATTGAGCCCACAGCCGTAGACGCCATTAAAAACCACCACATCCAGCGAGTCAGGATGGAAGTGTTGAGCGATGTTCTCGCACGAGTCGATGATGTGCGTTGCCCCTCCATATTGGGCTTCCTCGGGGCTAATTTCCATAGTAATGAAATCGCGATCTTGAAAAATGCTGGGGTAGTGAAGCGTGTACCAAGCGCAGCCAACAAACAGAATCCGACGATAATCGGGCGTTCGCAGAATCTCCGGAAAAATGACCTGCTCCAACAACTTTCTATCCGCCCGTTTTTTGCGAACGTCGATTCCGAACCGAATTAAGTTTCGGTGCAACCCAATTCGAAGTTTCTTCAGTGAACTGTTACCCATGAAAGGAAGCCTTTAGCAAATTGTTTTGGCGGAGCCATTGGACGGCATCTCGAATGGACTGGTCGGCGGGACGCTGTTGATAGCCTAACTCCGCGATAGCCCGCTGGCTGGTATACCATTGAAACTGAGACGACATAGCGATAGCCGCGGAATTAACTTCCAACTCTTCTCGCATGAACTTGCTGATAATATCACCGAACGCGCCTGCGATGAGTTTTGCTGGCATTCGCATAGTGGTGAGGGGCCCTTTTTTTCCAAGGGCCGAACGAATTCGACGCCAGAGATCGAGATAGGTAAGGTTTTCGCCCCCGAGGATATAGTGGCGACCAGAAACACCTCGATCGATCGTGTTTAGGATGGCTTCGGCAACGTCTCGAGGGTCGCAAACGGTACAACCACCCGATGGTGATAGCGGTGCAAATCCTTCCAACGCTTGAATCATTCTGCCGCTGCTCGGTTTCCAGTCCCACGGCCCTAACATGAACCCTGGATGGACAATCACCACATTTTGGCCCGATTTCGCCGCATCCACGGCCAAGCGTTCGGCGGCCATCTTTGTTACTACATAGGTGCAGGGAATCTGTCCATCGCCCGGTGTATCTTCGTCGACAATGGAATTCTTGGTTCCAACCGCCAATGTATTTACCGTGGATACATGAATCAATTTGATACCCCGTCGGCCTGCCTCATCAAGCAAATACTTTGTTCCGTCGCGATTGACGTGCAATCCCTGTTCCAGGCATTTCCAACCGATATGAATGTTGGCCGCGCAATGGATCACTGCATCAAAGCGACTCTCAAAGACTTTCCTCAGATTGTCCCTGTCGCCTACATCGGCCTGAAAAACATCAATATTCAATCCTTCGAATGCCGGGTTCCTACTGTCGGATCTGCTTACGCTGGCAATCTCCATCCCACGTTTTTGGGCAAGCCGGGCTACATTGTTACCCAACAATCCGCTTGCACCTGTGATTAAGATTCGCACTCGTTGAAATCCTCCATGGTGAAACAACTCACATACACTTGCAACCGCCACTCGGGGGGAGGGCTGCCAGTATCTACGTCTTGGTTTATAATCTTGCTCCGCTTATCCCAAGATCAATTTAACGAAAATCCCTAATGCCGATTATTACGACTCGCAAACTTTTCAAGCAGTTCGGCACGGGCGATGTCGCCGTTGAGGTATTACGGGGAGTGGATCTGACCATTGAAAGTGGCGAGTTTGTAGCTGTTATGGGCCCGTCCGGTTCTGGAAAGAGCACGCTCATGAGTATCATCGGTGGAATCGAACCGCCGACAAGTGGACAAGTGATTCTCGATGGAGTGGATATTGCAAAGCTCAGCGATGACCAGCGGACCATCATGCGTCGACGCAAAATCGGATTTGTCTTTCAAGCGTTCAATCTTATCCCAACCTTGTCGGCGCTTGAAAATGTGGCGTTGCCCTTGGAACTGGACGGTGTCGATCGAAAGACGGCCAAAGCCAGAGCGGCAGAAGCCTTAGAGCGGGTTGAGCTACTTCACCGAGCAGACCACATTCCAGCGAAATTATCTGGCGGCGAACAGCAACGCGTTGCGGTGGCTCGCGCTCTGGCGATCAAGCCCGCGATTCTGCTAGCCGATGAACCAACCGGAAACCTTGATTCTCGGCAAAGCGGTCGGGTCACGCAACTCTTACGTGATTTAGCAACGCAGTCCAAGCAGACCATTGTCATGGTGACCCATGATGCCAATGTGGCTCGGTCTGCCTTTCGATTGCTTATGTTCCGAGACGGCAATATCGAAAGGGACATTCCGCAGGACGAGTTTGCGGCCAACTCGCATGCGTTCAACGTAAGCTCCAACGTGGGCTCGGGACAGTTTGCCAAATCCTCTTCGCCCATAGCGAGCGATCCAGCGATTCTCTCGGAGGGGAATCGCTAATGCCTTTGAAAAGACTATCCATTCGGGAAATCCGAAGTCGTCCGGCTCGCAGTTTGCTAACACTGCTGAGCATCGTCATCGGCGTTTCGGCCATCGTTGCGACCTACCTCGCATCCGATTCCGCTCAGCTAGCGCAGATTGCAATGGTTCGCGCCGTGACCGGAAACGCGTCGCTCGAAATCGAAGCCGTGGGTGGTGCGTCCTTTGAAGGCAAACCATTGGAGCCTGTCGCCAAGTTGCCCGGTGTTAAAATTGCTTCGCCCATCTTGCGTCGGTATAGCAACATGAAAGTAAAGAGACCGTTGGAAAATCCGCCGGCCTCAACTTCGACTGAGGCGACCTCCGACGAAACGAATGTCGAAACAGTTTTTATGCGTTATCGTGTGCAGCTCCTTGGTGTTGTTCCTGAATCGGACCGGCAAGTGCGGAGTTATACCTTGGCGGCCGGTAAAGACTTAGAGGATGAGAGCACGGATACGGCCTCGGTTCTCATGGATGCCAGCTTTGCGGAATCGGCAAAGGTATCGATCGGTAATTCGGTCGCTTTCGAAACCCGCAGCGGGACGCAGTCCGCTCAGGTCGTAGGATTGTTGAAACCAAACGACGCTAGCGCCGGGATCCAATCTGGATTAATTGTTGCCCGACTTCTAACGGTCCAACGCTGGACCAAGTCGCCAGGCAAATTGGATGCGGTGCAGTTGGTGCTCGACAAAGATGCAAAAGTGGAGCAAGTCACTGAGTCCGTCCGAGCCATTCTGCCAACAGGTTTGCGTGTTCATCAACCCACCCTGCGCAGCCAAGTGGCCGACGAGAGCACCGTAGCCATGCAACAGGGACTTCGGCTTGCAACTGCGTTTTCGCTGATCATTTCCGCTTTCATCATTTACAACACGTTTCAAATGAACGTCGGGGAGCGACGCAGGCAACTGGGAATCTTAAGATCGATGGGAGCAACACGTCATCAGTTGCTTTGGATGATCGTTCGAGAAGGGCTGTGGCTTGGCATGATTGGAACATTGTTGGGTTGTTTTGTTGGTCATTTGGGAGCCGCGATCTTGAGAAGCTCGACCTCGAAACTGCTTCAAATCGAGATACCGCCAAGCCCATGGTCGATCTGGCCTTACGCGATTGCCATTGTTTGCGGATTGGGAGTGGCATTGTTGGGGGCTTTCTTCCCCGCTATGAGAGCTTCGAGACTATCCCCATCAGAAGCCATGCGCGTCGTTGCCAAAGGGGAGTTTAGTACGTCGAGGGCAGCATGGTTGGGGCTTGGTGGATCGCTCATGGTCATCGGGCTTGCGGTTCAAGCATTCGCGGTTCTTCGTTGGATCGATTTGAGCCACGTTGTTTTAGGAACCATGCTTATGAAAATTGGCATGGTCTTTTTGCTTCCGGCCTTGATCGGTGATTTAACCGCTTGGGTTGCTTGGTTCCTCAGTTTCTTTTTGAGGACCGAAGGCATGCTTGCACGTCGCCAAATCCTGCGACATCGAGGCAGATCGTCCCTAACGATTGGCATTGTGTTCATTGCCATGGGGACAGGCCTAGGCATGGCGAGTACGATTTTGGACAACATCGGTAATGTTGAGAGTTGGTACACAAGATCGATTGTCGGCGATTTTTTTGTGCGAGCCGCCATGCCGGATATGAATAGTGGTCAGGCTGCCGACATGCCGGATGGACTGGCGGAAAAAGTCGTCGCGATGCCCGGTGTTGCGTTGGTCGATACGCTGCGATTTGTTCGCGCTCGAACCAACGAGAGCTCGGTCGTCGTCGTGGTTCGTAACTTCAATTCGGACAGTCAAGACTACTTCGATTTAACCGAGGGTAAGGAAGCCGAGGTAATGAAGGGAGTTCGAAGCGGAGAGGTGGTTTTGGGATCCGTATTGTCGCAGCGGTTGAATTTGCACATTGGCGACACGCTTCCGCTTGAGACCAACGAAGGTTCGACGACACTCAAGGTAGTGGGGGTTACCAACGAGTACATCGCTGGTGGTCTCACCCTTTATTTAGCCGCCGAATATGCGAAAAAGTTATTGAGTGTTGACGGGACGGACGTGATCGTAGTGAAAGCCAATCCAAAGGATCTTGTGCTGGTTGAGAAACAATTGAGAGCACTGTGCGTTGAGACGGGCATGATGTTCCAATCGTATGTCGATCTGGTGAAGGTGATTCGAGATACGCTGAACGGCGTGGTGGGTGGACTTTGGGCCGTGCTTGCACTTGGTTCGGTGATCGCGGCATTCGGGTTGATCAATACGTTGGCGATGAACATCTTGGAGCAGACAAGAGAGATTGGCATGCTTCGCGTGGTGGCCATGACTCGCTGGCAAATCCGAAAAATGATCTTGGCTCAAGCCTTGATCATGGGAATCATTGGCATTGTGCCTGGGGTCTTGACCGGTCTATGGATTCACTACGTCATCAACTTAACCACGATGCCTGTGACTGGTCATGCGGTGCTGTTTACGATCTATCCGTGGCTGTTGGCCGGGGCACCGATTTTTGAGCTTCTGGTGGTGGTAGTGGCCGCCATGGTCCCCGCCGAACGCGCCGCCCGACTTGATGTCTCAAACGCATTGCAATACGAGTGATCGTAGGCGACGTCGCTCCGCGACTCGCGGTCAGTTACCGTTCCGCCCCAAGCCCCCGATCCTTCTAAAAAAACATCTCTTTCAATGACTCGCTTGACACTTCCGAATTCAATTTCGTTCTTTATGTAATGAGCATGGATTAAGAAACAAACCGACCCGGTTCTAACATGCAGGAGCGAAGCGAATTGTGCCACGTTCGTGGCAAACCACCGTCGTTAGTATTCGAGCCGCAGGCTCACGCCTACCTGCCGCGTGGGCATTTACTTTTGTTCTCGTGCTATACTTGTAAGTCGAGAGGCAGATTTGAGTATCTCAAGCCGAAGCGTAAGCGAGGGACATTTTCGCAGGTCCCTCACCTAGATTTCGGGTTAGGCTTGGAAGTTTTTCCATCACCGCTCGCCTAAAAGAACAGGAAGGGAAATCGAATGACCTTAGAATTGACTGTTGTCGGTGATCAACTCTGGAAAAAGATTGGGGAGTCTATGGATCGAGTTGAGCTACGATTACGAAAGACTATTGGAATTCTTGAAGCTACTAAAATTCCGTTTGCGATCGTTGGGGGCAATGCAGTTCGAATTTGGGTAGCTCAAGTTGATCCTGGTGCCGTACGCGCAACCAATGATGTGGATGTATTGATTCGACCTGAGGATCTCGAACTGGTTAAACAAATAATGGCAGTGAATGGATACCATTATCGTAAAGTGGCAGGCTTGGATATGTTTCTTGAGGGAAAAGACGATTCGGTGCGCTATGCTATCCACGTCGTACTTGCAAATTGTATGGTTAAGCAAGATGACTACGAAGCGAACCCCGACGTTGAGCCGACCGAATATGGTGATGGTATCCGCACGTTGCCATTGGAGCGATTGGTACGAATGAAACTCAACTCGTTTCGACTCAAAGACCGAGTGCACATTTTAGATATGATTGATGTGGGCCTGCTGGACCAAGGCTGGATAGCCAAGTTTCCGAAGCCCCTCGGAGAAAGACTGAGGTCGCTAATTGAGAATCCTAACCAGTAACGCCTTGCCCCAAGGCGAGAGGCGGAAGTTATCTGTTCAGGGCTGACGATAACTACCGAGGAAGGTAGAAGGTAGGTGCATGGCACGAATGGTGCTGTCGCCATGTCCTAATGGGTTTCACTCGAAGGAGTTATCGTTCTTTTCGAGTCGCTTTCTTAGCGTTGCCCTCGGTTGCGACATCCTTTTGTATTGGTCCCTGCTCGGTTGGTGGATACGAACGTAACTCGGTGGTATCACACCATTTCCAGATGCGTTCGTCGGGCGATGCTCCTTTCCGAAGATGGCTCACCGGGTCGCAAAGATTGGATCGACAACCGTCTAAAAGAACTTAATCGGATCTTTGCTATCTCCGTCGGGGGGGTCAGCATTATGGATAACCATCTCCATTTCTTGCTCCGCATCGATGTTGAGCAGGCTTCTCAATGGTCCGCCATGGAAATCGCATGTCGCTGGATGGCTCTTTATCCACCGCGTGGTTCGGATCGAAAACCGCTCAAAGTGACAGACGAGTTCTTGAATCTCAAGGCTGATAATGCCGTTTGGGTTGCGGCGACTCGCAAGCGGCTGTCATCGCTTGGTTGGTTTATGAAGTGCCTTAAGGAACCACTAGCCCGACTTGCCAACAAACAAGATGAATGCGCGGGCACTTTTTTCGAGGGACGTTACAAATCGATTGCGATTCTCGATGAGGAAGCGTTGTTGTCGGTGTGTGCTTATATCGATTTGAATCCCGTAGCGGCAGGGATTGTCGCATTGCCCGAGGAGAGCCCGCATACATCGATCAAGGAGCGAGTGGAGCACGTGAAGGCAACGGGCCGAATTGCCGACGTGTCCGAAATACGTAATGGGAGTGTTGCAGCAACGGCGGTTTCTGATGGCTTGGAGCGTGACTTGTGGCTGGTGCCGATCGAAGATCGTCGTAAACAGGGAGCATTGCGAGAAGGGATGCGGGAGGGATTCACGCTGGGGCAGTATTTGATGTTGGTGGACTACACGAGTCGTTTGGTACGCGATGGCAAAGCGTCGGTGACAGCGGAAGTGGAGAGCATCTTTACGAGGCTTGGCAGTAGTGCTGAGAGTTGGGGAGCAAGGATGCTTAAGCTAAGCGGGGCTCGGTTGCTGGGTCGATTTCTGTCGGCCAGCCGAGATCGGTTAAGAGAGATAGCTCAGCGGATCGGCGTAAGGCATCTAGCGAACGTCGGTTAGTTTGCGAGAGTTTGCCAATTAGGAAAAAGAATCGGGGCCGAGCTTGGTGCTGCGCGCAAGTCGGCTATGAAGAACAGAATTGGTTCTTCCTTCCTTGAAATTATCGATTTTTGGCTCCAATCGATCCGAATCAATTGAGTGCGAGTATGGGAGACCCATCTCGGACGCCTAACAGCTGTGCATGTCCTTTATTTTCATCCTTTATTTTCACTTTATTTTCAAAAGCTGTGATGTACTTTATTTTCACTTTCTCAAGGCCAAGATCGAAACGGACGTAGGTATTCAAGCGGCCGGTACAGGCGTACTTCACACTTGGAACCAGCGGCTTGGCCATCATCCGCACATTCACTTTGTCGTGCCCGGTAACGGTCCGAGCCTGGACGGCACGAAGTGGGTCGATCTCAGACAAACGGATCATCAATGGTGTTTGCATATGTTGCCAAAGGAATTCACCCGCAGTCTGTTCTTTGGAGCTTGGAGCAACACCAAGCGAAAGCCGTACCAAGCGACAGCCGTACCAAGCGACAGTGGCCAAGCTACTTGAGGCCCGTCGAATCGAAGCAGCCAAGACTCCCGAAGCCCGCCCGCCAAAATGGAAAAGTCCAAGCAGAATTGCCCCTGCTGTGACGGTGAGTTGGCAATCGTATCGCGGGGAGAGCGTCCGAAGTGGCGAGAGTTGTTCTAAGGTGAATCCTAAGGTGAATCGCATCCATGGTGGTACGAGTGGACGAGCCAGGGTAAGCGTCCGCCAAGTTGACGACGTCTACACCGCAGGACACCCGCAAAGCCACTAAGTTTCATGCCGCAAAAGCATGCTGGGAACCGGTCTGGACCCATGTGCAAAGCCAGCCACCAGAACCGTCCCAATCACCCTGACCGCACCGGGTATGGACTGGTCATGAGTGAAAAGATTGGTAACGGTGGGCAGTAAGAATCGGAAAATGCTGCGGATCTAGCTGCCTCCCCCATAGCGAAGAGCTTTGTGTTCGCAATAATATAACAGGAGCGGAGACGAAGCGGCTCAGTCCAACGCACAATCTATGCCTCCGTTCTGCTCCCAGGAATCTAATCGAATTCCTTCCCGCTTCAGTTGGGATAGATTGCTATTCGTTCGTTTATCCGATTCAAAACAACGGGAAAACTTGATGGCCGAGAACCAAACACAAGAATCGCGTGCTTATCGTCATCGCAAGTGTGGAACGGAGACAACTGTTTCCGGACAGTCCTTCGAGACGGTTTCAAATCCCATGTCTAGCATGGAACGAACCTTCTGCACATCGTGCAATTCAATGTTCGGTATTGATGAGTATGAATGGGCTGATACAGGAGAAACAATTGCGGACTACTATGATCGTCATTCGAAGAACGCTACTTCACTACAGCGATTCTTGAGTTCCAAGAAGTTCATGGTGACGTTGATCTTGATTATCGCATTGCCAGCTGCGATTGGCGCGTTTGTGTTGATGGCAAACAATAATGGGATCGCGCGGGTACTCGGTTCTATTGGCGGTCTTGTGGTTGGAGCGTTCATTGGGATGATCTTGTTCGTAGAGGCGTTTGCGAAGCCCATAACCCGAAAGGTTTGTGGTGTCACCGATACTCGCGTCTTGAAATAATCGCAACAATCGGATAGCCATGCGATGCACTTTCTTCGCGAAACCCTTTATACTCTCGCCGCTAGCTTCGAAGTACGGTGTACAGAGGCACAAAAGGGGACGAGAGGCACAAAAGGGGTCGGGGGTAACGTCCCCTTTGCGTCCGTCCCTACTTTTGTGTTCTTTGCGCTCTTTCGTGGCCAGGTTTGCATAGGCGCTCAGTTGCCGCGAGAGAACACAAAGGTCGCAAACGGTTGGTGTTGCAGTAAAGGGGAGCAAAAGGGGTCCTTTTGGATTTTTCCTTTCTTGATTTCGAGTCTGATCCTATTTTATCGAGAAGGCGGTTGATCATGAAGCGTACGAGCGGTCATTGCAGCAGACGAATTGGACTTGAATCCTTGGAAGTCCGGCATATGTTGGCGGGAGACACCAATCTCGATGATTGGTTTCTTCGGCTCACAGCGCCACCCTCGGTCGCATCGCCGACGCTGGTGGTTTTAGGTACCAATGGCAATGATCGTTTTGAGGTCCGCTTCTCAGGACGTAACGATTCGAACGTAAAGATTTTTCGGAACAACCACCAAGTCTACGGCGGCGACCTCAACGCAATTGCAGGCGTTGAGTTAGTAGGTATGAATGGTTACGACTCGCTAGATGTAAACGGTGGCGTTGCGAATAGCACGTTTGTCGTTCGAGGTACATCAATGAATGTCGGCGATTTTTCCATTTCTTCAAACTCGATAGAGGTCGCCAAGCTGGATGCGGGCAGTGGCAATGACTCTATTCAAATTGTATCCGCACTGGGCTTGTTGGAGCTTGATGGAGGTTCGGGCTCAGATCAATTGATAGGCGCCGACGAGACAACGACTTGGAATATCAAGGGCAAGAATACCGGCTTGATGGGGACTACATCATTCGAAAGTATTGAAAGCATCCAAGGCGGAGCGTCGGACGATTTCTTTATCATGCAAGAAAATGCAGAGCTTACGGGGACGCTCAATGGAGGTGAAGGAATTGACACGCTTTCCTATGCCACGCGAACGAATCGAATTGAAGTTCAAATGAGTTCGGAGATTCCGAATTCTGGTGCGAGCAATGACCTCGCAAATTTCCTGTCGATGGAAGGCATTCAAGGAAGCCAGTCGACCACAGATGTTTTCCGCGGCGCGACGAATCAAGCAGGCGTTTATTTCTTTAGAGGCACCTATTCCGGGGCTCACGTTAGTTTTTTGTCACTTGGCGTGACCGACCTGTTTTTTGAAGGATTCGAAGACTTTGTGGGAGGAACTGAGGGAGATTTCTTCGGTTCCTCCACAGACGGTCAGTTTGCAAACAACATTGACGGTGGTACTGGTTCGAACAGTATTGACTACTCGCTCCGATCCCAAGGAGTCACAATTGATTTGTCGACTGGTCGGGCTGATGGTGTCAATCAGCTCCTCAATATCAATAATGGAACCGGAAGCTTTTTTGATGATTTCATTCGCGGCAATCAGTTTGATAACAATTTGATCGGTTGGGACGGGAACGACAAGCTTTACGGAGGGACAGGCAACGATTTACTTGTCGGTTGGGGAGGAAATGATGAGCTTTATGGTGAAGCCGGTCGGGATCTTTTGATAGGCGGGATAGGGTCGGACTTGCTCTACGGAGGAAGTGATGAAGACATCCTGATCGGTGGACAACAACTGACGATCGCGTATCAGTTTCCAGGCGGACCAGGTGGGTATGTTAACTCTACGTTTTACCTTAGCGCCTGGGGCAATAGCCAACTTACCTACGCCCAACGGATCGCGCAACTTACACAGCCGTTCGTGGAGTTTGTCGGTCCGGGCTTGCAAATTGGCCAAATCGACGATGGAGAGGTGGATCAAGCCTTTGGCGGTGACGGACTCGATTGGTTTTTCTTAGGTGCCAACGACTCCAGTGACCAGCAATTCGATGAAGTGCTTACTCTAGTTTTGGTCCAGTAGTGTCCTACGCCGACAAACGCCATTCATTGTGACCGGCCTCGGCCCTTCGTCGGCAAAGCGGCTCTATTCGATTGCTGTCCGCAAGCCTGCCATGGCAGCCATTATTCGCTCTTCGACTTTGGAATAGGGAGTTTCTGTTCCGCCGTGCAGCGTTTCATCGACTGCATCGATACTCTCCTTCAGCTCGTCGACCGATTTCATGACGGCCGATTTCTTTTCATCCGGCATATCCTTAGCGAGTGCAGGGATGGATTCAAGCAGGTTTTTAATATCGTGCAACGCATCGTGTGCATCGTTCGGTTTTTTTTCCGAAAAGGCTTTCGCCACCGTTGCCAAGTGCGTATTCAGTTGTTTCATGGCCACAGGCAAGCTAGTGACCGACTCTTGTCCAACTGGCTGAGCAGTGCCGTTGCCGACCGTATTGGTCTTTTTTCCGGAAGGTTGCGATGGGGTGCAGCCGACAAAGCAAACCCCGATCAAGCAGTAAGCTAAATTCAATTTCATCCTTTTTCCCTTTCGGACTAGGCGACGAATAATTGGTCACGCGATTAGTCGCGACAGGAGCACCCGCCGAGACATTATTTCCCTTGAAGATTTCGAATCACGACACTTTCAACAGCGTATAGCAGACGCCACTCAAAGCCAACCCAGGTTGCAAGGCTCTCTTTATATGGTATCTTGGATTACTGCGAAAATCTGATCTTAGTCAAAAGCCCACTCGGCGAGGGAACATCCTTGGCTCAATCTATTTGCCAATTTTCCAGCAGCTTTGAACAGTAGAACAGGTTCGTAGAAATTGGCAAACCTGCATATCCTGCTTATCGATGATGATGCATCCGTACTGCGGTCGATCAAGTTTTTGTTAGAGCGTCGCGGGTACGTGATCAGCGATTACATCGATCAAGAAAAAGCCCTGGATGCACTTCGGCTGGATTCTTCTTTATTCGATTTGGTTGTGATCGACTACAACATGCCGGGAATGTCTGGAATTGAGGTGTCGCGTGCGGTGCGGATGATCCGAAAAGATCTGCCGGTCGCCATCACTTCGGGAACCATTGACGAAGAGCTTAGATCGCTCGCCGACGAAGCAGGGGTTCAGCAGTTGATCCCTAAACCCTGTTCCGGAGACGATTTGATCGCCATTGTAGAGCGGCTTGCAAATGCCAGATGCCGATAGACAGCATGTTTATGTCAGGAGGGGGTTTTTTCGACGTCTGCCCTTGCGACCTCTTCCAGAATTCTAAGGAGGTCACTCGGGTTGATAGGCTTAGTCAAGAAGCCGTTCATGCCTGCGTCATGACATTGATCGGCATGTTGTTGATCGTGATGGGCCGTCATGGCATAGATAGGAATCGATATTTGGCGACTGCGGATAAGCCTCGTGGCTTGAATGCCATCCAACTCAGGCATATCGAGGTCCATCAATACGAGATCGAATTCCTGGTGCTCAAGCAATTCCGATGCTTCACGTCCATTATTAGCGACGGTCGCCAAATGGCCAGAAAGTTCGAGCAGCCCTACTAGCACGCACTGATTTACGATTCCATCCTCAGCAACCAAGATCTTTAAGTGGCGATCCAGGTTGGTGCTTTTGTTGGGTTCGGAATCGTACTTGGGTGGCGCCAAGTTCCTACATGATTTGGCGGATGTGTTTGGCTCTGATTTGGAAAACACCAGTTCCATAGCCATGATCCATTCATGGCCGATACAAGGCTTGATTAGATAATTGCGATTCGCATGTTGCGATGCGTCAGGTCCTTGTGCCAACCAGTTGCGAATGCCCAGCTCGGACGCTTGATCGAGCAGATCGGCAGCCTCGATGCCGGCTGCGATAACGCCATCAAAGAGTTCCAGTTCCGGTCTGTCGCGCAAGGGCATGTCAAACCACGTTTCAAAACTGATAGCGAATCCACCGTAGTCGGCAATGGTCTGTTCCAAGCATCGCCTAGCTGCACTGCATGGATCGACAAGTAGGAATTTTTGACCAGAAAAACGCTTGATTGGCTTTTCAAGCGGTTGTGACGGCAGTGTTTCCACGTTGAACGGCAATACGATCGTAAACTCGCTTCCGACGTCCACTTGGCTGGTGACCTCGATTACGCCGTTCATCAAGCGTACGAGTTCCGTTGAAATGGAGAGCCCAAGCCCGGTACCACCGAATCGCCGGGTTGTGCTGTTGTCGGCTTGCGAGAACGATTCGAAGATGGATCGTTGTTTGTCCGCAGGAATGCCGATCCCCGTGTCGATCACACGGATTTTCCACAACGGCGATTCTCCGAAAACGATTTCGACGCGCATTTCCACATGCCCTTTGGATGTAAACTTGATCGCGTTTCCGAGGAGGTTGAGGATGATTTGTCGTAGCTTCATTGGATCCCCAAGCATGTTGAACGGCATGTTTGGAGGAAAATAGGCGGCGATCTCTATGCCCTTTTGCCAAGCGGGAATGGAGAGAAGTCCAATGGCATCCATGAATACTTCCCGCGGATCGAATTCGATCGATTCGACGGTCATTTTTCCCGATTCGATTTTGGAGAAATCGAGGAGGTCGTTCAGCAGACGGAGCAGCGAATCACCTGAGCGTTGGATAGTGTTCAGGTAGTTGGAGAGTTGTGGGTTGGAATTGTTGGCTAGGGCGAGTTGCGTCATCCCCAAGATGCCGTTGAGGGGGGTTCGGACCTCATGACTCATGGTTGCCAGAAACCGGCTCTTGGCTTGACTAGCTGCATTGGCGACTTCGATCGCGTCGCGAAGTTGTTCTTCGGTCTCACGGAGCGCTTCATTGCTTAAGATCAGTTCGGCTGAGCGGAGCTCGGCCGCGGCGGTGCGTTCCTCCACTCGCTGTTCCAAAGTGGAATTCAGCTCCTGCAACTCGCTAAAACCCTCCGCATTCTCTAGAGCGGCACCGGTCAAAGTGGCGATGAATTCCGCTACCTTGAACTCCTCGTTCCCAAATAAGTTTTCCAATTCGGTGTGTCCAACGACAAGGTATGCGACGATGGAATCCCGAACTCGAATCGGTGTGGCAAGGAGACTACCTTTGGTAAAGCGATCTCGATCGTCCCATGGCATGACGCGCGTTACGTCCTCATGTCCGATTCGGTCGATGAAGCTATTGTCTCGGGCCATGCAGTCCATTTGAGTGGAGGTGACAAGGTCCGTGGCGATTTTGTTGGATACCGTCCATTTCTGTCCGGAGGCTTCTTGAGAGAGAATGACAATGACCTGTCCTCTCAGAAGGTGCTGGGCTGCCAAACAGCCTTCGCGGAAGATATCACGCTTGTCAAGTGACCTAGTGATTCGACGCCCGTCCGCCAACAACGTGTCAAATCGATCGGCCAGCGAAAGTGTTGCCTGAGCTGTGCTGCTTCCCTCAATGCAGCGAATGGAATCCGTCAAGTTCTCATTCAGCCATGCAATTCGCGCATTTTCAGCGAACGTCAATTGCAGGCGTTTGTCAGCCAGATCTCTAGCCAATTCGCTTAAGCATGTAAGAGACTCCCAGGCCTGCATTGGACTTTGCAGTTGTTCTGCAATTCGGACACTCTTCCGAAACAATTTCGCGGCCGAAGACGTTTTTCCCATCAGCGATTCGATCAGGGCTGACTCTCGGAGGACCTGGGGAAGGTCCGCCGGGAATTTCTTGGCTATCTTGTACGCAATCTTGGCTGCCCGTTCAGCTTGAGCAACGCGGCTCTGAAACAACCTAACCTGAAAACGCGGGGTGGTGCTTGCGGTTTTCCGAAGCGTAGTTGCAAGCCACGCATAGCATGGACTAATGTACGTGTTCAGGTGGCCTGCTTGCTTGCAAATGGCAATGGCATTGCGCAGTGTTTCCTCCGCCTCACGGAGTTGATCGCTACGAATCTGAACGATAGCCAAGGCGAGATGTGTCTGAGCGTGGCTTTGAGCATCGGTTCGGTGAATTCTTGCTTGTTTTGCCACAATTTCAGGTGGGACTTGGTGGGGTGCGGAACGCATCCAAACATCCAAGCTTATACCCGCAGCTTGATCATCTCCAATTTCGACGCCAGAATCGTGGATTCGTTTTGCATCGTTGGCGGCTTCTCGAAAACGGCCAGCGCGATAAAACGCATTGGCACGTTGATAGCGAGCCATATTGGTTTCCCAAGCGTCGCCGGTTTTCTCTAGCAACTCGATGCCTTCCGAGGCAAAGTCGATACATGATTGGAAGTTGGTAGCGGCCAATTGCACTACGCTGGTGTAGGAGAGAGTCTGTCCCTGTCCCCAAAGATCCTTTTGATCGCACCGAATTTTCAGTGATCGCCTCGAATACACGTCGGCACGTCGAAAGCACCCAAGCAAGCTACAGACCGGGGCATGTTCGGAATAACTCTTGGCCAGTTCCGGTGTGTCCAGATACTGTTCCGCATCGTTCATGCCGGAGAGGTGTGCGAACAATGTCCAAACGGCTCCACGGCTAAACCAGTAGGTGTGGGCCAAGCGGCTAAAGAGGGTCCATCGCAAGCGTTGTATAACGGTCGCCGCTTTGCGATTTCGGGGTAATCCGAAGATTGAATGACGAGCTTGTATAAGGGATTGGATTAACAAACCCAGCATCATTTTTGCGGCGGTGCGTGGGACTCGAATTCCGCTTAATTCAAGAGCCGCCATGTACTGCTCTGCGGCTTGGCTCATGCGTCCACGTTTAAACTCGACGTCGCCCAACCTGCCTGCAAGCTGTGTACGGTCGATCGCTTGATCGGCGAACGTAAGCGATTCGGCAAAGGCGAACCCGGCCGCGTCGTAGTCGCCTGTGCTCAAGAAAACTTCGCCTAAGCTCTCCGCTATCTGTCGACGACGATTAAGATCCGGAGCTGGAATCCATTTTTGTGCCATTCGATAGTAACGAATAGCTAAGTCGTTTGCATATTGGTGTTGAGCGTGTTTCGCTGCCAAAGTTGCGAAATCGATGGCTTCGTCTCTGCATTCAGCGGCATCGAAGTGGTATGCAAGCTCGTAGATGCGTTTTGAATCCTCTTGGCCAATCAGTCTTGCTGCTTCCAGATGTAATCTGTTCCTTAAATCACAACTGAGCTGGCCCAGAAACAACTGTCGAACATCATCGTGAACAAACCCCATTTGGCGTTGATGGCTATCCGACCAAACCAATTGCCGCTGCACAGCCAACTCGATCGCTTCGTGAGCCAGGTTCCTGTCGACGTTGGAAAGCAATTGGGCTTCGTGAAATTGGAAACTTTTTCCCAGGACAGCCCCTGCCTGTAGGATTTTTATTACGGTATCCGGCAGTCCGACGGTACGTGACGTTAGTGCCGTCGAACCTTGGCCGTGGCTTTGAAGCGTAAGTGGGGCGCCGGTGCGAATGGACCAAGTGCCTTCGCGAAAAAGAACACTCGCCGATTCAATCATTCCCTGAAGCAACGAGATCGCGACGAAAGGGTTTCCGTTCGAGGCATTCGCTGTCATTTCCAAAGCTTCCTTTGGAAATTGGCCGATCGTCGAATTGAGAAGGGCAGAGATATCTTCGGTCGAAAGTGGTTGCAGGATTTCCGGGATCTGCTCCAGCGCAGTCTGAAGGAGGTTGGCGTTGGTCGAGGAGCCAGTCGCAACGAACATCAGCGAATCATCCTGCCCGACTTTTCTGCTTTGCAGCCAGCCCGTCAGCAAGTCTCTCGATAGTTCGTCGACCGAATCGACGTTGTCGACCAGCATCACGATACGACGGGGTTGGGAATTTAATAAGTCCAGCAACGACTCGACGGCTCGTTTCAAGCGTTGGCCAGCAAATTTTTCAGGCCCGACGTTCGTTGCTTTCGCTGGAGAAGGAAAGAGCCAGGGAAGCAACGGGCGAATGCTTTCCTCGTGCTGGGCCAAGCCGACGATCAAGTTGCGAATCAATTCCGGATGCGATTTGGAATGCTCCTCCAAATCTCGGCTGATCGAACTAAAGACCTCGAGGGGGCGAGAGTTTTCACTGTCGATCCCCGTCATGTGCAAGACTAGCGCACCGCGGGCCATGGCCTCTTTTGCAAATTCACGCAGTAGTCGCGTTTTGCCTTCACCTGGTTTGGACAGAATCAGCCAACGCCGGACAGGTGATTGAGCGTTGGAAACAACCTGCACAAAACGAAGCAACCACGCGTTTCGACCCAAGAGCGAAGGTTCGCATAGTCGTTCCCGTCGGTCCGTACAACCCAATACAACCGAATCTACTTTCCCATGCTCCAGCAAATCCACGATGACTTTCAAATCGTCCAATGCGGCTCTTGCGGACTGGTATCGATCGCGAGGTTCGCGTTTCAGCAATCGCAGGATGAATTCATCAATGCAACGGGGGACCGAGTTTCCACACCACCTCAAACTTGCCACCGATGTCGTCATTTGCCCAAGCATTAGCTCGTTCAAATTGGAAGCCGCGATCGGGTTCTTCCCGCTTATCCCGCGATAAAGAAGAACGCCTAAGCTGTATAAGTCTGTATAGGGACCGACAGGGCGTTGAAGCGCTCCTGATTGTTCCGGCGCGAGAAATACTGCCTGCTCCAATGAATGAGATACCGACACTGTAAGACCAATCGATTGGGCAGTCGACGCATTGGCATTGCTGACGAGTACGGCCTTGCACTCCGGCAAAAGAATGCGAATCGTATCCTCGCGCAACTCCGCAATCACGGCTCCAGATTCTTGTCGCGTCTGCAGATCCGCAAGCAGATCCGTCGAGAGTTGCAACAAAGCCAAGAGCCTCTCCGAAGCATCGCTGATAGACAGAAGCCAATCGGAAACTGAAATCGAACGAGAAGGAGTCCGCCCATCTCTCGGAGGCTCGTCCTTCGAATACGCTTTTCGGATTGGTGCATTCAAGGTAGGAAACCGACAACGCGAATGGAGGTACTCGGCACCCGCCAAAGAGGGTTTGTGGGAATGTGCTGATCCACATTTCTTGTCGCACAAAGCGAAACTTCCTGCTTTATGCCGATTGGATTATGCGTTGTAGTTCCGGTGTCGGAAAGGAGAAACAATTTGTTTTTATTCACTTCCTGTTAAGGACAATCGAAGATCCCAATTGTGCGGATCTACGGAATCTAATTGCATTACGTTCTCGCATTTTTTGACTTCGCTTCAAGTCGCGACAGGTATGATCACTCAACAGCAATACGAGGCCCGTCCGCCCAGCCTCTCAAACGTGTTCATTGGTTCGATAAAGCATTTTTGTTTGAGATTGGATCGGAAAAACTAAACCATGGCTTCGGTATCTACTCGCGTTCAGTGGATTGAAAATAACAAAGAATCAGGATTGGCAAGGCGGCGTTTTGACCTGCCACATGAGGCCTTGCCCGACACGAAATTAGCGTTTGTCCGCGACGTTGTGTCCGACATGCAGGCCACAACTATAGAATCGGACGAGTTACAAGCATCCGTACACCGGATTTTTATTGAGTGCAAAAAACTCAGAGATCATTTGGAACCTAACGCGTGGGCTAAGTGTGTCAAGCAAATCCGGGAGTCTGATTTATTGGCACTAGTCCATCAGGACCCCTTCACCAGTCGGGCGTTCAACAAGCCTCGCGGGTATGCAGGTGATGCCGTGATGATGGATTACATTTATGGCTTAGAGGAAGGATGGCAACCTCCGACCACCAGTACGCTTGGTCGAGGTGTCTTTCAGTATACAACCGGTGCTGCAGCGTCCGCAGGAGTTCGTGCCCGACGTGAACATATTGCGGAGAAACTGGACGAAGTTGCTCGGTTGCAAAGAGCGCCAGAGGTATTGGCTGTCGCGTCGGGCCACCTTCGGGAAGCTTCGATGAGTTCGGCGGTTCGACGTCGCAAGTTTGGTCGATTCATCGCTTTGGATGCCGATGCGGAAAGCCTGAAGGAAGTCGAGCGCAGTTTTGGGGAATTTGGAATTGAATGTGCTCTGGCCGACATACGAAAGATGCTTACAGGACGGTTAGCAATTGGAACTTTCGATTTGATCTACTCGACCGGCCTGTACGACTATCTCAACAAAAAGACAGCACAAAAGCTCAGTTTCCATTTGTTTTCGATGCTTCAATCGGGAGGTAAACTAGTCCTCGCAAACTTCCTGCCGACCATACCGGATACGGGATACATGGAAGCTTGTATGGATTGGTTCCTGGTGTATCGCGATCGGCTGGACATGATGGGACTTACCGAATTGATCCCCCAAAGCGAAATACGTGACATCCACGTATCCGTGGAGGAAAATCAAAACATCATTTTCCTTCAGGTGACGCGAGCATAAGCACATGGAAGACTAGAATCGCTTGGAGACTAGAATCGCTTGATGGCACCCAAGAATAGCCAGTGTGCTTGCGTATTAAAGGTACTGTTGGATTGGTCGCCCCCGACCAGTTCGCTTGCACCAACGTGCATCGTGGGTCGGAATGAGTACTGGTAGGCGGTATCGTATTCCCAATTGCGTTTCTTCCAACCGAAACCAGCGGTGAAGTAATGTGAGAGGATGGTGGGCAAGTACGGGGTCATGGTCGCTCCCTTTACTGCATCATTGTTGTAGCTATAACCCAAGCGGGCGGTTTTGTTCGGGGCAATATCTTTTTCAATACCGCTTTTGACGACGATCGTATCTCTCCAGCCTAAAGGCAACGTATCCTTAACGCCCGGGCCCGCGGCCGCGACGAAGACTGGATTGTTCGGATTGGTGAATTGGAAATCGACGACGTTCATGGCTTTGGACCATTGCTGCCAGTCCACATCCAATCCAACTCGGGTTTGCGGCGTCAACTTGTACATGAGTCCTACTCCAGCGACTCTTGGCCAAACAAAATCCATTGTCATGTCGTAGTAGGATTGGCCGAGTCCGGGAATCGTTATCGCCGCATTCCCTTTGTTCTGAAATCGATTTTGACTTTGATAGTGAGCTGCTACGGTTAGGTCGTCGGTGACTTTGTATTGTAACCCTGTCGACCACGTAATTGCGGTCCCGGTCGATTGGAGATCCACGAGCGTGGGCAAGCCGGTCAAGGGTGGTTTTGTTATGAAATAAGGCCCCTCCAATTCGAGGTGGCTAATTGCGACCCCGAGTGTCGCACCAACGCGTAGTTTTTCGGTTGCTTGGTAGGAAAACCCGGGAAGGATTCGAACCAGCATGCCTATGGACTTATAAAACTGAGGGCCAGCCAAAGGACCAGGCGGCCCTTCGAGGTTCCAACGAGCGCCAAAGCCTGCAGGGGTGTAAACTCCGAAGCCCACCGCAAGATCATCATCCACTCGTTTTGCGATCGTGAATGCGCCGAGTCCAAATGGATCGTTTGAAGCACGGGCACCCGGGTTTTGAGGATCGGAGTATTTGAGGTCGGGAAACAATCCCGCGACATTACCCTCGAAGACCGTCGTCGATGGAATTTGAGTGCTATAGGTGGCGCCGATCAAACCGGCTGGATTGTCGGAGAATACGAAGGCATTGTCATCGAAGGCAAGATTCGTTCCGCCTCGTCCCGCAGAGCGCGCACCCAAGGCAGGTACAAACGTTTCGGCCTGCAGAGTGGCGGGAATAAACCCCAAAAAAGCAAGGATTCCAAGCCCGCGAGTGAGTCTCATGCGCATTTTCCCTATGCCAAAAACATTGACGATCCGTGTCGATGGTTGCATTCATCGCCAACACGAAATATCGTCGCCTGCTTTTTTGGCAAGTCTGCAGTAAGACGTAGTACAGGAAATCTCAAAGAATCGATTGCAGCGAATGTGACGGCGAGCAAAGGGGGTACTAATCTAGACTAGACTAGACTCCGGCCGTGCACTTTTCACACTGGATTGGCAAGGGCGTCACCGCCGAAGGCTTTTTGATCTCTACACTACATTCATCGAGCTCGTAGCGGATGCAGCGCATTTGCTCCTCGACCTTTGCAAATGCATCAACCAAGTCTGGATCGAAGTGACTGCCTCGGCTCTTGTAAATGATATCGGCAGCCGTTTCGTGGGTGAAAGCAGGCTTGTAGACCCGCTTGGTAGTCAACGCATCATAGACGTCCGCCAGTGCCACGATTCTTGCAGAAAGAGGGATGTCTTCTCCCTTGAGTTGAAACGGGTATCCGGTCCCATCCCACCGTTCGTGGTGTTTCAGTGCGATGTCTAATGCCATTTTCAAAAAACTTGCTTCCGGATGGGCCTGAGCCGAGGCGCTAAGTGTTTCGCCGCCAATCAAAGTATGGCGTTTCATTACTTCAAATTCATCTGGAGTAAGCTTCCCGGGTTTGAGCAATACGCTATCGGGAATACCAACTTTGCCGACATCGTGTAGCGGGCTTGTCAGATAGATTAACTCTACGAACTGCGCGTCAACCACATGCTCGAATTTGGGCCAAGACATCAGTTCGGTCGCGAGAACTTTCGAGTACTCGCGTATCCGCTCAAGGTGAGTTCCTGTATCCTGGTCGCGACTCTCAGCCAACTTGGCAAGCGAAAAGATCATCATGTCGCGTCCCTCGAGGGTTAGCAACCGCCGGCCCCCTTCCAATCGCAATCGCAACTCCTCGTGGCGAAATGGCTTGCTCAAATAGTCGTCCGCACCGGCATCGAGTCCCAGCAAGACGCTATCCGAGTCAGAATGACTCGTCAAAAGGATCAAATACGTGTATTGAATCGACTGCCGATTTCGAATCGCTCGGCATAATTCAACTCCATTCATCTCGGGCATTTCTACGTCCGATATCACAATGCGAG
The DNA here is from genome assembly GCA_043743995.1 of Pirellula sp. GTDB lineage: Bacteria > Planctomycetota > Planctomycetia > Pirellulales > Pirellulaceae > JBKCUI01. Next base: position 35,098 of record JAYTVM010000311.1, on the reverse strand, counting down.
GTGCATAGTGCCGCATCCTCTCAAGTGCTTCTTTGCCGTTGGAGGCAAGTTCAACATGATAACCTGCTACCTGCAAAAAATTGGCAAGCATCTCAAGTGCGATCGGATCATCATCCACGATCATGACTTTGAGGCCATTGGGTTTCGAACCAGCCAACGAAGACATTCCGGTCATAATGCTTTCGAAGCCTCCTCAGATAGGGCGTTCACTAGCATTTCGATATGCTGATTCAAATCAATGCATCGGTGTGCAACGAAATCCTTTTGGAAAGCGCATGCTGCTGTCTCGACCTGAAGCGCAGCATCCGATAAAGGCATTGCACACATATTCAATGCGGTACCCCGCAGTTTGTGCGATATGCTGGCGACGGAACTCCAATCCTCGGACTGGACAGCTTCCTCCAACGACTCCTTCTCAATCGGAAGTGATTTCAAAAACGCCATAAGCAGTTTTTGCATCAAAGCGCCATTTCCCATGCATCGTTCAAGCAGTTTGTTTTGGTCGAACGATGCGGGCATCGCCAATTCTTGACTAGCAGCAAGCATGGTTGGAGTGAAGTGGATCGGATGATGGAACGAACAGAAAGCACAGCACTGAAAAGTAGCACACGAATAGGCCACTATCCAACGAATTGCACATGTCCAAGATTTTCACGCAATTTTCCTGAAATCACTTTAAATTTTAACCGTGCGGGCCTCAGATTCATTTCCTCCATTAACGGCAATACCGTTCGCACTGCTAAGGAAGGACGTTGCCGTCTTTTTTCTCTTCCTTGGGTGGAACCTTGAACGTACCGTGATCGGCGGCGAAGTGCGCTGTCAAGTAAAACAGTTTGGCAGCCGATGCAATCTTGTGAAAATTGATTTTCGAGAGTTCATCGGTAGGCTTGTGATAATCGGGATGAAAACCACCGAAGAGAAACGCGACAGATGTTCCCTTCCTGAAGAAGTTGGCTTGATCGCTTCGTCCAAAAACACCTTCCTCGTCGTATTCGAAGGCAAAGTTGACGTACTGATTCGCTCTCATGATCACTTCGTGCAGGTCTTGATCGCCTTGCTTGCTGCCAACCAAGTGAATGGATGTCTCATTCTCGCTTGCGGTTTCTCCTTGCTTTTCCTCGTTCCTGCCGACCATGTCAACGTTGAGCATGCAGACCATCTTGTCCAAAGGCAATAGCGGGTGGTCGACATAGTAAGCCGATCCAACCAAGCCAATCTCCTCGCCAGCGAACCACATGAACAAGACGCTTCGCTTGGGCTTGACGGGATTGGCGGTGACGGCACGCGCAATACTCAGCAGCGCGGTGGAACCGGATCCGTTGTCGTCGGCGCCAGGATATAGCGACCCATTCGACAAGCCTAAGTGATCCAAATGAGCGCCAATTACGACATATTCATCCCTGAGATCCGGATCCGAACCGGGTTGCCAAGCAAGGACGTTGGGAATGGCAGTCGGTTCCTCACGGTACCTAAGGTCGAGTTTCACGTTTCCTTCGGCAAGATGGACTTCCGTCCCCTCTTCATCGAGCGACTGAATCCAAGTGGGATCCCCTTTCATCGCCTGAACAATGGAGGATGCCGCTGTCGCGGAGATAGTCCCGGAAAGACTGGCTGACCGCTGTTTCCCGCCTTCTCGTTGCAGTTGCGATCCCGATTTGGGTTCACTATCGACGATACGGAAGGTGGCCGCCGGTCTTTGAGTAGCAATCAAGCCCGCTGCTCGTCCCTGAGCTTTGCCGTCAGCCGTGTAGAAGACAATTTTGTCTCGAAGTGAAACGGATGGGTCAAGCTTTTGGGAATCACCAGAAAGACGAACGAATGCAACCCCACCACTTACTTCCGCAACGTTCGTAAAACGTTCGAGTCCGATGGCTTTATCGAATAGAATTGAGAGATCATGAGGACCTGTCAACTTGGATTGAGTTGGCTCGACCCACAGTCGAGACATCGGAAGCATTTGAAAGTAGGTACCACCGTCCCCCATTGGATCGAGTCCAAATTCGGCAGTTTTTCCAGCGACCCAGTGGGCAGCTTTGGTGTATCCAATTTGCCCTGAGCCTCGACCCTCGAAAACGGGACCCGCAAGCACAGACAGCCACTCTTTCGCGCGTTCGTCCGTGATCGCATCGAATCCCGTCTTTAATTCGGTTGGTGCTTCGATGCTACCGCTAAATTGAGCTTGGACGTGAATTGAAAAAAGCGAAGTTGACAAGAAAAGACAGGCCGCGGAACGGGATAGTCGACGGAACATAAAGAATCCTTGGAAGTTAGATGGCTATATCGCCTCAACGAGTTGATCGGTACAGTCTAAACTGAGGCGCATCAATCTTGCAACCAGATGTGGCAAATCCTGTCATCGAGATTCCTAAAATACCTTGTCCCGACTGCCAATGGGTTGGCACTTGTCCTTATCGGACGTTATGATTGATTGGTTGCTCAACCGCGGGCGTCAGTGCAGCTCATCTCGAAAATCGACAATTCCAAAACGCGGTCCGACGATGTCTAGGATCCAAATTTATGCGCAATCGATTCGCGAAAAAGTCTAATAAGCAATCGGTTGAAACAAAGAAGGAACGCAAGACTAAGTATGGGCAACTAGTTGTCGTTTCTGCACTCCTGGCTTCGACACTTCTCTTTTGCTATTATTTAAGCCCTTTTCCTGAAGTTTCCTCGCGACTAGAGAACTCAACTGAACCCACAGATAACGGGTATTTGGCTACCGTCCAGTCGCAAGCGGTTGACACGCATAACGCCGCTCGGTTGACGTTGCCAAAAGTTACGAATTACACAAATAGCGGAGAGGAAAAAAAACGACTGCTCGAGGAAGTCGAAAAAGCAGTCGAAGCGTATCCAGTTGATCCTTCGATTCTGATCATTGCAGCCTTGACCTATTCCGAGCTTCAGCAAACCGAGAAAGCGATTGAATTTCTAAAAAAGTCGATTGCGGCAGACGCGAAGAACCCGCTGGCTGTAACCTCTTTGGCCGAAATCCTGATGGAAGTTGGGAAGCAGGAAGAGGCTGTGACAATTCTGGAGCAGGCGGTGAGCCGAGGATTGGTGATAGAGCCTTTGCTGTCCATCCTCGGGGAAGCCTATAGCCAGTCGGGCAGAATGGAAGATGCTGTGAAGGTGCTTGAACGTGCAGTTGCGATTCCTTCTCCCCAGCCCGAGCAGTCCAAGGCTCCGCTCCGCTTGGCCCAAGCATTAACGCAACTTGGACGATTCGAGGAAGCGGAAGTATATGCTCGCAACTCGTTTACTCAACGACCGTCAGACCCTACAGGCTACGTCGCATTGTCGAATGTGTTGATGCGACAAAACAAACGGGAAGAGGCATTGGAAATTCGAAAGCAAATGCCAAAACCGGATCCCAATCAAACCGCAGACGATCAAAAGTATGAGCTCTCGTTTCGCGGATTTGCGAGCCACCATTATGCACAATTAGGTTCCGCCTATGCTGCGCACGGATCCTTTTCGTTCGCGGAACAGTTTTTTATTCGATCGCTGCAACTGACCCCGGATTCGGCAAAAACCGCATTGCTTTTAGCCGATTTTTTGCGGGGGCAAGGTCGTATGCAGGATGCCATTGCAACCTACAAGCGACTGGTGGAAATCCAACCTGACAATCTAATGAACTACCACAACTTAGCGAGCATGGCCGTTTCCTCCAGAGATTTGCCGTTGGCTGAAAACGCCCTTCGCATGGCACTTAAGGCCGACACAAGCGGGATGGCCGATCTGCAACTGGCCAGGTTTCTCCTTGGTACAGGAAACGTTGAAGACGTTGTTTTGCACGCACAGAATGCGGTGAACCGCCTAGGTACCGTTGATGCTTATTTGGTGTTGATAGATGCGTTTCGAGCAAACGGAGACCGTGCATCCGCATTCAATGCGTACCTTAAAGCCAAAGCCATTGCCCCTAACGATCCTCGACTAGCCACCTTCAATCCATAATGTCCCACGAGTCAGCTACTTGTTCCGTATCGCCTTGCCTCGCCCTTGTACCAACCGAACTGTCCGACAGATAGGTTCACATAAAAAGACCTCCTGCTCCCCCCCTGGCCACGTAACCAGAATCGGATCGACTCGGGTCGCATTCCCGATCCCAAAATGAAGTTCCGTTCCATAGTGACTCTGATAACCACGTCCCGCATGGACCATCGCTAGCTGTTTGATTCCGTCGGCTGAAATTTGCGCGATTGCCCCAATTGCATCGCGGTTGACCGAAGTGCCAATCAATCGAATGCCGATCCAACTCCCGACGTTTTCCGAACGATTTTCCAAGTAACTGGGCCGCGAGTTGGCATTCAGAAGAATGCAATCCATGTCGCCATCCTGATCGAAATCTTCAAAACCAGCCCCGCGACTATTTTCTAAAATTTTAAGTCCAGGGCCGGCGGACATCGAGACGTCGCTAAAGCCGCCCCGACCGTCGTTGCTCATCAGTGTATTTTGCACTCGATATGTTGTGCGGTCGTCGATCAAGTCAATGTTTTTCAAAAAATGGCCGTTCGCGAAAAAGACATCCAGATCGCGGTCATTGTCGAAATCGACCAGCCCAACTCCCCAATTCGTATGCGCAACCACGGAACGTCCAACACGGGACACTCGACTGACATCTTCGAATAGGCCATCTCCCAGGTTCCGATACAACACAGGCATTTGCCCAGTGTAGTTGGTAATGAGAAGGTCAATTCTCCCGTCGTTATCATAATCTCCTGCATCTACTCCCATACTGCCGTTGGCATTCCCTCCCAAGTCAAACGCCAAGCCGGCCAGCAACGCAGAATCGACGAAGTGTCCAACGCCATCATTGACGAAAAACTGATTCGGGGCTGCGTCACTACCAACAAAGATATCCGCATCGTTGTCGCCATCAAAATCTCCACATACGATGCCCATACTGGGACCAGGGGCTGCTGCGATGCCCGATGAGATACTAACATCGGCAAACGTCCCGTCGCCAAGATTTCTGTACAAACAATCGGAGGCTGGCCGGAAATCCTTCGGGCCAGGCGGATATGGCGACGATCGTGCAGCCTCACCGTACTGGTCAAAAGAAAACTCAACGTAGTTGCTTGCGAACAAGTCGAGAAGTCCATCGTTGTCAATGTCTAAACATGCAATGCCTGAACCAAATGCTAGTCCATTGCCGATCCCGATCCAGTTCTTCTCAAGGGCAAACGTACCGTCTCCGTTGTTCTTAAATAGCTCTACCGTGCCGAAATTGCTGGTCATCAAATCCTGGTCGCCATCGTTGTCGAAATCGCCGGTCACAGCACCCATCGCAAAACTTCCGCTCCTAACTCCTGCGGCGTCGGTCACGTCGGTGAAAGTGCTATTGCGATTGTTTCGATACAAAGTGTTCCCTGGTGGATTGGTTTTCGATGCCTTTTTTTCCGAATCGGGCGATAACTCGTGTCCATTTAGCAAATAGATATCCGTCCAGCCATCGCCGTCAAAATCAAAGAGGCTTAATCCTGTCATCATCAACTGGGGCAGGTAGTTTTTCGAACCACCCCCATCAAAGTGCTGAGACACGATGCCAGCATTTTTCGCATTGTCGACGAACGTGAACGGTGTTTGGGCCTCAACAGAAAGGCACGCGAAAAAGAAGGCAAGAAAGGCAACTAGGAAAGATCGCTTCGGTTGATTCATATCGCTCATCCTTTACGGATGAAGTGGGCCGCGTAGCTTCGGACATGTTGACCGTTCAGGACGTGGAATGTTCGAAGCTGTTGCACGGTAGAATCGGAAAAGTGACTGAGCGGAACATGCACCAGTGCTTTTTTAAACAACTTTGCTATTTTCTTCAACGCCAATCCGGGAGCCGACCAACTCAGCAAAGCAATGTGCCTGGCCTGCGAGTGAAGACAAGCGGCAGCAACCAAGCGTTGTTCGAGAGTGTCGGTGAAGTCCAGCAATTCGTCTTCCCAAATGTCGGCGATATGCCTGGGGGGGAAAAGGAACATCGCACCCCCATAAGTCGATACGGCAACTCCGGGACCTAGCATCTCTTTTTGGAATGGCGTTGCGAAAAAAGCCAGTGTGGACTCTTGCTCATGCTCCGCAAACCATGTGGCACGCCATGAGTACTCGCGAGGGTCGGGCTCGTTGTCAAAAAGCATTAACGCGGCGTCGAGGTGGCCAATAGTCGGCGGTTGAACCTTGACGTAGAGCGATCCATCGTACCAATGTCGAAGTGTCTCCCGAAGGTCGATGCCGTCCATCATGCTTGTTGTAAACTTTTCGGTGCGAGCCAAATCGGCACCGATCATGCCTTGGGCTCGTTCGATCACTCGATTGCGAAAACTCTCGATGCGAGTGTCTTCGTCGGGCCACGAACACTGCTGGTAAGGGTTCCATCGCATTTTCCACTGACGCTGGTCCAATTTTTGCGGACGTCGATTGAGTTCCAGCGAGTGCCAATGGGTAGGCGGACCTGGCAACCGACTGGTCATCGACACTTGACCGATTCCGGGCAAATGCGCTTTGTCGATTCCCATTCGGAGCGAGGGCCAGGGCAAGGGTTCATCAAACGGATAATTCTTTGCTGCTTCCACTAGGTGGATCGTGTACTGATCCCCCATGACCTGTTGGGATGAGCGCGCGATGGTGTAGAAACTAGGGGTGAATCGGCGTTCAAGCAGGGTTTGGTTTCGAATGTACTTGAGGCACTGCGATAACAACAAAGGTGGGATTTTACGAGCACGATTGCCCATGTCGGCTAAATAACTCTGGCGAGTTGAGATCAGCATCTCCTTAATCCCGTCAACCACTAGCGAACTGTCGTCGTCCAAGAATTTTCTAGCGTTTTCATATAACCCGGTGATGAAAGGGAGTTCTCCCATGAAGAACATCAGCGTACGGGAGTCCACAGCGTAGTTGTCGGCTGGCATTACGTCTTCTTGACGTTGTATCGGTGTCCCTCGCTTGTAGGGATGTTCGGAACGCGTCGACATGGCTTCCCGCAGCCATGGCCAATCCTGCAGGTCGCAAAGGCACACGATGCTGGTGTGCCTTTGTTTCAGTTCCTTCAATCGAGAAGCCATGAATTGGATTCGGTCGAGACGCTGTCGGCTCGTCGGACTAGGAATGGCTGGCAATGCGGCCGTGCAAAATCGCTCGATCGTCGTTTCTCGCAATGCAAACGGATCAGGGAAAATCGATGCGTCTGGATCAAACTCCTCGCATTCCTGATCGATAAAATGCAGCGGAGTTCGGTCCGAGATGCCAAACCGGATCGCAGCTATCACCGCTTGGCATGGGTCAATGGGGACATACGACGCAGTCCGAGCGACTTCGTCCACCCCATCCGGTCTCGAGGCGGGATGGTTGAGATCGAAATCCAACGTGGCAAGCTGCACGACAGCGTTCGGTGTCGGGAGTTGCTCAACACCAGACAAAACGGATTTGCGAAATGAGGCGGGAAGTGGGATCGCGATGCAATCAAAAGAATGCTCTAGCAAGAACCGCCGAACCGCAACTGCATACGAAGCGCTGCCGTGAACCACCGGTAGGAGTGTTAAAGAGTCGTCGAATTGAAGTGAATCCATCATCAACAACACTATTCGCAAAATGAGACAAAGCACTATCTGTGAGATTGATTGTATCAGGTCGATCACTCCCACGAAGCAATGCAAGTCGATTTCCATTTCGTGTCGTTTTCAAGTGAATCCTGAAGCAATTGGTCCATTTGAGATACCGTTGAAGTGGGGACGGCGAGAAAATAATGGAAATGCAGTTTGTGGCACGAAAATTGCCTTTCTGAAGCTCTCGTCTGAGGCAAAGTGGCCGCCAATCGCATTCGTGGAGAAAATCAAGATGACGACAATAATGAGAAGAGAAATTCAGAAGGTTGTCTTGTTAGCTGCGGCGGTTTCTGGTTTTGCGTTTGCGGACCAAGTTTATGCGCAGGGGCCGGCAATCGCTCAACCCGTTTCGAATTGGTCTTACACGGGACACTCAAGCACCCTTGTCGAGGGTGCGCTCCGAGGTCAGTCAGCTGTCATCAGCTCGATAGGTCAAACGGTTTATTTTGATAGCTTGGCTGCGGTGAACTACGCGGAAGCTTATAAACGTGCGATCGAAAATAGTGTTGCCGTGACCAAGTCCTATTATGAACGGCGGGCGATCCGGGACGAGTACATGCAGAAGTACGCTCCGAGAGCATTCGTGGGAGAGGCCCGGAAGAAATTCATTGAGTACTATTCGCCAAAACGATTGTCGGCGCAAGAGTTTGATTCGCAACACGGGAAACTGACGTGGCCCCACATATTACGCCAAGAACAGTTTTCCCCCGTGAAAGATCGAATTGATCAAGTCTTCCAAACTCGCGACTCCTCGAACACGGGTGACGGCAGCACGACTCATCGCGAAGTTTACCAACTTTGTAACGCACTAACTGGTTTGCTTCGCGAAAACATTGGAAATATGACTTCGGATCAGTACATCAACGCTCTGGAATTCATTCGGTCGGTGGAGCTGGAGGCAAAAACGGCAATGCCGGGAGAGTTTAAGGCTTTGCCCGTGACCGTTGAGGAGGAAAAGCCGATCGATCCCGTCCCTGCGGTCAATAAAGACTCGGATACAAGTAGCGTGAGAGCTAAGGCTGTGCGGGCGAAAATCTAGTTGAAATTGTAGGAAGATTCTCCTCTCAGCTTTTTTGGTAGTGTGTGTGGGGTTGAGAGGGGAAGAGGCTGCCGAGGAGAGGTTTTGCGAAAGCGATTCCTCTCCTCGGTTTTTTTATGGATGCCTATCTCAGTCGAAGATGTTGCAGGCAAATTGTCGTGGACTATTCTGGCTGTCAATGTCCGGAGTTCCGGTCAACGAGGTATCATATCGGAAACACAATTCTACTTTAAACGATTACCGATTTGCAACATGCCATATCTGGACGCAATTACAGGCCCTGCAATGGGGCGTCGATATCCGTTGGAAAACAGCCAGTACGTCATGGGGCGGCATCCTGAGTGCGATATCGTACTTGAGAGCGGTTCTGTTTCGCGGCAGCACGCAAGAATCTCCAAGAACGGCCCAGGATTCGTTTTGGAAGACCTCAAAAGCCGAAATGGCACTTTCGTAAATGGTCGACTAATCAATGAATCGACCAAACTACTGGAAGGGGACACTATTCGGATTTGCGATATTGAATTGAATTTTCATGAGGAGGTTGAATCCTCAGCTTTGACGGTCAATCCGTCCGGTGAAGGTTCGGCGCTGGGGATCATGATCGTCGACGATGGCGACAGTAGTTCCTCGTCCCGATCGGTGACCGCGAAATTGGATGTTCGCGGTAGCCAATATGGTCTGCAATTGAGTGCGTCACCGGAAGCCAAACTGGCCGCGATTCTGGAGATCATGAAGAATCTCGGAAGAGCCGTTACGCTCGATCATGTTTTGCCAAAAGTCCTAGACACGTTGTTCACGATTTTCATTCAAGCGGATCGAGGGTTTATTGTCCTCAATGACGCGGAAGGTCAACTGAAGCCAAGATGGGTCAAGACAAGGAGACCTGACCAAGAGGAAATGGTACGTGTCTCGAAGACGGTGCTCCGTGAAGTCATGCAAACCAAGGAGGCCATTATTTCGCTGGATGCTGGTAGCGATGCCCGCTTTGAGTTGAGCCAAAGCGTGGCCGATTTTCGCATTCGATCCATGATCGTCGCACCACTTCTCAATAGCGAAGGAGAACCGATCGGAGCGATCCAAATCGATACCATCCAACAAAAGGGTGGTTTCGAAAGCAAAGATCTTGAGATCCTGGCGGGTATTGCAAATCAAGCTGGTATTGCAATCGAAAACGCCCAATTGCATGAACAAATGGTTCAGCAGCGATTGGTCGAGCAAGATTTGGAACTCGCGAGCCAAGTGCAGTTGGCCTTCCTTCCCAAGGCGGCTCCAAAGATTCCTGGCTACTCGTTTTTTCAGTATTACAACCCTGCACAACAAATCGGCGGCGACTATTTTGACTATATTCAGCTAGACAACAATCGTATTGCTATTGTAATTGCCGACGTCGTAGGCCATGGAGTTGCGGCTGCCATGTTCATGGCCAAGCTATCTGCTGAGTGGCGGTTTGCCTTTGCGACCATCCCGGATTCGCGACTGGCCCTCGAGACGCTCAACGAACGAATTACTTCCTTGGGGGTCGAGAAGTTTATCACGATGGCGGTGATTGTTTTGGATTATGTCGCTCACAAAGCCACGATCGTCATCGCGGGCCACATGCCGCCAATCATGCTCATGAAAGACAAGTCTATCCAGGAACCTGGTGCCGACGTGGGCGGCCCTCCTTTGGGAATTATGGCCGATCTGCAATTTGATGCCTTCGAACTCGATATCCAGCCTGGAGAATCCATGACTTTGTACACGGATGGAATCTTTGAAGCTCCGAATGCCCAGGGAGCCCAGTTCTCCATTGACCGAGTGCGACAACAAGTGGCGGCCTGTGCCGGAGACATCCAACGTGCCGGAAACGAAATTATCGATCGTGTTACAAAGCACATCGTCGGCTGCGACCAAGAAGACGACATGTGCTTGGTCATCGTTGGACGCGACCCGTAAGGATCATTCGATCAATAGCTGTCGGATTTCCCCGTAGCGGAAGTCGCCAAGACTTTCGGAAGGAGCGGCCGCCGAAATTCTCGGCGAGTTTCGCTCCGACAATAAATGGTCAAACGTTCCAAAGCGGACCCGTGCTCGAGGTTAATACCTAACCGATGCGTTTCAATACGGCGTCCAATGTCGGCTTGATCGCAGCAGCGCTGGATTTGAGCCCTTGCAGTTCCTTGGGCCAAAGTTCCATTTCGATACGTTGCACGGCTCCAGCACGACCTACAACCGTCGGTACCGAGATCGAAACGTCGCGAATGCCATAACAAGCGCCGTCTTGAACAGTGCTCACCGGCAAAATGCGTTGCTGGTCCAAAGCGATGGAATGAACCACGTCGCGGATCGCGATCCCTACTGCAAAACCAGCTCCCCCCTTCTTCGACAAACACTCGGCGCCCGATTGCTTCGTACGCGTGAAGATCTTTTCAGCCAGGGTGTTGTTCCAGCCTGGGTATTTTTCCAACGACAACGAACCAATAGTAGCGCTCGACCAAACCGGAATCATGCTGTCACCATGCTCCCCTAGTATCAATCCATGTGTTTGCGTCGGGGCCGTTCCCAATTGCTCTGCAATCAAAGAGCAAAATCGAATCGTGTCCAGTTGTGTCCCGAGTCCGAGTATCTGAGTCGCCGGTAGCCCCAGTTTCTTGGCAGCCACGAAGGTCAAGATATCGACTGGATTCGAAACGACCAAAACAATCGCAGAGGACTTTGGACCGGCTTTCTTGACTTCCTCTAGGATACCGACGAACAAATCGGTGTTGCGATTGATCAAGTCCAGCCGCGATTCTTCAGGCTTGCGCCGAAGTCCGGCCGTGATGCAAATGATGTCAGAAGTAGGAACATGCTCGTATCCGCCGGACGAAATGCGCTGATCGGAAACACTCGGACCACCATGCATGATGTCGAGAGCCTGGCCTGCGGCTAGGTTTGCGTTTAAGTCAAGCAGCGCAATCTCTCGCACAATTCCACCGCATTGCAGGGCAAAACCTGCACACGAGCCGACTAGCCCACCACCGCCGATAATACTGACCTTCATGTTGTTTGCTATCCTGAGTTTTTTGAATGGAATTACTGTCGTAGCTGAATTCCTTAGAATTCAGGGAGGGACTGAATTATTGGGCAAGCTGCTTCATGACTTGCGCTGTGATCAGTTTGACCAACTCCTCTTGATCGATACCCGCTAACCCGTTTCCAGAACTTTGGGAACTGTTTGCCTTGAGTACCGGGGCAATGCCCGCCATCGACTGACTCACTGCCTGTTCCACTTTGCTCACACTCAATGTCGCTGGCATCGCGGGAGGGGCTGGAAACGCTCGACGCTGAACCCCTGACTCTTTCCAAGAATTTCGGAAAATGTCGTTGGCACAAACATCGCAGTTCTTGTACTCATCGGTATTGCGAGGATCTGACCAACCCCACTGCTGTTTCAATGTGAGCAACTCCCGTTCTTCTTTTTCGCTGAAGTAAGAAACGTTGCCCAACTGTCGAGCTAACATCAAGATACGGCAATACGCATCGAGAATCTCTGTCCACCAATAGGCTTGTTCGACATCGATCCCATAACTGACCGTTCCGTGGTTCGCCAAGATGATAACATTCGTCTTCTCGACAAATGGAAGAATTGTTTCCGCGAATGCCTTACCACCCGGCGTCTCGTATCGAGTGATTGGAACATCGCCAAGGAACACTTCGACCTCGGGCAAAACGCACTGTGGAATCGGCTCGCGGGCGACGGCGAAGGCTGTCGCATGAGGCGGGTGACAGTGAACGACGCTTTTGATATCCAGTCGCTTCTTGTAGATCTCCAGATGCAACAACGCTTCGCTGGATCGCTTCTTGATGCCTGACGTCTGCTTGCCCGTCATGTCCATCGTGCAGATATCTTCTGTTTTCAAAAAGCCCTTGCTGTGCATAGTTGGCGTGCAAAGGACTTCGTTTTCACCGATCCGAACAGTGATATTTCCGTCGTTGGCTGCGGCAAAACCTTTGTTGTAGAGCCGGCGGCCCATCTCGCAAATGTCCTGTTTGATTTTGTGTGCATTCATGTGTGCTGGTTCTCTGTTAGTTAAAAGTCTGTTAGTTGGAGGATCGTTTTTGTGAGAAGCAAATTTACGTACGTTTCACGTTTAGTTCGTCAATGATAGCCGCGTTGTACGCGTCAACAGGTTTTTGGCTTGGCCGGAACGGTTGTGCCGCTTCGGCGCCATCGCTGACCGCGATAATCGAACCGTAAGCTGCACCTAGGTCGTCCCAGACGACGACTAGGTCTGGATCCTTGGATTTCTTGCCTAGCAAAGTTTCGCCGTATGACTCCGCCGTTTTAAGCGATGCCCCCATGAAACTTGGATGAGCTCGGCTAAGCGTAACTGTTCCATTCACCTGATATAGTTGCATCGTTCGGTTCGCTTTCGTTCAGGATTGGTTCTGCAAGTTTTGAAAAAAGCGTCGTGCAACATTGCAAGCCGATGAGACGTTCCACGTCTTAGCCGACAAAATCAATACATTGACTGGCACTTCTTGCAGAACGCCTTGGAGTTCTGGCCAACTCGACACGACTGCCGGTCGCAAGGAATCGTCCCGAGCCGCTTGCCAACAAGTTGCATGAGGTGCATTGACGATCACCACCCCCGCTTGATGACCGCTTCGAATGCCGTCGGCAATCGTTCGCAACGCAGTAGTATCATCGATGGTCACTTCACAAACCTTCGTCTGCTTAGAACAAAGCTGCTTTTCCATGGAAGGAATCCATTGGGCGCTGCCTGCAACCAGCAATCGTTGTGGACGCCCAATCGTTGAAAGGCTGGAGTCACCGACTGCGTTCGTTGTTCGAGCCACGGAGGAACCTCGAGCAATTGCGACCTTGAATTCCTTGCAGTAGTCGCGAGCGGCCGGCGTCATAACGGCAGACGGCTCGATCTCCACCAGTTGAATACCTATTAGCCGGTTCTTCAAAGACTGAAGGCTGACGACTCTATCCAAAAGACTCAACGTTCCTGGCTGCGGCACCACACCCGCCCCAGTCGTAGCGTTACTAGTCAAGGTGGCGAGCACCCGACGAACGATCCTTTCGATTTCTGCAGCGGTGGTGGTGATGATTGGGTTGAGGGTTGAGGGTTGAGTGGGGAGTTATGTTAGAGAATCGATTAGGCCTAGGACGGACCAACGAATTGGGCTGTTCTCGACTCCGAAGGTTTCTCGGACTGCACCACCATCGCTGGTGAGCATGACCGTTTCGCCTTGACCTGCACCAAGATGATCGACTGCGATCAATGGTGGACCATCGGGTGACTCTCCGTCCGCCTGCATCGGCTGGCATACCAAGAGTTTGAGGTTGTCCAAGCTTGGATGTTTGACGGTGGAAGTCGCGTTTCCTAGTACAAGTGCTGATTGCATGGTGGTAGGCTTTGAAGTGTTTTATCGGATTACGTCTTCGAGGCACTAGGACGAAAGGTTGCTCGTCCCTCCGAGCACGTGCAAGTCTTCGATCAAGGAACAACGACGTTCTCGTGTAAAGGTCAATGGTGTCGTCACCCCTTCGCCTGTTGGACCGGCGATTGAGAACGACAGATAGCCTTCACCGCCTAGACCAAGCGATGCCATGCATGGACCATTTTTTACAAACAGGGTCGTATCCATAATGCGAGCCATTTTGGTCATGTTTCGGACATTGCGTGAATGAATGATGCTGGTGTGGCGATAGCCGTGTTCGGCTTGCTGGGCCAATCGAACCGCTTCATCAAAATCTCGACATCGAACGAATGGCACGAACGGCATCATTTGCTCCGTATGAACAAACGGATGATCCGAATTGGTCTCGCCAAAAAGCAACTCGACCTTTGGATCGATCGAGCGGCCAGCGGCTGCAGCCAACTTGATTGCATCCTGTCCCAAAAGCTCTTTTCGGGGTGCGTAATGCTTGTCAGTGCCTTCGCCGACCAACTGCATAGCAGCCTGGGTAAGTCGATCCACCTCGGTGGCTGTCAGTCGGACTGCACCGGCCCGCTCCATAGCAGACATCATCGCATCGAAAACACTACCCACGACAAAGACCTCTTTTTCAGCGATGCAAAGCAAATTGTTGTCATAGGCGGCCCCCTGGATGATGCATCGGGCGGCTAAGTCGAGATCGGCTGTTTCGTCTACGACGACCGGTGGATTACCTGGGCCCGCGACAACTGCGCGTTTGCCACTATTTAGGGCTGCACGAGCCACCGCAGGGCCACCCGTCACGCAAATCAAGGCGATACTCCGATGCTTGAAGAGTTGTTGGGCTGTCTCTAAAGTTGGTTCGCAGATGAGGGAAATGAGGTTGTCGATGCCAAGGTCGGCATGGATCGCTTGATTAAATCGGCGAACCCCTTCGGCAGCGACCTTTTTGCCACTTGGGTGTGGATTGACTACCAGCGAGTTGCCGCCAGCGATCATGCTGACTGCATTACCAGTAATAGTAGGCAACGAATGCGTCACCGGCGTGATTGCGCCGATGACTCCGAACGGTGCGTGCTCGATTACGGCTAGACCATAGTCGCCGCTGAAACACTCTGTTTTCAGGAACTCGACGCCTGGGGTTTTTTCGCCGAGAGTTTTGAGCTTGGCGATCTTGTGATCCAGGCGTCCGACCTTCGTCTCCTCCATCTCCATGGTGCCGAGTTCGACGCAGTTGTCGATTGAGATGCGTCGAATATGATCGATTATCCGGCGTCGATCGGCGATGGTCCGTTCCCGAAGTTGTTCAAAGGCCGTACGGGCGGCACGAACCGCATCGTCGACGTTATTAAACAGCCCGTGTCGGCCCATGGCAGAACCTGAGGTGCCAGTCGAAGCGGACGGTGAGCCCTCGGAGGATTGCTTGTTTCGCACTTCGCTCAGGACTTGCTCCACAACAGAGCGAATAAGATTTTCGTTGATTTGCATAGGTGTTTTGCGACGTTCTTATTGACGTTTGTACTTATTGACGTTTGTAAACGTTGTTTTTTTCGATATGGACGGTGTCGACGATGCCAATGATGACGCAGTCGACGGGCAGCTTGCTGGTTTCCGGAGTGAATCGAGCGCTGCTTCCCTGAGTGATGAGGACCATGTCGCCGACTCCTGCACCGAGAGTGTCGACCGCAATAAACGTTCGGCCGGTTGGTACCAACTCAGAACGATTGCTTGGCTCCAAACGAAAGGGTTCGACGACGAGCAGCTTTTGGCCGACCATCGTTTCCACCTTTTGTGTGGAGACAACAGCTCCTGTGACTTTCGCAACAAACATAGTTATGTCTCTTGTTTTGACTCAACGTGCGGTTCTTAACTCTGGATCGCAGCCACCGTTTGGCGGGCCACAATCAATTCTTCATTCGTAGGCACGATCCAAATCTGGACCTTGCCATGGGCGTCGTCAATATTACGCTCGGTTGGACCGCTGGCATTGCTCGAGGCTGACAAGCCGATGCCAAGATCCTCAAGCCCCTCACAAACGGCTCGACGAATTCCTACTCCATTTTCGCCAATGCCCCCAGTGAACACGATGGCATCAGCACCGCCTAGCGCCATAAGCATGCCACCCATCTGCCGACGAATGTCCGCTACGTACACGTCGAGTGCCAGTTTCGCGTCGTTATTTCCTGCTTCGGAAGCCTTTTCCAGATCGCGAACATCGCCTGACAAACCGTTCGACAAACCGAGCAAGCCCGCTTGCGTTGAAAGCAGATGCAGTAAACGCTCAAGCGTCAGCCCAGTGTGCTCCATCATCAGTGGCAGACTGTAAGGATCAAGATCGCCAACGCGGTTGTTTTGAGGCAGACCGGTTTGTGGACTCATTCCCATCGTGGTCGCCATGCTCTTTCCATCGCGAATGGCACACAAGGACGAACTGCCACCAAGATGGCATGAAATAATCCTCGCGTCGGAGCGACCCAACAGTTGAGCTGTTCGCCACCCGATGAATCGGTGTGACGCACCGTGGAATCCCCATCGCCGAATCGGTAGAGCGTTGGCAATGCTTGCCGGAATGGCATAGCGTTTCCAAGCCTCAGGAATCGATTGATGAAAATCCGTTTCGAAGGCGGCTACCAACGGAATACTCGACGACATGCTCGCAAGCTGTTTCATCGCGGCCATGTACGGCGGGTTGTGTGCCGGCGCGACCGAATTCATTTCGTCCATCGCGGCCAAAACCTCGTCATCGATCCTTTGAACTCCGGACAGACGGCCACCGTGTACCGCTTTGAAGCCGATGGCGCTGATCTCCGATGCTTTTTGCAAACAACCGTGGGTGGGATGCGTCAGCTGAGAGATACATGCCTCGACCGCAGTACCATGGTTTGGCACAGACTGAGTCAACTCACCACGATACTCGCCCATTTCTACGAAACAGCGACTTTCGGGTGAACCAATGCGTTCGACACCGCCACGGGCGAGCTGCTGCTCGTTGGACATATCGAACAATCGGTATTTGAAACTGGTTGAGCCTAAATTGGCAACGAGAACCTTCATGGCTTGTCTGTCACTCCGTTAAGAACGATTACTTGAAGAACGCGGCGACGAGGCCTTCGGCAGGGCGAGGGATAATGTGGCTGCTAACCAACTCACCCACTTGGGATGCAGCCGCGGCACCTGCTTCGACGGCAGCTCGGACGCTGCCAACATCGCCGCTGACCATGGTGGTTACATAAGCGCCGCCGATATCGACTCGCTTTACGATTTCGACGTTGGCCGCTTTGGCCATCGCGTCGGTAGCTTCGATCAAGGCCAAAAGGCCCTTGGTTTCAATCATTCCAATTGCGTGTTGCATGTTGCTTAAACTCTTGTGTTGGTTAGGAATTGCAGGGGGAGCCTGCCAGGGGCAGGCTTTGTTATTGTGCCAGCACTACTCAGCCGAAGCCGAAGGTGCGTTGATCTTGAGTACTTTGTAAAGATCGTCGTGCGGTCGAGCGATCACCTGAACGCTCATGACTTGGCCGATCCGTCCCGCAGCAGCGGCACCAGCATCGGTAGCTGCCTTGACGGCTGCGACATCGCCACTGACAAACGCGGAAACCAATCCGCTGCCGACTTTGTCCCAGCCGAGGAACTTGACGTTCGCGGCCTTCATCATCGCATCGACAGCTTCGATCAAGGCGATAAAGCCTTTCGTCTCGATCATGCCGAGCGCTTCATTCACTTTTGCCATAAAAACTTTCTCCAAAATGGAAGGAAACTAAGTAGGTAAAACTCGTGGTTTGGACGGAGCTGCGGAGACGGACCGCAACTCAGTATCTTGGGTGTTCGCGGCGAGACTAGTGATCGCTGCACTTACAGGGTTGTTGTTTTTTGAGCTCAATCGACGTGGCTCGATCTAAATCGCAGGCGTTTCCCTCGTCGGTATCGATATGCACTTCGAGCTTGGCGTGTGTGTCCTCGCGGACTAGCAGATCTTCGAAAAGCACGGAGCACTGATGCGACTTAACGCTCAGCGACATGAAGTCGCCGTTCTTGACTCCGTAAAACGCAGTATCGCGTGGTCCCATATGGACATGGCGAGCCGCTCGAATCACCCCCTGAGTTAATTCGACCGCGCCTGCGGGCCCGACTAGAACACAGCCAGGTGTTCCCGCAATGTCACCGCTGTGTCGAACAGGCGCATCGATGCCGAGCGAAATAGCGTCCGTATATGCCAATTCCACTTGGCTGGCTTTGCGAGTCGGGCCGAGGACTCGCACGTTGGGCAACATGCGTCGACGCGGACCAACGATCATGACTGTTTCTGCGGCCGCAAAAAAGCCGTCTTGATAGAGCCCCTTTTCCGGCGTCAGTTTTTTCCCGGGCCCAAAGAGTTTCTCGACATGCTCGTCGGTAAGATGGATATGCCGTGCGGAAATGCTGACCACCAGATTCGGCTTGCTGCTGTCGGCGGAGGATCCCATGCTCGACATGTCCCCCAGCAACGCGCGCTGCACGGCTGCACGCACCAAAGACTCTAACATCTGCGGATCAAGGTTTTGAAGTGCTGTACTCACGATGGTAATTCACTGGTTGAAGTTTGGTTTTCGGTTGAGCACTCGCACGCAACCTCCTGTTGGGACGCTGCCGAGCTTGCAAGAATCAACTGGACATTGGATTCATCGACTCGCGTTCGCCATTGTGCGTTCAATTCGTCGTCCGCCACGAGCGTATGGACATCCGACCATTCACACAAGCGAGCTAAACTGCAACGCCCAAATTTGGAGCTGTCCGCTACAATAATTGTCCGATCCGCACATTGCATCATCGCCCGCTCGGTTTCGACCAAAAGCATGTTGCTATTATAAAAGCCTCTAGCGTTTATTCCGGCAACGCTCAAGAATGCCTTTTGCACGTTGATCGACTGGAGCATCTGATTGGCAAAATTGCCCAAAGTTACGCCCGTGCGATGATGGAGCGCTCCACCCAACAGAACCAAGTCGACCGAATCGCTCGACGAAAATAGATTGGCGACAGGCAAAGAGTTGGTCACGATCTGCAGCGGACGTCCGATCAGTTGCCTCGCTAGCTCATAAGTCGTACTACCGCCATCTAGCAAAAGCGTGTCGTGGTCGTCGATCAGGCAGGCTGCCGCAACCGCAATACTCCGTTTCTTTTCCCATTGCCCCGGATTCTTCTTGGTTTCAAACTGCTTTACCGCAGTCGTAGGGCCGGTCGAAAAAACGCCCCCGTGGGTTCTTTTGGCCTCGCCGAGGTCCTCAAGCGCTTCCAAATCACGACGAATCGTGGATTCGCTCACGTCCATCGCATCCTTCAAATCGGGTATCGAAACGAAGCCATGCTCGCGAATAAGCTCGCGGAGTTTGACTCGCCGAACGATCGATCCGTTCAAGTGGCTGGAGGGGATCATAGACAACAAGAAGTGAATAAACCAATTGATGACGAACGGTTGACGGAAAACCGCCACTGATCTCCAGTATGGGCACTCCTTTGGCTTTATTCAACGCCCCGAGAACACTTCTAGCCAACAAAAACTCACGTTCTGATCGTTTGATGGCTTAGAAAGCTATGTTTCCGTCATGTTTTGGTGCAATTCATGCGAAAAATATCACCGCAGTCTCTTTGGTTTCGAGAGAATCCGATCGGTCCTGAATCCCCATGAATCCAGCTGCGTTTTGATAAGCCGTTCGGATTCGTCGAACCGAGTGCCTGTTTAAGGCGTAAAAGCCTTTCATGTTGCCGTAATCGTTGCTAGATGAAGAGCTAGATTGCGGCTATTCTATTGAGTCCATCTCCTTCACACGTTTCAAACCCAACTCAAGCACCCATGAGCGAAACTTTTTTTACCGCTGAAAACGAAGAAGTGCGTGACCCGACCAATTTTTCCGTCATGGCATTGTTTGGTTTCTTTCTGGTTGTGGTGGGGCTCTTTTCGATACAGTACATTCAAATCATGCCTGTGGCTTTGGTTGGAGTGGTGCTGGGGGCATTGGCACTGCTCTTGTCGAAGCGATTCAAAATCGGTTTTTTCTCCAAAGCCTTAGCGTTTTTGGCAGTTGTTATTGGATCCACATCGACTTCGTACAGTTTCATCTACCGCTCAAGCGAGAATCGATACGAACTTTCTCAAGCCTGCAGGACGGCAGAATTGTATCTCGAAAACCTATCGAAAGGAGATTTGGATCACGTCTTCTTTCTCGTCGGCTTTCCCTCGGAAATGCCGGACGTGAATGGCGAAGCGCAATCGCCGACTGCTCGTGCGATGAAACGACTGTCTGACGATCCGACGCACAAAGAAATAAGAGAACGCAAGAGTCCTGCGAAGTGGACCTTTGTGTCACTCGAAGGAGAGTATTCTGCGAGTGATTCGCACACTTACAAACTGATTTACAAAGACGATGGGCAGTCCATTCCTTCTTTCTATAAGGTGGTCGTCCGCAAGAACTGTAGCAAGTACAATAAGATCAAAAAGAAGGTCAATTGGTTCGTCGATAGTCTAGAATCCACCAAGATGCAGTAGAAATGCGATCGGATGCCGAGAACCCTGATCAGTCTTGGTGCAAACCTCGGCAATGTTCGTGAGTCGATGCTCGCTGCAAAGCGCATGCTAGCTGATTCGTTCGGCTCGGCCAATCTGATCCTTAGCCAACTCTATCGAACGCCTGCTGTCGGAGGCCCGGATGGCCAAGGCGATTTCCTAAACGCTGTCGTTGCGATCCAAACCGATCGGTCCGTGTGGGAAGTCTGGGAGACCATCAAGGCCATCGAGTTCACGCTGGGGCGCCAGCGTCAGTTGCGTTGGGAAGCAAGGCGAATCGACGTTGACTTGTTACTCTACGACCAACAACGCATTTGGACGCCTCATCTCAAGATTCCACATCCTCGCATGTGCATGCGGACATTTGTCGTCCTGCCCGCCTTTGAGATCGTGCCCGATTGGATCGAACCAGTCACGGGTTGGAGTATCTCCAAACTCAAGCATCATCTCCAAGTGTCGCTCAACGACAACTCGATGATCCGCGTCATTTGCCAAGAAGAAGAACAGAAGTCGAGATTGAAACGCGAGTTTGACTTAACTACTGATCACGAGCAAACGCAATTGGATTGGGACATAGCCAACCCAACCCAACTCAACGACTTGAATTCCTACAAACTGACCATTGCTGCGGTTGCATCACCCGACCCTACCACAGTTCTCTGGGAAGACTGCAGCAAACCGTGGGTACGCGCGTTCAACATGGAAACATCCATTTCTGTCGAACCTAGCGAACTGCGCTGTATCGAGGGCCCCAGATACGTCATGCCCGCCGAAGACGCTAAGTGGGCCGTCCACGAAATCATTGCGGCAGACCAAGCTATGCGATGTGGACTGGAAGCGACACAAGAATTTTAAGGCTTTTCTGCATGCCCCTGGGCTTACGCCGTTGTAAATTTTGAGCCTCAATGCGCTAGCATGAGGGCCGGCTAGGCAAGCGATTCCTAGCCTTCAAGCCCGCACGCTAGCGCGTTGCGGCTCAAAGTTAAATTTTCTCGCGTGTCGCGCTAAGCGTATTCGCGGTCGGTGATGATGCCAGGTTGCGGCACTGGATACCTGCCGTTTTTATCTGCGAGCACAGGCGCCGGACTGTTGTACGTCATGTTCTCAATGCCAGGCGCGAACTCGTGTTCGCAGTTGAGCATCTGCTTGTAAGTCACCTCGACGCCGGTATGAGCTGCCATTCGTCCCATGCTAGTTACGAGCGACGCCTGAACTCCACGTTCCACTTCATTGTACGGCTCGTTGTCGCGAATGGCGGCGATGAGGTGATCCCATTCCAATTGATAAGGGCTCGCCTCAGGCTGCGGAAACTGCCATTGCAGATTGGCTTTCGAAAACGTCTGACCACTGTAGATCTTGCACTTTGCAGGCGAATGGGATGACGTGGAGATGACGGCTGCCCCCTTCGTACCATGCGCGTAGCTGGCGAACTCGTCCTTGCAGCCAGGAATCGTTCGACCGTTGACCATCAGCTTGGTGCCGTCTTCAAACGTGTATTCGACGGAATAGGTATCGAAGTTCTGGTCCACGCATTCGTTTCGATAGTGTCGTCCGCCGCTGGCTATCGCCTTGACTGGCCATGCATCTTTCATCCAACAGCATTCGTCGATATTGTGAATGAGGAAATCGCTGACCGCGCCGCCACTAGCCCACAAGAACCCATGGAAACGATTGATTTGATACATCAGTTCGCTCATGTCGGCTGGTTTTTTCTCAGTCGCGGCCGAACCGGTTGGGCCAGCCATGCGATAAGCTCGCATCAATAGGATTTCGCCTATCTCGCCATCTTTGATGCGTCGATGCAGCTCGGCCCGTGCATCGCAGTGTCGGCACATGAGGCCAACTCCAACCTTTAGATTCTTGGCAACCGACAACTGGCCCAGCTCCAACATTTTGCGACTGGAAGGCCCGTCAGCCGTCACTGGCTTTTCCATGAAGACGTTCAGTCCTTTGGAAATGGCATATTCGAATTGCACCCAACGGAAAGCGCAAGGAGTGGCCATTACGACGATGTCCCCGGGACGGAGGCAGTCCATGGCTTTTTTGTATCCGTCGAAGTCCACGAACTGCTTGTCGGGGGAAACCTTGACCTTATCTGGGAATTGCTTGCTCAAACCTTCGTAACAACTCTTGAGCTTGTAGTCAAAAACGTCGGCCATCGCAACCAATTCGATTGGACCATTGTTGACCGTCAGTGCATTGGCTGCGGCTCCGGATCCACGTCCGCCGCACCCAACGAGTGCAACACGTATCGTGTTGTCTTCGCCAGCATGCACACTTCGGGAAAGATTCGAAGCGAGTACCCCGGCCGTCGCCGCGACACCGGTATTCTTTAAAAAGGACCGACGACTTGCGTCAATCGATGGAACGGATTCTTGGTGGGACATGGTTAGCTCCTGTTGAGAACTTGGAAAGGAAGGTTGGGCGGTTTGGTTCTTTTGGTGTAACGATCGGATTGGCTTAGCGTTCTAGTGGAATGGGCCGCTCCTTCAGGATCGGCTCGGAGGATTCCCAGTATGCTTTCTTTTCTTCCTGCGTGGGCTCCTGCATCGGGCGAACCACGCGAAAACCGACATGCAATGCATCGGTTAGATACCAAATGCTGACGGGGAACTGGGGGTCCTGTGAAATCCAATCCTCGGTTGATCCTTCGCGAACAGCACTCCGGCATGCAGCAGCGGGTTTATCCCAGCCACCGCCGCGTACCGTTCGCGGATATAGCGTCTTGGGTATCAAAAGTGGATTGCTTTTCTTGAGTTGGTCTAGCGGATAGCCTTCTGGCGTGTACTGATCGAGCACCCACTCAGCGACGTTTCCATGCATGTCGTGCAAACCCCAAGGGTTGGGTTTTTTCTCCCCAACTTCGTGATAGCCTTCACCCGCGTTGTCCGCGAACCACGCGTAGTCTTCCAATCGACTTGCATCGTCCCCAAACGAATAAGCTGTCGTCGTGCCAGCTCGACAAGCGTACTCCCATTCGGCTTCCGTCGGAAGTCGGTAATAACGACCGGTTTTTGCTGAAAGCCACTTACAATAGGTTCGAGCCGCGTGTTGAGTCATGCAGATTGCTGGAAAGCCTCGCTTGCCCATACCAAAGGACATATCGCAATACGGCTTGGTGGGTTGGCTCTTTTGAAATTCGTCGGCGATCGCGTCGCGCGGAGTAGCCTTAACCTTGTTTACTTCGCGAGAAAACACGTCCAAATCGGACATCCAAACATCGTAGGCATCCCAAGTCATTTCGCATTTGGCCATCCAAAAGGGCGATATTTCTACTTGGTGAACCGGGCCCTCATCGGCATTTCTCTCGGCTTGCGAATCAGGGCTGCCCATCGCAAACTTCCCACCGGCGATCGGAATCATTTCGATCTTGGCACTGGTGTGCTCGATCAACTCAACGTACTTCTTCATCTCTTCGGGTTTGGTCGCATATGCGTCCTTGACAGGAAAAATTCGATCGGAGTCTTCGGCGCGAACTGCGCACACGCTCGCCAAGCACGCGAATGCAATGGTTGCTTGTCGAACGCGTCGAAGAGAGGTCGATAGCATATTGGACATAAACGGTATTGGGGTTACGTGAAAGCGAACAGTATCGAATATCGAGGCGCCGGGAGCCGGCGGCTACTCGGCGAGGGATGCGACTACTTGGGGAGAGAGCGGATGTCTACGTTGCGAAATCGAACTGGGTCGTTGTGACCGGCAAATCCGACGTGGCCGCTCGTTCTATCCTTGCCTGGGTGGGGACTTTTGGCCATGTATTCCGTCACCTTCGACACGTCCGTTTCTAAGATGCGCGTTCCATTCAATTCGACAGCAATCGTCGATCCTTGCACGGTCACAATCTCATGATTCCATTGGCCTGTTGGGCGAAGGAAGCCGCGGTATGCCGCGGCGATTCCATAGGCACTGCCATGTGCTTGGCGAGGATCGAGCTTCGTATACTTCGAATGTCCATCGTCGAGAACTTGCAATTCGGTCATTGCGACATAAGCTCCGTCGTCCGAACGTTTATCCTTGGGCATTTGGTCGATTTCCGCTTGGCTTGGGTATCGCATGACCAAGCCGTTATTGCCGCCCGGGGGCAATTGAAAATCAACTCGCATCACGTAGTCGCTGTAGGCTTTTTCGCTGAAGAGTGTTCCGCCTTTGCCCGCTTGGCACTGGATACTGCCGTCGACGACCGAGTAGTTGTTGGTTGCGCCTTGCCAGCCGGTCAAGTCCTTGCCGTTGAATAGCGAAGTGAATTTCTCGGCGGACTCCTCGTCAACCTTGAGGATTGCATTGGCTTCGTCGGCCGAGAATTCCTTCAGCTTGAGATTCCGCCATCGGATTTCGGCACCATGCGTTTGCAATTGGATTGGGCCTTTTGCATAAAGGGGTTCGCCCTTGGCAAAGTAATTGGCTAGCCGTTCGCTGTTCACGACGCACTTGTCGTTGAGCCAAACGGTACAACGTTCGCCTATCAATCGAATTCTCATCGCGTTCCACTCGCCAACTGGTTTATCTGCGCGAACAAGCGGGTCTTTGCCGCCCCAACCAGCCGGGTTATTCCAAAGTCCGCCGCTCCCCTTTTCGTTTCCGTTAGCTTTGTTGTTGGCGGCGTCTGGATCCCAGATTTGAACTTGTGGGATCCCTCGCAAGTACACACCCGAATCGCTACCTGGCACAATCCAGTAATCGAACGAAAACTCAAAGTCGCCAAAATCTTGATTGGTCGTTAGGTAAGCCCCCTGGCCATCGCTGACAATCACATCCCCTTTAATGCTCCAATGATCCTTGATCTCTTGATTCCATTTTGCCTTGTCCTGGTCAGCCACTTTGTCCCATTTGGCGGGGTCCGTGGTGGAGCGGCCGTGCCAATTGCTAAAGTCTTTGCCGTTAAACAACTGGACATCTTCGGCATACGATTTGTTGACGATGCCAGTCAGCAAACATGCGGCGGACAAGAACGCAGCGCACGTAATCAGAAGTGAGGTGATTTTCATCGTGGTGAGGCAGGAGCTTGGGTAGGAAGTGAAGGTGCGTACAAACGAGGTTCATTGCAACAGGATTCCTTCGAATCCGTGGCAACTGGTTTTTGGATCAAAGCGTCGGGATCGACCCAGTCCTTTGCGTCGAAGTTTCTAGTGTAAGTACCGTAGTCGTGAAATGCATACCATTTTGCAAGCCGATAGGCCCAAGAACGTTCAGGAATTTCGGCTCCCGGCACATATTGACTGCGTCGAGGCGTGATCGCAGCAATTTCTTGGAGGGCCGTTTGCCGAATGGTGGAGTCCTTGGCACCGTGTTTTGCAGCCAACGCCTGAAGCAAATCCGGTCGTTCCAATACGACGCATCCGCGGGTGTGTTTTGAAACCGTTTCTCTAAAGTCTCTCAAGAATTCGCTTTCTTGAAAGACTTCCTTGAGCGGCCGGCCATCGTGAATCGATTCCTTGGCCAATTGAATGATCGGGCAGGGTTCGACGTGGCCTCCGGGGCCGATGTGGTGCGTAAATCCCGTTACTGCGGGGCAAAGTGCGCGTCCTTTTCCATCGTGGTAAGCATCGATGACAATGATCGGCTTTTTGACGCGGGTGTTCACTACAAACTCACGAACGCGGGCGAGCTCGGCGGTGTCCAGTGCTAGTTCCGGCGAGCTTTCAGGGCCAACAACCCGGAAGACATGGAACCAGCAGTACATGACCCCCATCTCAACCAATCGGTCCACCCAGGCATCGTTTAGCGAGTCATCGATGTTGCTTTTGCAAACGCTAGTACAAACGCCAGTCATGACTTTGTTATTGAGGCAGTTTTGCAGTCCCTCCATAGTCTTGCTCAAAACGCCGTCGCGTCCGCGGCGCGCATCGCTCACGATTTGCGAGCCCTCAACGCTAATCAAGGGAGTCACATTGCCAAGCTGCCTAAGTCGTTTGGCAACTTCGTCCGTAATAAAATGCCCATTGGTGAACACCTGGAAATAAGCATCCGGGTGAGCCGCCAATATGTCGAGCAGTTCTTTGTGCATGAACGGCTCGCCCCCGAGGATGCCGAAGAACGAATTCCCCATCGCCTTTGCCTCGGTCAACGTCTTGTTCATGGCCGCAAAATCGATTTTCGTTTGTTTTGCAGCTACATCGACCCAGCAGCCTTGGCAGCGGAGGTTGCATGTGTTGATGATCGAAATGTACAGGAACGGGGGGAAAAACTCACCGCGTTTCAATCGGGATTTGTGTTTTTGAACACTCCGCAACCCTTTGAAGCCAGCTAGATACGCGAGTTTGAACAACAACCGCTTATCGGTTTCAAGAAGCAAACGCTTGGCAAGCCGGAGGTACATGCAAATCGATCGGGTATGGGTAGGATGACAAACGGCGGTCACTCGACTGAGACGGGACTCGCCGAGACATCAGTTTATCAGGATTTGGCCAGAAAATCATTCTCTCACTTACATGATTCCCAGAATGTGGACGAACTTCGCTTGCTGCCCTACTTGCGTTGAATGAACGATTCGGCCCATTTCGCTTCGTCCGTCGTGAAAGGTGGATTCAACGGGCGATGGTAGTCAATCGTATTATAACGCCCGTCGCGGTAGCAATCGTCCAAAATCGGCTGTAGTTCTAGAACGACATCCCGATCTTGAGAACGAAGCGGGATAGCAATGTTCGGAAGCCTATCCTGCAATGGGATTCCAATTCCGGCAGCCACCCAGGGGCGATTGACACGGCGAATGCAGATTTTGTACGGTGCTTGATGAATCAGTGGCCACTCTCCCTCCGGCATCGCCAAAACAAATTCGCCACACCGCAACAAGTCGATTTCGACCAAGTTAACCATTCCTTGAATGTATTCCGATTGTTTCTTGCGGTAGGCGGCTCGACCTGCCGGCATGGACTTGTTCACCGGGCTCAGCAATTCAATTACGGTAACCACGCGGTTTCCG
Organism: Pirellula sp.; assembly: GCA_043743995.1. Taxonomy (GTDB): domain Bacteria; phylum Planctomycetota; class Planctomycetia; order Pirellulales; family Pirellulaceae; genus JBKCUI01. The sequence goes on along the minus strand of JAYTVM010000311.1, from coordinate 7,598 downwards.
CTACCGGAATCGATGATCTCCAATCGACGTTGGGGCGGAGCCTCGATGGGCAAAGGCACTTCGAACGGATCGGCAACCGCCACACCTACAGCTTCCAATTCCAGCCCCTTTGAATGGAAAGTCGGCTGTTCAACAACACTGATGTCGGGATAAACGACGCGAATTCGCTCGTCGTCGGTTTCGACGGCCAAGCTCTCTTCAACGCGGGCAAGAAGCTCGGTAGGCAATTGATGATTGAGCTGCGTCGAAGCGTAGACCATGAAACGAGAATGCACATCTTGCCAATGTCGTTCCAAAAACGGGTCCATGCCGGGAAATGGACTTTTCATTTAACGCTCTTTAATGCTCACAGAGAACTACGATTCAGGGAGATTCCATGTACATTAGGCTTATTCTAGCCTGCAAAACGGATTTAATCGCAAAATGGATGGGATCACTTGCCGTTTTCCAATAATTGGGAAGAGCGATCGAATCCTTGAAGCGTAGGAAAACCGCACCGTGCACGCTTGGCCACCCGATTTTCGATGGTGTTAGAAAGTGTTCCTAAAATAGAAATCAAACCACCCCTCGGTTTTTGTCCCAGAGAGAATTCATGCAATCATCGGCCACGGCCATCGAAGTCACCGACCTGTCAAAAACCTACCGGGAAGGATTGGTTTTCCGCAAAATCCACAATGCGCTGAGTCACGTGTCCCTTTCGGTCAAACGAGGAGAAGTCTTCGGATTGCTTGGACCCAATGGGGCTGGAAAAACCACGCTCATCAAAGTTCTTTTAGGAATCTTGCACCCAAACCAAGGATCGGCCACCGTGCTCGATTTGCCGGCCGGCAGCAAATCCGCTCGTCGCAAGATCGGCTATCTTCCTGAGAATCTCGTGTTCCCACGGCACCATACTGGGCGAAGCGCGCTGTATTTTTACGGCCGTCTCAGCGAGATGAGCGAGTCGAGCATCCGAGCTCGCGAAAATGAACTTTGGCGATTGGTCGGCCTAAAGGGACGCGAACACGAACCTGTCCGACGCTACTCCAAAGGCATGCGACAACGGCTTGGAATAGCCCAAGCCATGTTGCACGATCCGGACCTAATGGTCTTTGACGAGCCTACGGACGGCCTTGATCCAATGGGTCGACAAGAAATTCGCAGCGTGCTGGATCAACTAAAAGAACGGGGCAAAACGGTTTTTCTTAATAGCCACATTCTGCAAGAGGTCGAGTTGGTATGCGATCGAGTTGCCATTATGGCGTTGGGGAAACTTCGCGGAATCGGAACGATCGATGAGTTGATAGAGAACCATCCGCACGCAAGCAAAGCCACCGTCACCATTGAGGCAATTGGCAGCGTTAGCCAGATTCAGGAAGCAACACGTGACTGCTCGATTCGGGATTTCTCCACTGTTCTAGACGGCGTGGATTCCGCCGTGGCCGTGCAACGATTCGCAGTCGATGCCACCGAACAATCCAATGTGGATCGCGTCGTCGATCGATTGCGCGATGCCGCGATCAGCATCTATCGCATGCAGCGTTTTCGCCCAAGCCTAGAGCAAGTCTTTATGAGCATCGTTAGCGCTGCTACGACTCCTCCTACAACAACACAAAACCCCTTCAAATAACTTCAATGAAGCCCTACTTTGCTGTCCTTTATGACAGTTTTCAAGAATCCGTACGTTCCAAAGTTCTCTGGATCCTGCTTCTGGCCTGGACATTGATCCTGGCTGCGTTGTTTCCACTGTCTATCTCTCAAGGGGAAAGCTACGCTTTTACCTTTGCCGACATAGAAAACCCAAGGGTGATTCTCGATAACCTTGCGGCTGCTTCCGCAGGAAAAGGTACCCGTGCTCAAAAAGCTGTCTACTCCAAGCTGGATGAGGAATTCCAAGGAATCCTGGTGCAACGGCAAAACAACAAACGAAGGATTTTCACGGGCATGTTGACAACAGCCTTCAACAAGCTGCTTACCAACAAAGAACTGTATGACAAAGAGGCTTGGCCAAGGGCAGATGGCAGTAAGGAATTAAAACCGCTCATCGAGAAAGAAGTCAAGACCGCAGCTGAACTCGAACGACTGAATCGCAATTTGATCGACAAGGCGTTTCCTGGCTTAACCCGATCGGCATCTGGGCAAGCATCGTGGATCACGTACGGCGGCCTTAAATTGGGCGGGGCTCTCCCCTTTACGGAACAATTGATCAAACCCTTTATCGAGTCCTTTATCTTTCCGTTGGTGATGCGACTTGGGCTCGGGATTGCAGCCATGTTCATTGCGATCATTATCACCAGCCCGATGATCCCAGACATGTTTCAAACGGGCTCATTGCACTTATTGCTGAGCAAGCCTTTGTCTCGAAACTTGCTTTTCCTCACGAAATTTTTGGGCGGCTGTATCTTCGTGGCTTTCAACATCGTATTCCTCTTGGTTGGGCTATACCTATATGCAGGCACACGTCTTGGTATTTGGAATATCGGGATACTCTGGTGCATCCCATTGTTTATTTTTGCATTCATGATTTTTTATTCTGTGTCGGCCTTCGTTGGTTTGATTTGGAAGAATCCGATTATTTGTGTCGTTATCACGGCCCTGTTCTGGGGTGTTTGTTTTGGCGTTGGACTAATCCACTTTTATTTTGACTTCTTCCTGCACATTCAGCCGCAAACGCAGCGCATCTACGCAATCAATGACACCGTCATGTTAGCCACACAACAGGGTAGGATTCAGTTCTGGGACGAAACGTCCAAAACCTGGAAGACGGCCTACGGCGAAGTGGATGGTCAGAAGGTCATGGGTCCTGTCTGGCTTGAGAGCGAAAAAGCGATCTACTTTGGGCGGCCACGCTTCAATCCATTTGGAATCGGAGGTGGTCAAGGAGCGAAGCTTGAGTTTGCCAGAACACCGGACCTTGCCGACGCAAACGACAAGACCTTCTCATCGAAAATCTGGGAGGATGGCCGGATGGATAGCGGCCCAGATCTTCCAGCCGAACCGCTGCAAATCATTCCGTGGAAGAACACCTTTGCCGTTTTGGGTGAAAGCGGGTTCTACCGTTTCAATCCTGTGGGAGCAGCCCAAGCTCAAGAACGGAAACCGCTGGCGGACATGGTGGGCCGTGCATTCTCTGGCGTGTTCGGTAACACTACTGCGTCGTTACCCTCAGAAGCGTTTGTGGAACTGGCTCCAAAAGATTGGAGACTCGCAAAGCCGATGGATGTTTCCGCCTCGCCGACTTTCCAACACTTGCTCACCTACTCACGAGGGAAAGTCTGTAGATGGAAGTCGGAACAGGAAAGTCTCGAACGTGAAACAGAGCTGGAGCTCGATATTCCGCCCGAGACGGTTGCGGCCATCGGTGCGAACGACAAAACTTGCGTCGTGTGCCCGAATGGCATGAAACCCTTTGTGATCGATGTGGAAACCATGCAAGTCCGCAAGCAACTTGACGAAATGGGGGAAGTTACGATCAAACAAATCGTGGCAGACAACCATGGCAACTTGATCCTGCTTTCGCCGGATGGTGCGGTTTGGAAATTCGATTCGCTAGCGGATAAAGTCTCCAAGCCTTCCCTTGTGGGGCAGGGGAAAGCGCATGCGATTCACTTCACAAAAGATGGACAGCTTTGGGTTGCCCACTCGGGCAAAAAGGCCGACCTTTGGGACCTGGCAGAAAAATCCTCGATAAGGTCGCTTCGCCCAGTCTCAAGTGTGGCTGAAATGATTTACGGATACATCATCAGTCCGTTTTACGAAGTGAATCCAAAACCGGCCGCGGTCAATGAGACGATCGAGTATGTGCTCAAGAACCCAAAGAACAAGAGCCTGGCAGTCGACCGGAATGACTTGGACGCTCCAACCATCCAGTCCGACCCATGGAAACCGATTTGGACAAACTTTTTGTTTATCACAGTGATGTTGTCGATCAGTTGCTGGTATCTTTCTAGACAGGACCTGTGAGTTGGAGGGACGTTATTCGGAAACCGTTCTAAGGCGAGCGACAGACATAAGACTACCAGGCCACCGTGTGGCACGCCCAAAGCGACTAGCGATGGGCGTGGGGAGTGTGGCAAATGACACTAGCTAGCGATTCACCACGCCCTTCGTGCCTCAGAGCGTGCCACCCATTCTATAGGTAGATTTCAAACTGGCCCTCACCTAAGGACTTGCTCATTCAGGCTTTAGGCACTTATCGACGAGAGCCAGTGCGCTCTCGATAAGAATCTCGCCAGTCATTTCTCCAAGGGATGTTTGGCTTACATACTCGTACCGTTTGAAACTCTCGAAATCGACTTTCGTCAAGATGTAGCCAAACGCATCGTTCGTGAGGCCAAACAACAGATTGTGCTGACCGTGCATCTTCCGCTTCAAATAGAAACCAATGTTGGGCAACGCTTCACCGGGGATCGTTAGAATCTGCGCGTTGCCTAGATTGACGACGTTGATCCGGGTTGTGATCGTGTGATCGGGATTGCGCGGATATTTCAAAGGCGAGCCCTGGATGACCATCCAAAGGACTTCGTTGTCGACCGGAAAGGTCACTTCGGCGGATGCACAATGCACGGATGGGGCACTCTGCAAAGGCGCGTCGCGAATGATTCGGTTGGCCTCATCGGCCATGGTTTGTCCGATCCGCAGACATTCATCCCAGGTGCGGTTGTCAATCCAATATCCGCGCAAGGCGTCCTTGGGCTTTTCCAGATTGCGATTGTCGGCTGTGACCATCCCACCTTGAGCGCCATTCATGAACATGGCCATACCGCCGGATTCGGACTCCAAGCGATCGCGAAGCGGCCCGATCAGGTCGGGACTAACAATGCCCAGCCTTGAGCCTAAAACCTCGGGATGTATCGCATAGTTTACCAAGGTTGCAATCGATTTGCCGTCTGTTGATAGCGCCTGAATCACACTCATCCGCCGATCGTAGAGGTCAGGCGCATAGTAGTTGTAAGCAATCTGGCCTCGCGCTTCGCCCGTGGCAACTTTCAATTGCGCAGGCCGGAGGCTGTCGACCGCTTCGTTGATCGCTTCGGCGGCATTCTTGCAGACTAAGTCCATGTACTTGAGATCTCCCGTATGGCCACCCTTGCCATCTGGAAACGCGTAGCAATCGGGCGCGCTGTGCGTGTGGGAGGAACCGATCAAGATGTTCGTGGCCGGAATCCTTGGCGTTTGGCTGCGGACTCGATCGCAGAGCACAGAAGGAAACCCTAATAGATCCAAGGAGACAAAGGCGACCGTCGTCTGGCCGCTTCGAAACACGATGGCTCTTGCCTCAAGTTCGCCCCGTTTTTCAGTCGCGGGAGCTGTCGGGCCCATTCCCCCGGACACGGGCAAGAGTGGATTTGGTGTAATCACCCGGCGACCTACACCTACTTGCAATGATTCACTTCGTACCGGGCTGGGTAATAGGAGGATCAATAATGCGACGTAAAAACAATTTCGCTTGGTAAACATGTGCATCGATTCTTTCTGAAGGAGAGGGCGAATATTCGTTCGGAACGTGGCACCGAAATGTGGTAATTGAAATGCGTAGATCCGTCGCTCCGCGACGGATGTCCTCTCTGCTAAAAGTGCATTGGATGATCGATGATCTTTCATCGCAGAATCGTTTGGCATTACTTTGGAAGACACGACGCAGGCAGGTTTCGACTACACGGACCGTCAGTCGGCGGAGCGACTGACCTACGGCCCCGTATAGCAACGCAGTTCGGAATCGTTGCGAACGAATAGGCAACCATCGGCAATGGCAGGAAAGGTCCACAGAACTTTTCGCCCACCAGAAGTATTGGTTGGATCGATCGCATGAAATCGTCCTGTCTCTTCGTAGCCCTTGGGCGTTAGGCTGGCGGAGATGAAGTCGCCGGTTTCACTCAATATAAAATAGTTGCTCCCGTCGGCTTTGATGAGATACGCACTGGCATTGGACATACCTTTCTCGCGATTGGCTCCGGTCGTTGCCAAAGCCGTTTGCCACATGCGAGTGCCATCGTCCTGCCGGAAGCACACCAAAGCTCCGCTCTGAAAGTCGGCACCATAGATATGGCCATCCTCAAAGATGGCTGCGGTATTGGAAAGCCCAAGCGATTTCTTAGGATCTCCAGTCCACAAAACCTTGGCCGTGGGTGGATTGGACGACAATTGGAACATGGCCGAGATTCCTTCTCCCGAGGCAAACAAGAAATCGCCCCGCAGGATTGGAGGTGCGATGGACATGCCGTAGTCTGGTTTGAAAGGTTGTTCCCAAAAGACTTGGCCATTGGTTGGATTGAGGCTAAATATCTTTTCAGGGCTCCAAATCAACAATTGCGAAACTCCACCGTATGAAATCAAAGCAGGTGGGCAGTAGCCAATTTCGTCGCCAGATAATGCTCGCCAAAGTTCTTTGCCTGTTTTGCGATCCAGTGAAACAACCAAACTTCCAGGGCCGCCAGCCAGACAAATGAGTTGATCGCCAATCACCAATGGAACAGAGGCATAGCCCCACATCGGCTTTTCGGTCTTGTACTCCTCAGCGAGCTGTTTTTGCCAGACAACCTTTCCATCTTCTTCGATGGCCAGGCAACTCAAGTCACCTTCGGCACCGAGCGCGATAACCGTTCCATCTACCACGACAGGGGCAGCTCGAGGGCCTCCGGGATAAGATAACGAATACTTTCTGTCGTACTGGTGCGTCCAGAGATTCTTGCCCGTCTTGGCATCAATGCAAGAGACCCTCTCTTTGCCGGTCAGTCGGTCTCGACTGCCCGCGTTGTTGGTGATTTTTCCTGACTCCAACTGGTAGTCGGATACAAAGACTTTGCCATTGGCAACGACCGGACTGGAGTAACCGTAGCTGACCAGCTGCTTCCATTTCAGAACCAGTCCGTCCTTTGGAATAGGTTTAGCAACGTAGCCTTTAGGAAGGAGACCGTCTCGTGTCGGGCCATTCCACTGCGGCCAATCCTGGCCGATCGCGGGAATCGAAAACACAAACAAAAATACGATTGCCGAAGGGCGTATTCGGAAAAGCGACATGGTGCCAGAAATCTCCAATGGAAAGCGACGGGAACTACGCCGAGCTTAGCATATTTGCATCGAGGCTGCACGCACGTCGGAATTGGAGAATTGGAGAATTGGAGAACTCCATCACTCCACAACTCCATCGCTCCACCCTTCCACCCTCGCTCACAACCTACAGTTGTTGATCGACATTTCCAGGATTGCCAACGCGCCCAGGGCTTCCAGTTTTTCCATGATGGAGATCACTTCGCTGCTCTTGACCATTGCGCGAACGGCAAACCAACCGCTGTCCTCCAAGCTGGTTACCGTTGGAGACGTAAAGCCGGGCGTCACGGCTTCCGCGGCAGCCAGTTTTTCTCGGGGGATATTGTACTCGAGCAACGAATAATCCCGGGCGATGACAACCCCTTCCAAGCGTCGAACGATGCGATCCGCGGTCACGAGATCCCGGCAGGCCGGACTTTGCACCAGAACCGTTTCATAGTGCCCGATCTCGGTCAGTATCCTCAATTGATTTGCGGCCAACGTGCTGCCCGTTTCCACTAGGTCGACAATCGCATCCGCCACTCCCAGCGAGATCATGACTTCCACCGAGCCGTTCAGTTTGACGAGAT
>JAYTVM010000310.1:0-4801 GCA_043743995.1 Pirellula sp. | reverse complement strand
AACTTGAATCGTTCGGGAGACGCAGTCGCACGATCGAGTTTGACTGAGTTAATAACAGCGTACCGTTAGTTGGATCAATCCTGGCAAAGTCGCCGCGAGTTCCTCCAGAGGCAATGGTGGTCTGCTGCTTGGTCAGTAAGTCGATTTGTATGATGGTGCCTTGATTGGTATTGGCAAAGATCTTGCCCGCCAATGCTCCTCCACCCACTGCTGCTCCATCCGGATTGCCTGGAATAATCCCGGAATCGAACACTACGTTGCCAACGTTACCAGCTAGCGTGCTGAAACCATAGATGTGACCGTCGGAAGCTGCTCCGTAGAGAATCGAGCCGTCAGCGTTGATACTGATTCCGTCCAGAGTGGCATTGAAGAGTACCCTTGAAGTCTTGGCTATCGGATCGATGTCGTAAACGACGTTTGCGCCGTACGACGAGGCGAGCAAATGTCCATTTGCAGGGTTTGCAACAATTCCGTGCGGAGTAGATAGGCCTCCGACGATAGTCTGATTGAACGTGCCGTCGTCATTCACCTGTACGACTGCACCGCCATCACGTTGTGACATGTAGATCGTTCCGCCAATCTGGGCCATGTCAAAGGCTCGTCCAAAGCCGTAATTCTGGGATCGCGTAACCTTGCTGGCGTCCTGCCCATCGATATCCTTCGGAAAGCGTCGGACTTCGCCTCCGTGATTGCTAACAAGAACCCCGCCACTGGATGGAAATGCAATACCAAGTGGACCCGCGCCACCAACATCAGGAATATTGCGTGCAAACTCGGTCAACTCGAAACCGGCCGCAATGGCTTCCGACGACAATGTCAGTCCATTCGTCGGTGCGGGACCTGGAATGCTATTTCGATCAACGATTCCTGGCCAAGAGAGCACCCCTGTTTTTGTATCGATCGTCATACCTTCAGGACCAGCCGGCAATGAATACGATAATTGATCGGCGTCTGGATCGACTGCCACCACAGTGTCAGCATAGGACTCGCCATAGGGCGATGAAACTCGAGGCGCGCTCACGATTCTTGGGTCGTGATTTCCCGGTGCTTGGTGAACGTCGATGTTATAGACTTGCGTCGCAGAACCACCTCGACCATCCATTACGCTTAACGTAATAGGGCTGCTTGGGCGTAGCATTTTTACTGTTGCAGACAACGAGGTATTGTCCGAAGCGAATCCACCGGTTCCGGTCCCGACCACAAAATCGATCGTATCGCCGGCAGCAACGTTGTCTATGAATGGAGACAATTCTGCTTTCGTACCAGAGCGATTGATGACTCCGTCGAAAATCGACCGGCCGTTACGTAACACATGAACATCGGTAGTGGCACTCGGATCTATTGGAGCAAACATAGCCGCAATTTCAACGCTTCCCGCCGACGGGGCCGTCCATCGGACAACGCTTCGCTCATTGGAGGCCCCCGGATGGAAGCTAAGTTGTCCTGGTTGCCACACCAATCCTCCACCAAAAACAAATGGCTGTGACGTACCATTGTGTGCAACGCTTGGAGCACCTGAATTCAGGTTGTTTGGGTCATCCCTCACGTCAAGCACGCCAAAGGTAGAGGGATGTGAATAAACGTGAAGATCCGAACCTTCTACAGCATCGGCCCAGCCGTAGCTCCATGCGCTGGACGGATTTGTTTGCGGCGAAAAATCCTTGGCGGCATCCCATGTCCAAACGCCGGCCTGTGGCCACGTGACGCGGCCGGAAGCCGAATCGACTTGCACGCCCGGTGCGGCATCGACCAACTGGAATGTTAACGGGTCTCCGTCAGCATCCTTTGCTGTCGCATCATAAACATATGGCGAGCCGAAGTAGCCATCGACTACCGGTGTGGACGTAAAGACCGGGGGGCGATTCGGAGGCGGATCGCTGACCGCGAGCGTGAATCGCTGCTCGGCAATTCCGCCGTGCCCGTCGGATACTCGCAACGCAATGGCTTGATTGCCTAAGTCTTGCGATGTTGGAGTCCACAGGAGCGCGTTGCCATCGACGGTCATCGATTTCGGACCACCGACGAGCGAAATGGTCAGCGTATCTCCGTCCAGATCGGTCGCCAGGATCGGATAGCGATAGGCTCGGCCGACGCTTGCTTCAGTGATCGCTTCACTTGTGATCACTGGCGGATGGTTGAGTTGGCCAAGCACTACGAGATCGTAGGTGAATCGAATGCCATTCGGGTTTTGGAAAAACAAGGTTTGTGAAGCAGTCACATCTTGCGGGCTGAACAGCTTCGCAGGATCTTTCATGCTAAAGTCAAAGAAAGGCTGACCAGCCGGTGTCACGCCATCGGCATTGGTGACATGAATCGATGGATCGCTGATATGGTCGATCGCAACGATGATCGGATTTTTGAGCGAGTAACTCCCGGCATTGCGGATGGCCAAATCTGCTTGCAGAAGTCCGCCATGCTGGTCGAACGATGTGAAGGCATATTCGGACGACATGCTCGCTGTAACATCGGTCAGGTTACTAAAGCTGATAGACGTTTGCGATTGGGATTGCAGCGATGCTAAGCCTGGAACACTAGCAGGCGTTCCCAATGAGCCTTTAATCAATTCGAGGTTCGAGATGTTTACCGAAGTTGTCGTATCGGAATCGTTATTGACCAGCCTCAAGAGCAGCCTGGCTTTGGTGCCTGGTGCAAGATGCGCGAGGTCGACTTTCACAATTTCGCCATCGATTCGCGTGTTAGCACCCAATCGCGCTGGCTCGCCTTCGGTGACATTGAAAAACGCGTCGCGCGTCCCATTAATTTTATGGACCAAGGAGATGCCCTGCTCATCGACTAGCGAGGCTTCAAAGGCATCATTGATGAAGTTGTCTGTAGTTGCAAACAGTAAGTCGCGTTCATTGAATTGCAGGTACGAGGGCTCGGTTGGTACGGTAAAATTAGCTTGCAAGACCGTATTGAATGAATCGCCTTCCGTCAGTTTGGCGAAACAGCTTTGCGTCGCGACGGTTCCTTTACCGAGGCTTGATCCCCCCGTTTCACTGTTGATTACATCGGAGAAGCCAGTCGCAAACAGACAACCGCCAACGGTAACCGAAAAGGTTTGTTGAGCGTTTAACGCAGGAGTTCCATTATCGGTAACTTGTACGTTGAGGCTGTACGTTTGACTGCCTTGTGATTGCGTTGGAGTCCAAAGGAATTGACCCGTCACGGGATCGATACTTGCGCCGACTGGAGCGCCCTGACCGAGACTAAATCGCAGGGTGCCAACCGGCAGATCGGGATCGGTGGCCGTTGCGGTGAAGCTAATCGCGGCTCCGACCTCTGCCTGTCGGTCGGTGAGAATGCCGAGCACCGGCGGTCGATTGATTTCCAGGACGGTGATCGTAAAGGTCTTTTTATCGAATGCCCCAGCGTTATCATCCACCTTGATAATCACGGGAAACGTACCCGGTCCCTGATCTTCCGTCGGTGTCCATCGGAGCAAACCGGTCGAAGCATCGATGGCAGCACCGCTCGGCGATTGCTCAAGCGAATAACGCAGAATGTTCTTCGGCAGATCGGCATCACTGGCAACGGCTTGAATCGTCAGCTCGCTAAGTTCATTGACCTGTTGATTAGAAATCGCCAACAGTACCGGAGCGAGATCTACTTCATTTACGGTAACGGTGAACGATTCAGTATCGATCGCACCACTTCGGTCCGTGACTTGTAAAACGACGGGAAAAGATCCGGGGCCTTGAGTTTCGGATGGAGTCCATCGGAAAAGTCCAGTGTCGGGATCAACGGTGGCTCCGCTTGGTCCCGATTGAATCGAGTAGACGAGTTTATCGTCAGGAAGATTTGCATCCATCACAATCATCGGAATCGATAATAGGGCTAGCTCGTCGATGGTTTGATTGGGAATATTGGAGATCGTAGGGACAGCATTGCCGCCATGCGGCTGGCTGAGTTGCACGGCAATCGTCGCGTCGTCATAGCCGCGATCGCCAACCGATGGCCAGTTTGGGGTAACCGAAACATGCTCTTCCCATCCAAGCGTCAGGTGGTCGCTGCTGTTGGCTTTGGCACGAATATGAGAAGCCGAGTCGCCGTTATCGGTGGAACTTTGCAAGATGTAAACCGCTAGGTACTTGCCGCCTGGGAAGGTGACTGTCTTGGATGAGTGAGCAATATCTAATCGCGAGTACATGACTTGACGTTGCATCGAATCGAAGACCATCTGTGGATAGTGCGGAGACGAAGGCAACACTCCATTGACTGCACCGTTGGGGCCATCGACAACGAAGAAGCCTAGTTCATTGAATTCTTCACGACCAACATTCAGTTGAGTTGCGATATCGACAAGTTGAGAACTGTCGCCTGGTAAGCCAATCATCATGGTGCTCACAAAGCCTGCGGGCGCTATTTCGGATTCGCCATCGGCTCGATTCGGGAAGGCCAGCGTGCTGTCTCCATGTCGCTTGAGGGTATTGATGACTTGAAGCACATCGAGCGGCGAGATGACTGAATCGCCACTTACGTCCGGATAGAACGCAAGCGGATTCGTTCTTTGGCCAAGCGTTGGTGAACTCTCGGAACGGCCCATCCGATGGAGCTGATTGATGACGATGAGAGCATCGATCGGCGAGACAGTCATATCATTGTTGACATCCATCGGCCGAGCTGGATTTTGCCAATCCGAATTCATCATAAAACGCAACTCAAGCTGTTCAAAGAATCGTTGTCGATTCTTAAGTTTGCGTTGACCGCCTTTTGACTTTAGCGTCCTTGCCCCCGAATGTTTTCGAGCAAACATGATGTTACCTAGAATCGAAAGCGTTGATGGTTAAAGGACTTAAGC
>JAYTVM010000309.1:0-17759 GCA_043743995.1 Pirellula sp. | reverse complement strand
GTACCCATCACGCTCCGCGTGATGTTGCCTCAGAAACCAAGGGTTTTTGAACTGCGAAAATCACGCGGAGCGTGATTGGTACTATAAAATCACAGCCTAGGAGCGAAAGGCGACATTATCACCCAAGCGTGCCGATCCTAGCGATTGGACTTTTCTGGTTGTAATTTGTTGGGTTGAGTCTACTTGGGCAAATCCACACGCATCCAAAACGGATGCTTTCGATCGGCCCGACCACGTACATCTTCGAGAATGACTCGGGTTTCAGGCTTTGGATCTCTTCGATCCCGATTTCCTTTGATCAAGAGAGTGATCGGCTTTTCGAAATCGACCATTTCTGGCGAAAGCCAAATGGAATAGTTTTTGGCGGGGACCGTTTCCATGCTAACCGTGTTGGTCTGTTTGTTGATCGCGGAACTGATCTGATAGCCTGATCCTGGCTTTGTGGAGGCCAAAAACAGCAGGGGATGAATGAGTTTTTCCTTGAATAGGTCTTTCGTTTCGAACCACCAAAAGAATCGGTCTCCAGCGCGAAGGGTAGTCGCCGAAAAATCCTTAGGGAACGGAGTTCGAACCCGGGCCGGAAAACTCATCCAGTTCATGATTCGGGGCAGTTCCTCTTGGAAATGATCTGGTTTTCGCCCGTTATAGAGTGTTACTAAACAGTCGATTTGTTTACGACTCAACATTTTGTCCCACTCCTTACCATTCGTTTCTGTGAACTTGTCCAATTCTCCAGCAACAAAATAAGTGGGAATATACTCGGCACTGCTCCCGTAGTGAATCACGTATTTTCGAGCTTCACCGCTAATGAAAATGCATCCCGCCCAAAGGTCTGGGTGAGCCAAAGCAATATCCCATGCAGCATCCGCGCCCATGAAGTGGCCTGAAAGAAAGACTCGGTCGGAGTCAATGCTAAACCTTCGCAGCGCGTCGCGCAGAGGCGCCAAGATCATGGCGTGTTCATTCTCGGTGAAGTTGTAACTCGGTTGTTTGGGCGCGGCCCAGTCGGGCGAGACAACGATATAGCCTCGCTTGGAAGCTTCCCCAAAACAGCGTTTGGCTTCAGGCGAATACTGCCCTGCCCACCAGGCGATTTGCCATTCCATAGTCGTCGACTCGCCAGGCAACGTGAAGACGCAAGGATAACGACGAAACGGATTGTATTCGGGCGGCAGTTGAACGATGTACCGAGATGATTTCCCGATCATATCCCCACCCATTGGAACCTCAATCGCAAAGCGACCCGAAAGGGTTGATTGGATTGACGGCTGAGAACTGTCTGGCGGGTTAATGGTAATAGGCACAGAGGCAGACGCTGGAGTGGTCAATGGCGGAGCCATGTTCGCAACGATCTTGGCTACCAAATCCGGAGTGCCGGACTCCAACTTGGTTAGCTCTTGAACGATTTGATCGTCTCGCAAGGGTTTGGAAAGATACTCCGTGATTAGCCGCCGCGCTTTGACTCCCGCAGCCACCACGGACGCATTGTCTTTGCCGGCGGTCGGGCCAAAGATCCAGCCGCTAATGGCAAGTGCCCCTAACTGGTCTGGTTTGAGCGTTGTATCGGCTCTTCTGCGTCGGTAGTCGGTGAATCGAAGCGCCGTGTCTGCCGTCAGATTGGTAGCGATCTCTGCAAGCAACGATTGCATTTCTGTTTTTGCCGGTCCATCGGAGACTTTTGAGACATCGTCCGCCATCCAAGCCAGCAGCTCGTCGCGCTCCTTTTGGCCATTGGTGATCGCTTCCAGTTTGGCAACCGCTTTGAGCTGGGTTTCGATGGAAAGACCAGCTCTTTTGATACTGTCGAGAGTGCTTTCCAGAATCCGTTTGGAAAACTGATGCTGGCCCGCATCCTTCGCCAACTCAGCGGCCTCAAAAAGCTGATCGGCGACGTTTTGATCCAAAGACTTCAACTCGGATTTCGTATTTTCCAGTTCAGGGAACTTGAGGATTGCTTCCACCAATACTTGTCGAGCTTCCACAAATCGCTCGGCGGAAATAAAGAGGTTTACGATTTCGAACCAGTCTTTTGATCTGGTTGGGCTAGCGTTTTGAACCAAAATGGCCCGCAGGTCTCTGCCATTGAGACTATTTAATGAAAGGCGCATGTCCCAATCGTACTCACCCTTGACCCCTTTTAACCCTTCCACGCGAATGTAGTTTGTCGTCACCTCAGTGATCCCTTGAACAATTGCAATGGGCGCATCCTGAGCCCTAATAAAACAAATACGACGCCCGAAAACATCGAACGGCGAACAGTCGATTATCGAGCCGCTTGGTACCGGCAGCGCACTCTTAGCAATCATGTTGCCAATAACAATTTTGATTGCATTATCCTTCACTGGAACGGCAGCTTCGCAGCGACCGACGTTCGCGTACGTTCGTCGCAGTCCGTCATCAAGCACGGTAATCAACAAAGCCTTTGCTTCCGCATGTTGGTTCACGCTGGCTTGAGGTGGAACAATGTTTTGAACGGAACTATTTTGCCCTGGCCCCAGCACCATGCCATCAACGAGTTTGATCGTTGATTGTTGTCCCGCTACGATGCCTTCGAAGAGTAAGGCAAAAAAAAACGCGAGAATCAATCTCGCGGTCATGGTGAACTTTGGATTGCGACAAGCGAATCGCGATGTGCATTGAGCCATAAAAGCATCTCTGAATCGGGCAACACAAACCAAATAGCGATATTCAAACGCAATGCACTGTTAACTTTTTTAGCGACCGCCGAAGTATTTTTTCAACGTCTCAGATGCAGCGTCTTTCGTATCCTTGCTCGATGGTCCGGTAGCTGCTTGCTTCGGAAGCTTGATCGGCCCGCGACGGTCAGGTCTTACGAATTTTACGGGTTGAGGAGTCACAGGTTCCACTTCCGAGATTTGAGTTCCATCTAACCTAGTCGTATCCTCCATTGCAATTTGGCGAGTGTCGAATTCACTTTCCACCGAGGGTATCGTTCGATCGATTTGATCGGCTTCGGAAAGCCAAGAACCGATGTCTACGCTTTCTCGCGAATCCATATTGCTTTGTTCCGTCATTCGACCAGCAGCTTCTTTTATCGATTGCACTTCTGGCTGTTTCGAATTGGCGATACCAACTTCCATCTGAACTTCAAATTCCAATTGTCCGCACCGGAGTCTATCTCCGTTCTTCAAAATTTTGGCTTTGTCGGGCGATACCTGCTTTTCGTTAATGAAGGTACCGTTTCGACTCTTCAAGTCGACCAAAAGCAATCGACCGTCCTTCTGAACGATTGCGCAATGCTTTCGACTGATTGACTCACTCTTGGGTCGCAACTGACACGACTCGCCGCGACCGATAAGGAATTTCTCGTCCTTTATCTGAATCAACTTTCCTTCGTGCGTTCCAGAAAGGACTTTCAGTGAAACCTGCATTGCCGGCCCTTTTTTTTGAAGTCATGATCAATCCTGACCCACAGAATTAACCAAATTTTTACCAAAAAATTGAGTACGATTCAACGTACCCCAACAACAATCTTAGTCATCATTCAACCGAAAAAAAATCTAAATGGATAAAAAACAACCAACCGTTCGGGGGGCTACCTTGCCGTTTCCCGTCTACAGAAGATTGCTAATCGATCCGTTTTGCCAGTGAATCGGAAGGAGTCGTGAGACCCCTTGAGTCAACGTTTCCACAAAAAATTCTATCCAGTCGTCTAGTACCCTGGAGTTAGATTCCGTATCGGAATCTGCCTCCAGAAGTGACGCGACGTCCTGTGCATTTTCCCGCATTTTTTTTTGGTGGTTGGGGTTGGAACCGCCTGGAGCATCAAGAAGACCGCACAATTCGGGCGTTGATTGAGAGCGACAAAGGAGAAAGCTGCCATGTTGAAGCAACCCTGTCGCTGATCTGCGTTGAGCACTACCAAGTATTTTAGCGTTATCGATAATTAAGTCGACCGGGGACCGCCTTGAAAAACATAAAAAATGCGCCGGAATCTTCTCAACCGTGGCTGCACAAGTACATGATTCCGAAAGACGCGCATCCCACCCTAGCTCTTGCAACTGTTCGACAAAGCTCGAGTGGACTGCTCGGTAGAGTGCTTCGTTGTGCCCCTTGACGGAATAGTTGGCTCGATTTGGAATGAGGATGCTATACGTCAACTCGCGGTCGTGAACAATTGCCCCACCCCCGGTTTTTCGCCTTACCCACGGCAGTTCGCTCAGGTGCGGCACTTCGTTTCGATCTTCGAGCTGTTGGAAATGACCAATCGAAAGAGTAGGGCGATCCCAGCGATAAACACGAAGAACAACCGGCCATGCTGGCGTCGCGTTTCGCAGCAACGCCTCATCAATGGCCATATTGCTTTCGCCGGATCTGGGTGGATCAACGATGACTAAGCCCTCGACAGAATCGCTCACCTCGGATTCCTTTGTTTTGAAAAAATCCACCAGTGCTTTGTCAAACGGGAAAACGTGGGTAGCCACGCTTGCCAAAGCGTGGGTGAACTGCGAGAAACGATCTCGCTCCCACGGTCTCCGCGACCGTGGCTACCCTCGGTTATCAACTTGACAAAGCACTATTGATTGCATTGCTTTTTATAAGCGTCCCAGTCGAGCAAGCGGTCTAACTCGGCTGGGTCGCTCATTTTCACTTTGATGATCCAACCCTCATTGTACGGGTCCACACTAAGGCTTTCGAGCTGATCTACCAACTCGGAATGAACTTCGACGACAGTACCGCTAACAGGGCTGTACATGGGGCTAACCGCTTTCACACTTTCGACCTCGCCAAACTCGTTGCCTGCGGTCACGGTTTGACCGATTTTCGGCAACGCCATAAAGACTAGGTCCGTAAGTTCCTCGACGGCAAAGGCGGAGATTCCGATGGTGGCGATACCAGAGGACTTGTCGGCAACGTAAGCCCATTCGTGCGAATCGCAGTACCGGAGTTGTTCTGGAGTAATGCTCATAACGAAGATGATTTCTTGTAAAAAGGTAACGGAACGATGGCCGCAGAAACTGAGGTACCTCGAATATCAATATCCAAAGTTGTGCCGACAACCGCAACGGCAGGATCTAAATAGGCCATCGCGATCGGTTTGTCGAGCGTTGGGGAAAAACTACCGCTTGTCACTTGACCAACCACGCGAGTATCGGAATCTAACAGGTTCGCACCCTGCCGAGCGGCGCGTCTCCCATCCAAAACCAATCCGACTCGTTTTGATAAAAAGTCGCCTTTCGATTTTTGCTCCAAGGCGTCTCGCCCAACGAAATTGCGGTCTTTTAAGTTACATGCGAACCCTAGCCCCGCTTGATATGGATCGATTGTCTCGTCCAACTCATGGCCGTACAGCGGCATCCCAGCTTCCAACCTCAACGTGTCGCGAGCTCCGAGTCCGACGGGTTGGACGCCCATCTCTCTACCCGACATCATGATGTTTTCCCAAACTCGAGGCGCGTCCTCTGCCTTGACAATCAGCTCCAAGCCGTCTTCCCCGGTGTAACCGGTGCGCGAAACGATGCAAGGCTTGCTCATTTGCTCAGTTACTTTGGCCCTATAGTATCCCAACGACAACGCCGAGGCGGGTAACAGAGGCTTGCATATCTCCATTGCTTTTGGCCCTTGAACTGCAATCATGGCTGTAGCGCTGGTCACGTCGTGAAACTCCACATCCGGAAAGTCGGCCAAGTGGGGTTGAAGCCAATGTACGATTTTTGCGCGGTTGCTGGCGTTGACCACCAATAGGAAATAATTCTTGCCGCTTGGGCTTTCCAAGCAGCTAACAAGTACGTCATCGAGGATTCCGCCCTCTTCGTTGCAAACGAGCGAGTAGCGAACTTGCCCCGTTTGCATGTCAATGACCCGACGCGTCAACAAATGATCCAAAAGCTGATCGGCCCGCGGGCCGTCAAACCGAAGCCGTCCCATGTGCGAGATGTCGAAGACTCCAGCCGCGTTTCGCGTCGCATGGTGCTCCGCTACAATTCCAGCGTACTGAATCGGCATCTCATAATTGGCGAACTCCGCCATACGAGCACCGTGCGCTTGGTGCCAAGCATGCAATGGAGTAGCGGAGAGTTGGGAACTCATAGGAAGCTAGTTGCCTTGTCCACGAACAGCGGTAAGGGGCTCTACGAAAAGTCCCCTGACCTTCCTCGCCCCAACATGCCCCAAAGTATAATGAGCGGTGAGGGAAGTTCAACTCACACTCTATGGCGTTAGATCAGGAAGCTGCAAAGATGAGCCTGAACCACGCTCTGAGGGCAGCTCCAAACCAAGAAGAACATGGCTTCCCTACACCATCGCCCGACATCGTGGTCGTTTGCAAAGCCAGCTCCCTTGGCGGCAGCAAGTGCTGCCTGCGTACTTTTCAATGCCAAATCATTGGCTTTTTTTCGCAAAGTGGCTGGGTCCTGCTGACTTTCGCCGCAGTTCACTCGGTCCAACTCATCGAACGCATTGCGCCATTGGTTTTGAAATCCTTCCGCAACCACACGTAAATCCCCACGCATTTGCGATTCTTTCGCAAGATACTCAATCGCTTGGGCTGCATGGCCAATGGCTAAGGCCGACGTGTGCAGCCCTCCAGCACCACTTCCAGTTCCATTGGACGAAATGGAATCCGAACTGCGACTGCTGGCTTCCATTACATTTGCAGTTGGGCCATGTAACACATCGGAATGATTCGCTGTGACATGCTCAAAACGAACCGGACCGGTGGAGCTTGCATTGAGAGCCATCAGCTCGCTGCTGGGCTCAACGATAACACCCGTTTGATTCGTTGCGACGGAAAAAAGCAATTCGAGCGACTTAGTCGTAGCGGTGCCTTGCGGCACGCAGTCCATTTCGACCGCCCCAACAACCAGCCAGTCGGCAAAGCGCCCGCCCGTTACCCAAGGGCTATATCCGTCTAAGACCCAGCCTTCGCTAGATCGCGTGGCCCGCAGTGGCGGTTGACTCAAATGCCTGCGGCTGGTTGTTAGATGACTAATACCAACAGTCGCAAACGAGCTGCCGGAATGGATCGACGCTGTCAGCTTGATCTTGGTGAGCTCGTTCTGGCTGGTTTCTATCCTGCGCAAAGCCGCACTTCGTTGCGTCATGATAAAAGCCGTGGTTAAGCAACAACTGGCAAGCCAAGTGTAATACCGAAGCAAATCGCTGCTAGAACCAGAGATCGCGGTTTCGACGGCTGCGCATTTTCGAATCGTCGCACTAGGGAAATCCCCAGGTGCTTTCAGCTTTCCTGCATTGTTTCTCAGCTCGGCTTGCCACTGCTCTCGAGTTACACCACAAACGCGCTCAACCGATTCATCAATTCGGCTCCCAGCTATTTCCGCTAATGAGTTGATGACTTGCCCTCCAACTTTACCTGTCTTAACACGACGCCTCCAAATCTTGGCTGGCTTTGAACTATTGTTGACGATCAGGTATAACAATCGCCTGCCGATCGGCTCTTTTGCTTGTAAGCCCCATAGAATACCAGAATCGACTCAAGGGAATTGACGTTGGAAGCCGTTGAAAGCCTTGCCGAACTATTCCCAACACGATCAACGCTACTTTACTTTTAAGTCTTGAATCTTTCAAAGAGACAATCCATGACCCAGATCGAATATTCGCTTGGACAAGAAGTTGGTAATTCAGGAATTGCGAATGAAATTGATGCGGACTCTCTTTACGACAAATGCATGGCGCTTGCTCGAAACATGTGGTGGAGTTGGCAGCCAGAGGTAAATAGCCTCTTTCGCGATATCGATCCCATCCGTTGGCGACAATTGGATCATAACCCCATCGCGTTGCTTAGGGAATTCACTCCGGAAAGGTTGGCAATCCGGGCAGGTGAAATGGTTCTGCACAGTCGTGTCAACTACGCCTTTCGTCGCCTACAGGAGTATCTCGAAAACAAGAACACCTGGGCTCAAAATAACGCGGGTGTCCTCGGAGCCAAACCGGTCGCATACTTTTCTGCCGAGTTTGGTTTGCATGAATCGTTGCCCGTTTACTCTGGTGGCTTGGGTGTACTCTCTGGCGATCACGTCAAAAGTGCAAGCGGACTCGGAGTGCCGCTGGTTGGGATCGGCCTGTATTACTCGCACGGCTATTTCAAGCAACATTTGAGCGCCGACGGCTACCAACGCGAAGAATACTTCGAGACCAAGGTGGAAGATCTGCCGCTCGAGCCCGCCGTTCTTGGGGATGGAACGCCACTTATGGTGGCCATCGATACTCGCAATGGACGTTTGCTCGCAAAAGTCTGGAAAGTACAAGTCGGACGAGTCCGTCTCTTTTTGCTTGACTGCAATGTTGAGGGTAATCGTCCAGAAGATCGTGAGTTGACCAGTCGACTCTACGGCGGCGATGAGCGTACTCGCATCCGACAGGAATTGGTTATTGGCGTTGGCGGAGTCAAGGCGCTGCGGGCACTTGGAATCAACCCCGGAGTTTATCATCTCAACGAAGGCCATAGCGCCTTCGTCCCGCTCGAAGTCATGCGGGAAAGAATGGCGGACGACGGCCTCACCTTTGAAGATGCAATGCGAGAGACAGCCGAAGCAACCATTTTCACCACGCACACTCCAGTGCCGGCGGGACACGACCGATTCGCCGCCGGACTAATCGAAGAACACTTGGGACCTCTGCGAGATGCACTGGGAATCAGCTCCGATCGACTGATGGGACTTGGCCGAGTGAACCCAGACGATTCGGCTGAGACCTTTTGCATGACGGTCATTGGATTGAAAATGTCCCGAGCAGCCAACGCGGTGAGCCAATTGCACGGTCACATTTCCCGCCGCATGTGGAAAAACCTATGGCCATCCAGGGAAGAGCGGAACATCCCAATCGGTCATATTACCAATGGGGTGCATATTGAGAGCTGGCTCGCGGCTCAAATGCAACAACTCTACGATCGCCATTTCCCAGCCAATTGGAAGAGCCAAATGGGCGAGCCAGACGTTTGGCAGAACATTCATTCCGTCGATCCAGGCGAACTCTGGGAAACGCACAATGCTCTCAAGAATCTGCTCTTGTCGTTTGTTCGTCGGCGTATCTCGCGACAATGCCGACGACGGGGCGAAAGCGACGAAATCGTCGAAGCGGCCCGAAATGTCCTTAGCCCAAATATCCTGACCGTCGGCTTTGGGCGTCGGTTTGCCACCTACAAACGAGCCAACCTGATGTTCAAGGACATCGACAGGATCTGCAAGATTCTAGATTGTACCGACCGTCCAATCCAAGTCATCTACGCCGGCAAAGCACACCCCAAGGATGAGCCAGGCAAGCGTTTCATTCAAGAGATTTCCAATCTGCGGCATGACTCGAGGTTTGCAGGTCGCGTGGCTTTCTTAGAAGACTACGATATCAACGTTTGCAGACACATGATCCAAGGTGTCGACGTATGGCTGAACAACCCTCGTCGCCCGTTAGAAGCCTCGGGAACAAGCGGCCAAAAAACAGTCCTCAACGGTGGACTCAATTGCAGCGTACTCGACGGTTGGTGGGCCGAAGCCTACGACGGAACCAACGGGTTTGCCATTGGAAAGGGGACCAGCCACGCCGAAGATCGCTTGACCGACATTCGAGATGCGGAGTATTTCTACGAGACGCTCGAACAGCGAGTGATACCCACTTTCTACGATCGCGATCGCGATGGCTTGCCACGCAAGTGGATCAAAATGATGATGAATAGCATCAGCACTTTGGCTTGGCGATTCAGTAGTCACCGCATGGTCATGGACTACGCGCGTCTGGCTTATGTTCCCGCTGCAGGCGGACTCAGCAGCGATATGCAAGGTTCCGATTGATTGGGAGTGACACGGGACCATTAAATTCACAATGCTTGGCTGCATGCTGACTTCACCTTTTCAATTCTTTGCTCGGGAGGATGAGGCTCCTGCCGAGCCGTTGAACCGCAAGCCCGGCTGGAGCCTCGTCCTCCCATCAATCGCAATTTCTATTTCCATTCTTTCGTTGCTTCTTCTGCAATCGCGGGCCGCCGCACAGTCGACGTTTGACGCGAAGGTGTTGGAGGTTCCTCCATCGCAAAGCGGCATCGACTTCATTCATACCGACGGTAGCAGTGGCAAACGATACCTGGTGGAAACCATTCTCGGTTCGTTGGCTGTCTTCGATTACAACAACGACGGTTTCTTAGACATTTATTTCGTAAACGGAGCGCCACTGCTGGGAACGGTAACGGACACAGTCCCCCGCAATCAACTCTACAAAAACAACGGTGACTGGACGTTTACCGACGTCACGATCCCGTCCGGCTTGGGCGATAAGCAATACGGAATGGGAGTGGTCGTAGGAGACTATGATCAAGACGGAGATGCCGACGTCTTTTTGAGTAATTTCGGAACCAATGTGCTCTACGTGAATGAAGGGGACGGAACGTTTCGCGAAGCAACGGAAACAAGTCGGTTAACATCGCCGCTGAGAGTGGGTGGCGGCAATTCGTTCTTTGACATGGATAACGACGGAGATCTGGATCTCTATTGTGCGTGCTATGTCGAGTTCGATTACCCGCTCCACAAAACGCGAATGATCTCAGGCTACCAATTCCACACCGGGCCAAACGACTATATTCCCGCAACCGACTCACTGTATCGAAACAACGGTGACGGAACTTTTGAGGATGTTTCCGTCTGGTCAGGCATCAGCGAATTTCGCGGACCAGGAATGGGTGTTCTGACCGCCGATTTTGATGGCGACGGCGACATTGACGTGTTTGTTGCGAACGACCAAAAGCCAAATTTCTTGTTCCTCAACGATGGCCATGGACGGTTTCAAGAAGATGGCCTTTTGGCAGGAGTCGCCGTAGACCGACAAGGTAAAAGCAATGGGAATATGGGAAATGACTACGCCGATTTTGATGGCGATGGGCTTCTCGATTTGGTCTCCACGACCTATCAGGAAGAAATGCTAGTTCTCTACCAAGCTGTCGGTCCAGGCTTGTTCACCGATGCAACCAACGTTGCTCGAATCGACAATACGTTGAGAGCCCATGTTAAGTGGGGAGTCGGTGGAATCGACTTCGACAACGATGGAGATCGTGATCTGTTTGTGGCCTGTGGACACTTTCTTGACAACCTTCATTTCATCGACGACCGAACGGACGTAAAGGTTATTAACTACCTTCTTGCCAACGACGGTCGTGGACACTTTGCGAATGTCACCAAAAATGCTGGCAGCGCCTTGCAAGTAATCGAAAGCAGTCGGGGAGCGGCATTCGACGATTTGGACAACGACGGGGACGTCGATTTGGTTGTTATCAACACCAACGCCAGACCGACCATCGGAAGAACGGAATCGCCGAAAAATAATCATGGGTACTCTGTGCGATTGGTCGGAATTAACGTCAATCGCGATGCATTCGGAGCAAAGATTGTTGCCGAATCAGCCTCAGGCAAATTGCAGTCGCAAGATTTGACCTCTAGCCGAGGCTACGAGAGTTCCTACGGATTTCGGACCTATTTTGGTAGTGGAACCGATCGTCTGACGAAGTACATCGTAACCTGGTCAAATGGCAATACGGAGTCATTTCCTTGCGAGTCTTCGAGCATGACTTTGATGGAAGGGCATGGTCAGACCCAACCCTGACCCAACCAGCCCTAACGCCAATACCGTTCAATTATTTGTTTAACAGTCAGCCGAAGTCGTACTCGATACCACTAACGTACGCCTACGGCTAACGGTTAAACGAAATTCTTCCGAAATTGGGCTTCCTTGAACGGTATTGGCCCTAACTGATCTCTCCGTCTTTGACGGTTGACCTGCCTCTGTCGAATTCTCTGTCGATTACGAATTGTGCCGGTCGATCTTGAACGTTGCGTACGCCACGGATGGCAACCATACGCGAAAACCGTTTGAATTCGATAAGGGATGATCGATGCTACGCAAACAGGATATAGCTAGCATTTGCTTGCCACTTTTGCTCGCTTGTACATTCATTGGTTGTCGCGTTCCGAACTGGTGTGCTTACCGATCTATTCGTTCGCTGCCGCTCACTTCCGACGCTTCCAGTCATTCTTGTTTTGAACAGTGTGCTGAGAACGATTTCGCGAATCCTTCTAGGGATGCCGCCAAAGTCACTTCGGAAACTTCTTTGCGAGACGAATCCGAGTCCAAGCCTCAAAACGAAGCCACGATCTTGGCGGCGCCTGCCATTCGACTAGCTTCTCAAAATCAAACTCAATCACCAAATCAAAAACCCGAAGCTTCGAGTCTATCGAAGCAGGCTGATGGCCCGTTTAAGTTGCCGCTTGATCTACCAGGTGCCGAAACTTCTCCGCTCACTTTGCCCAGACGCGATGCCGACGGAAAGCCACTCGATGCCTCCTCGCAGAAGGCGAATATATTGAAACTGTACTCCGAATTCCCAGCATTGTCGATCGAGGCAGATGCACTGCCGGACGCTACCGTCGGCCAGCTTAGCCTGCAAGAGCTGCAGGAATTGGCCAGAGAAAACCACCCGGGCCTGCGAGCCGCTGCTGCAAGCGTCGAAGCAGCCCGGGGCTTGATGATACAGGCCGGACTGCCGCCCAATCCCAATGCTGGATATGAGGCGGATACGGTTCGGACTCTCAATACGCCGGGCTATCATGGTGTCTATTTGCAACAGACATTCATCACCGCTCAAAAGCTGGGGCTGGCCGCTCAGTCGGCTGCCGTGGACTATGCGAACGCAGAAGTGACACAGCGCAAGACCTGGGTGACGGTTCAGTCGTCCGTTCGTCGCTTCTACTTTCAAGTACTCGCAACGCGAAAGCGAGTCGAGTTGGCAAGAGCGTTGTCCGAGCTATCCGAAAACGCGTACAAAGCTCAAATCAAATTGGTCGTCGCCGGCGATGCGGCTCCGTACGAGCCACTCCAATTGCGAGTATTAACGACACAAGCCCGAGCGTCCTTGATTCGAGCCCAGCAGGAATCGATCGCGGCATGGAGAATGCTCGGTGCTGCCGTTGCAGTCCCCACGCTACCACCATGTGGTCTCGAAGGTCGAATCGACTGCCCCGTCCCTGAGATTGCTTACGAAACCGCGCTGGCTCAGATGACGGCCGTGCATACGGATTTGCAGATCGCAGAGAACCTGATCGGTAAGAATCGAACGCAGGTCACTTTGGCCGATCGCGTTCCCATTCCTGACCTCAACGTCGGCTTCGTATTGCAAAGGGATTACACATTTACCCCTGGGACAAACACTTACAACTTGACGGTGGGGGGAGCGGTGCCTGTTTGGAACAAGAACCAAGGAAATAGAATTGCGGCTAGGGCTGAGCTTATTCGATCCATACAAGTCGCATCCGACACTCAAAATCAATTGATTACGAAGCTCGCTCCTATGTATAGCACATATCGATCGAATAGACTGCTTGCACAATCCTTCCGAACGGATGCTTTAAGCGATCAAGTCCGTGCCTACCGTGGCATCTACCAGCGGTACCTCACCGACCCAAGCGGGATCAGTTTCAACGACGTCATCGTTGCTCAACAGACGCTCGCTGGGGTGCTAAATCAATACATTGATATACTGCAGTCGCAATGGCAAAGTACGGTCGATATGGGAGAAATACTGCAGGTCGACGATCTGTTCCAAATGGGTTCTGCAGCTGAAGTTGCAGAATTCCCTGCCTTCTGATGGTCCCCTAGCCATCGGCGATCAACTGTGCCAATTGTTGACATAGGTAGTCGTTGGGAAGTACACTGGGGCGTTTCCTTGCTGGCATTTTGTGGCATCAAGGAAATCTGAACCTGAAAAAACTCCATCGCCGGCTCGATTTCCATCGCACCGGCGTTTATTTATTGAACGGGAAGTCACTTGGACGGAACAAAGGAAGCAATTGCAAAGGCTGACACGCTCATCGAAGCGATGGGATGGATCCGCAAATTTCGTGGCAAAACGACCGTTATCAAACTTGGCGGCTCTTTGATGGCTAATCCGGATGCCATGCAACATACCCTGCTCGACATCATCTTCATGGAAACCGTCGGGATGCGGCCAGTCGTCGTGCACGGCGGAGGCCCATCCATCAACAAGGCAATGGAAGCGGCCGCGATCGAGCCGGTCTGGATTCAAGGGCGTCGCGTAACGGATGCAAAAACGTTGGAAATCGTCGAAAACACGCTGGCCTACGAATTGAATGAGCAGTTGACCAGCGAGATCGAACGGTTGGGAGGGCGAGCTATGAACCTCAACTTCCGAACGACCAATGTATTGTTCGGAGAGAAACTGCTGCTGGAAGAACCCGGTTCCGAACCCCTCGACTTGGGATTTGTTGGACATGTGACCCAAGTGGATCGGCAGACGATCGAAAAACTAACCTATACCGAACAGATTCCAATCATCCCATCAATGTGTATTGACTCCCTAGGCCAAAAGTACAATGTGAACGGGGATACGGCGGCCATGGCCGTCGCAGAAGCACTCGGAGCGGAAAAGCTAATCTTCATTAGCGATGTGAATGGCGTCAGGCGAGACAAAGCAGATCCAAAAAGTGTGATCCATTCCTTAACCGCTCAGGAAGCTCGCCAACTCATTCTAGACGGAATCATTGTCGGCGGAATGATTCCGAAAGTGGAAGCTTGCTTGTCCACATTAGACCGCGGCGTCGGCAAAGTTCACATTATCGACGGCCAAGTCAGGCATTCTCTACTGCTGGAGATTTACACGACCGCCGGGATAGGTACGGAAATCATTAAAGACCGTCAGTCCTCTGCTATCCGTATCGGTCAAACATAACATGAAGCATCTTCGCTCACTTTTCGATCTTTCGATCGACGAATATTTCGAAATCCTGAACATCGCCGATTCGTTAAAACGGAAGCTTGGTCAGGGCCAGCGGCCGGATATCCTCAAGAATCGTAGCCTTGCGCTCTTGTTCGAGAAGTCAAGCTTGCGGACTCGAGTCAGCTTCGAAGCAGGCATGATCCAACTGGGCGGTGCGGCAATCTACTTGACCAACGACGTAGGTTGGCGAGAACGAGAAACGATTGCGGATTTCGTACGGGTACTGGCTGGCTACTGTGACTTTGTGGTTTGTCGTGCCATCTCGCAATCCACCGTCGATGAGCTTGCTTCTCATAATGTCCTGCCTGTTATTAACGGCTTGACCGACCAATCGCATCCGTGTCAAGCGATGGCGGACATGATGACGATGCGTGAGTTTTCCAGCGGTGAGCTCCGCGGAAAGCAGTTGACATTCGTTGGCGATGGGAACAACGTTGCCCGCTCCCTGCTTAAAAGTGCAGCGATTTGCGGCATGAAATTTAGACTTGCTGGACCAGTTAAGTATCACATTGAACCAGAGCTTGTCGAACGCATCCGAGCACATTTCGGACAACTGGATTTCGAGCAAGGGACTGATATCCGAACACATGTTCGGGGCGCAGATTTTCTGTACACAGACGTTTGGACCAGTATGGGGCAGGAGGCGGAGGCCCATGCCCGTTCGGTCGATTTCGTTCCCTATCAAATCAACGGGGCGATGATGAAACTTGCACCATCCCATTGCAAGGTGCTGCATTGCTTGCCTGCCCGGCGCGGTTTGGAGATCACCGATGAAGTGATCGATTCCCCCAGTAGCATCGTCTTTTCACAAGCCGCGAATCGAATGCATTTGCAAAAGAGCCTATTGGTTTGGCTTGGAATGCAAAATGGATTCGTGCAAAACAGCCCGCTAGATTAAGCTGATTAGGCGAACATCGGACAACTGCCAAACGGCCTCACTTTGAGCCGCAACTCGCTAGCGTGCGGGCTGGAAGGCTAGTAATCCCCTGCAAATCCTGCCATCATGCTAGCGCATTGAGGCTCAAAATTTACAAAGTGAGTGCCATCGGACAACTGCCTATGGGTTGTGTTCCTTTGGGTGTTTTTCATTCCGCCGCTCACCCAATGTTCATTTATCCTTCGTTTTCTCATCCTTGTTTTCACTTTTGTCCATGGTCAAGCCTTTGGAATCCTCGCTTCATTTCGATCTGGAAAAGGTGTCTCCACGTGAGATGCTGACTGCAATCCAATTGCATTTCAGCCGAATAGCCAATCCATTGAGCGATGCCGAAAGTCCATCGGTTTCTGTAAACATTTCCGGAGCACGCGGGCAAGACTTTATCGGTGCCGGGTTGCGAGATATTGGAGACGTCGACGTCCACGGAGCCATCGGCGATTTCGGCTTCTGTTCGTTTGGAGATGGGGCATGCCATGTGGAGGGAAATGTTGGAGATTTTTTTGGGCACTCCATTGCGTCTGGAGTCTTGTTGGTTCGAGGGCACGCCAAGCAGGGAGTCGGCGCATTGGGAGCGGGCGGCTTGATATCCATTTACGGGAACGCTGGCGATCGAACGGCCTTAGGAATGCAGGGGGCAGACATCGTTATTCGCGGTTCCGTTGGCAGTCATGCTGGGCTTGGGATGCAGAGCGGTACGCTAATCCTGTGTGGCTCCGCTGGCAAGCAGATGGGGCAAGGCATGTGCGGTGGTGCGATCTATCTTCGCGGTGAAGCCGAATCGATCAGTTCCAATATCGAAGAACAACGACTGAGAGAACCGGATCGACTCAAGATTGGAATGCTTTTGCTTAAATCTGATATCAAGTCCGCAGGTAAAGAATTCCGCGTATTCCGTCCCGTTCGCGAGGAAGTCTAACATGACCACGAAATCGAATCCGGATTCTGAGCTCGACAAATGGAACGCCTCGCGATCGACCTTGCGATGCGAACCTCTGTTGTCCAGGATAGACCCGCTTGTTCAAGCCTCGACGGACTCGTGTAGTCTTGCTTGCACCCTGAACGCCGCAGGCTCATCTGGCGACTTGACTTTGGATCCGCCCTTTTTCACGCGATTGACAGCCAATGCAGGGCTTTCCCAAAATGCCCAACGCAGACTGTTGACGGAACTTCGAAGCTTCGGAATCGCATGGCTTGGCGATGCTTTCGAATCGAACGATGGTAATCCACAGGAAACAAGCGAAGACCAGTTTGTTGAATTGCCAAGATTTTCGCCCTTGCAAATGGACCAGCCCATCGATGTGGTGTCATTCCACAACGCTGCTGCTATCGAGTTGCAACTGGTTGGTCACCCGTTTCAAACACTGGCTAATTCGCGAAGAGCCAAGTGGACACCTGGATTGCCGATCGATATCGCGGACTTTGAGCAACTCGGAAAAAGGGTCGAGGTTCTGCGAGTCGTGACGGGTGGAAAATGCCCGATTGGAGCTGCCGTTTGTCCAGGGGCCGTCTACGAAGATCTACGATTCCTAATCGATAGCGGCTTGGATTTTGTAACACTGCTAGTTGATATTCAATATGAGATGTCACCGACAAGCAGTTTGCAACTGGCTCCTCTTGAACCGACCTTGGAGCAATCGATCAAGGCGGTTCAGGATTCTGGCGCTAGGACCAAAATTCTACTTTCCGCCAATCTCTGTGATGGTCTTTCCATGTTTCGTTGCCTTCAGATGGGCGTATCGGCAATGTCTATCGACGCTTTCCTAGCCCACTCGAAACCGAAAGAGGTTGCGCCGGTTAAGGAGTCGTTTGGTTCGGTTCTGAGCGCTTATGTACCGGCCACCCCTGGTGCCGTGTTACCCTGGGTCAAGCCTGCGGTGACGCAACTCATAGAAGAGCTTCGAGACTGCGCGATTTATTCCGGTAGTGTCGCACGGCACTCCGTGCCGTGATATTATTGCAATGTCTTTAGGCGATCGGCAGACAGAAGACTACCAGGCCAGGCCACCGTGTGGCACGCCCAAAGCGATTAGCGATGGGCGTGGGAAGTGTGGCAAATGACTCTAGCTAGCGATT
>JAYTVM010000308.1:0-4808 GCA_043743995.1 Pirellula sp. | reverse complement strand
TTCGACGCATGGTACCATCACTGCTTGCCGAAGCAGAAAAGGTGATGCGGACCACGGCTAGATTGTCGGGTACTTTACGCCGGCTCCTTGATGCACGAGCAGCGGCCCATCGCGTCCGATTAGCGAGTGTTCTGCGCGATATTCGGCAACATGCGCTTCGGCTTCGCGGTTTAGCGGAAGCCCAATCCATCCAACTGATGGTCGATGCAGAAGCCGAGATCGGTTCGGCCATGTCGCGAACGTTCTGGGTTCCGCCACTGGACTTTGACCAAAAGCAGTTGACGGAGCAAGTTATCGATCCGCGTCATGCACAAGCCATGGCAACTGCCTTTGCTCGACTTCAGCGTCTGGATATGCGCAAGCTGCGAGAGCACATTCGCGAAGCAACCTTGCTGGGCCATAGCGAAACGCTCGCGAATCTGCTCAACCGTTGGCCGCTGACTGGGGGTGTTGTGGAGTTGTTAGGCTACCTGCAAATCGCTCACGACGACTCGCACAATATCGACCCTACACGCATCGATCGAATCAATATCTTGCAACCTCGCGGCCGTGCGTCAGTGCTGCAAGTGTCGATACCTAGAATCGTATTTCATCCCAAAGCAACCACTCGCGAGATGGCGACGAAACCTCGATGATTGTGGACAGTTTCTCACCCGATCCAAACAACAACATCATTCCGCCACCTGCGGACTGGAGTCCAGTGGCCGTAAGGCTCCTGCAAGGCGTTGTCTACCATGACGACAATCTCGAGTTATGGGAGCAACTTTTGGAGAATGTATCTCCTGTCACAGAATACTTTGGGAAACTGGGGCTGCTACTTGTCGTTGATGAACCGGATGCAATGGCGTATTTGCGTCAAATTGACGATGAAGAAATGCAGCCGGATTTTCCCGTCATACCCCGCCTTTTTCGCCGAACACCCTTAGGTTACGAAGCAACGTTGCTTTGCGTTCTCCTGCGAGATGAATTGCGACAATACGAGGAAGAGGATGTCCAAAACGAACGATGTGTTATTACTCAAAGCGATTTGCTTGCACTCTGGGAAGCCTTCTTTCCTGACCAGACTGATTCCGTTCGACTCAACCGGTCATTGACCGCTGCATTGCGGAAACTGGAAGAGCTCAAGTTCGTACGCCAATTCGAAAAAGAGCCACCCTCATGGGAAGTTCGTCGGATTATCAAGGCTCGGCTACCTCTGTCCGATTTGGAGCGATTGAGGCTGTCCCTGATCGCCGCCGTTGGCAAGAAAATTGACGATAGCCCAGCGGAAGATGCATGATCGTACCACCGGCGAACCCAGACTCTCCTGCAAACCCAGACTCTCCGACAATCTTAGAAACACCGGCGAACTCAGACCGTCCGCCATTGCCTGGATATCGATTGGCCAAGCTTGAGGTCTATAATTGGGGAACTTTTGACGGCGCTGTTTACTCTGTGCAACCGCGAGGTCAAACCACGTTGCTTGTTGGCGAGAATGGTTCTGGGAAATCGACTTTAGTTGACGCTCTTTTGACGTTGCTCGTACGACCGCAGACTCGAAACTACAATGTAGCTGCGGGAGCAACCAGGAACGAACGCGACGAAAAAACGTATATTCGCGGGGCCTACGATCGAACGGTCGGGGAGGGTGGTCGCCCTCAGATTCAATACTTGCGTAATGGCAATGGACACTACACCGCCTTGCTCGCCAGTTTTAGTAATTCGGCAACAGACATAGTCTTTACTATCTGCCAAGTGCTCTATCTCAACAATGAAAACGCGGTAGAAAAAGTATACGCTTATTGCGAATCAGAACGCGGAATTGTTCGCGATCTTGGCGAGCTTGGAACCGGCAGTTCCATTGCTCGCACCCTCAAGGATCGAGGTTTCAAGACAACGAGCAGCTACAAAGAGTACTTTCAATGGCTGCAACGCAAAACCGGCTTCCGCGCCAAAGCTATGGATATCTTCAATCAAACGGTTGCCGTCAAAGACGTTCAACGGCTCGACGAGTTTATTCGCCAGCATATGCTCGAACGCAAACCATTCAATGAACGCGTTGGCCGATTGCTCACTCACTTCGCCGAACTCAGCGAATCACACCGCATGCTTGTTCGGGTTCGTCAGCAAGATGAATTGCTGCGTCCCATTGTTGAAGCAGGCCAGAAATACCAATTGCGATTGGAGGAACTTCAACTAGCCAGACTGCGACTGAGCGCAATCCGAACGTTTTTTGCCGACCGCAGCGTCAAGCTACTCGAACCAATGTGCAGTCAGTGGCAACAGCAAATTCAGAATTTCAATGAAGACATCTTGCGATTGGAAAAATTGCAAGATCGCTTACGCAACGAGATTGCTCGGCTGGAACTTGAAATCGAAAACGCGGGTGGGGACCGACTGAGACAGTTACCAGGTCTAATCGAACAAGCGGAAGCCATCGCGAAAGTTAAAGCCACCTACCGAGCAAGGTTCGAATCGCAGCTGTACTCTGCAGGTATATCAGTGCAAGTGACCTCGCCAGATCAGTTTGCCAAAGTCCGAAAAGAGAGCCATGCGAGACGTTTGAAGCTGCTCGACGAACGTCAACAAAAACGATCACAGGAAAGTGCCTTGCAATTTGAAATCGGTTCACTGACCCGGCAGTTGGTTGAGGATCGTTCAGAAGCCGAGGCCTTGGAGAAACGCAAAGGAAACCTGCCCGAATCGTTCATCACTGTTCGGGACGCGATCTGCCGTGGCTTGAAATTGGCGCCGAGCGATTTACCCTTCGCTGCCGAACTGATGGCCGTGAATCCCAAAGAGAGAGAATGGGAATCGTCGGTCGAACAGGTGCTTCATTCATTTGCCCGTAGTTTATTGGTGCCGCCCGATTATTATGCCCGCGTCGCTGGCTATGTCGATCGTACGCGATTGATCGATGGACGAGGTCAAGGTCAACGGCTCGTGTATTTGCGGGTTGGCTCTAAAGCAAAAACAGGGCAATCAGCGCCGATGTCGCAACCAAGCAAAGGCCAGGAAACTTTGATCCACAAGCTAGAGTTTCCGGATCACCCTTTGACGCCCTGGGTTCGTTCTGAAGTTCAACAGAGGTTTGACTATGTGGCCTGTGAAACAATCGAAGAGTTTCAACAGCTAGACTCTGCAGCTATGACGAAGAATCGTCACATCAAGTCCGGTAACGCGCGACATGAAAAGGACGATCGTCAAATGCCCGACGACCGAAGGCATTTTGTCTTGGGTTGGGACAATCGACAAAAGCGGCTGAGCTTGGCTGAGTCCATCCGACAAGGCAATCAAGATCTTCTGCAATTGCAAGACCGATCTCAAAGGTTAAACGCCGAAACCGATCGTATCACCGGTGCCATCGAAGCCTTGGACCAGACGCTCAAAACCGAGGATTTCGATACGATCGACAATTCTCGGCATGAGTACGAAGCGTCGCAATTGAAACTCGAACGCCAACGTATTGAAGAGTCAGACGATCGCATTCGCGAGCTTAAAGCCCAATGCTCGGATCGACGAGCCGAAGCGACCGGCCATCAACAAGATCGAGATCAAGCTATCGCACAACGCACCATGCGAGAGCGAGAACTTAACGACGGAAATCGGCTGTTGGAAAGCGCTCGAAATACTCTTCGGTTGGCTGAAACTGACGGTGCGTTGGCTGAGGAGACGGAGCAGTTTGAATCGCTTCAAGATTCCCTCAAAGAACCATTGTCCATACAAAACTTGGGAACGCTGCCAACGGAGACAGAACGAACGCAACGAGAACACGTCGACAAATTGCAGGAACGGCTTGTCCCAATCGCCAGAGACATGACGAGCGGCATGACTAGGTTTCTGAAAAAATTCCCGGATGAGCAGATCGATCTGGACGCGGACGTCGCTTCGCTCTCCAGTTTCGTTGCTCTTTTCGAACGCATTTCTGTCGACGACCTGCCCAAGCATGAAGAGCGATTCAAACGGCGGCTCAATGAAAACGTGCTCAACGAGATCGGACTACTTCATGGAGGTTTGGAGGACGAACGCGAAGAGATTCGGGACAAAATTGAGCAGCTTAACACGGCTTTGCTCTTGCTGGAGTGGAAAACTGGAACGTTCATGCGATTGGAGCCGACCGATGTTCAGGATCGGGAGATTCAAGATTTCCGACGGGATCTGGCTGGCTGTTTGACTGGTACGCTTGACGGATCACCGGAGGCCAATGAAGCCACGTTCGTTCGAATCGAGAAGTTCGTTGCGAAACTGCGAGACGACGGCAATACGCGATGGCGAGAGAAGGTCGTCGACGTTCGAAATTGGTTTAACTTTGCTGCTCGCGAGATCGTGAAAGAGACTGGCGAGCCTCGCAGCTATTACGATGGCGGCACGGGTCAATCGGGTGGCGAAAAGGGCAAGCTCGCATTCTTGGTCTTGGTAGCAGCCATCGCCTATCAATACGATTTAGATCCTGACGCGGCCAAGAGTGAGCGTTTTCAATTCGTCATGGTGGATGAGATGTTTTCGAGAAGCGACGATGCACACGCGGAATATGCTCTCGATCTCTTCGCAAGATTTGGGCTGCAATTGCTCATTGTAGCTCCATTGGACGCAAAGGCGCGAGTGACGGAGCCATACGTCGGAACCTACTTGCACGTGGTTAAGAACAAACAAACCAATCGTAGCGAATTGCTATCGATTACAGCCGACGAGCTTAGGGACGTAGGACAGGCTGCCACGCTCTGAGGCTGTGATTTTATAGTACCCATCACGCTGCTATGTATAGTTTGGTGTCAAGGGTGGTCGGGACAATTGTTGGTAAATTTTCCGTCGTACGCCGCAAGCTGCTA
>JAYTVM010000307.1:0-17788 GCA_043743995.1 Pirellula sp. | reverse complement strand
CCGATTGGACAACGGCTCTTTCCTCGAACTTGGGACAGCCAAACAGCCCAGGCGGAGTTGCGTAGACTGGGAACGAAAATGTTGAATACTGACGATCCGCGAGAAGTGACCAATTTTGGAAGTTATTAGGGCTGGGATAAAATCCATTTTTGCCGAAGGAAATAGGCAATAACTCCGCTGATCATCACCAGCAAACTCAATTGAATACTAAGCCAAGCGGACGTTCCAAGCACGAACAGCCAACCCACCAGGGCGATCAAACTAGGCAGTGGATAGAACCACATTCGAAACGGCATAGCGATCTCCGGCCTCGTGGTACGAAGGAGATGCAACGCAAAAATCTGACCCACGAATTGGATCAGAATGCGAACGCATACCGCCGCATCGATAACGCTTTGCAGACTCAAGAAACAGAATCCCGCGGTAAAAACTCCTAGTGCAAGCAAGGACACAATGGGATAACGACCCTTGGGATGCAAGTATGCAAAGATCGAAAAGAAGTCACCAGACTTGGCTGCGGCGTACGGAATTCGCGAATAGGCCAACGTGCCCGCAAACATACCCGCCACGCCCGTCCAAACGATCAACCACGTGAAGCCAACCGCCACGCGATGATCGAACAGGCGCTCCATAAAATCAGCGGCTATGTTCTTGGAGTCCATGGCAATCTGCCAAGGAACAACCGCCATAATCGATATGTTCATGGTCAAGTAAAGGCAGGCCACAATAACAATGGAGAGCAGGATGGCTCGCGGTATCGTTTTGCCTGGCTGGCGGACTTCGTCCCCCAAGTGGCAAACATTGAAGTAGCCTAGGTAGTCGTAGATGGCGATCGACATAGCTCCCCCCAACCCGATCGCGAACCGACTATCCAGGCGGAACGCATTATCGGGTGTCGCTAGAAGTTTCGCATTGAAGTGCGTTAACCCGCAAACGATGACTGTAACAACCGTGATTAGGGTACCAGCGCACAGGAACAATCCCATAACGCCCAAATGAGCGACTCTGCGGCATAACGCCAACGTCACGAAGAGTACTGCCAGGACTGCGACCCAACGTGTGCCGCCAGGCAACCCCCAAGCATTCACGGTCTGCGGCAGTGTAGGCCAAGCAAATTCGAGATAAGCCAACGTCCCGATATAACCTGACGCTAGCTCCAAGGCCACGCTGACGAGAAATTGCCATATAAACAAAAACGGGAGTATCTTTCCCCAAGAATATTGTCCAAAAATTTGTTTAAGAAAATGATACGTCCCGCCACTCCCAGGCATTGCTGCTCCCAACTCACTCCAGACCAAGCCGTCACACAGGATCAGTACGGCGGCGATGATCCAACCCACGACTGCATGTGGCCCGTGCATCGAGGCAATAAATGCCGGAATCGTGATGAATGGGCCGATGCCAACCATATTGGCAATGTTCAATGCGGTGGCTTGCCAAACTCCAAGCCCACGTTCCAACGAAACCGGCGCAGCATTAGGTTTTTCAGTCACAGGCTACAATTCTTTCACAGAAAAAGACTTTACGGCGCAACGGAGATCCAAAGAAGTTTCTACCAAGATCGCAACGGACCCATCCTATGGATCGATGCCCAGTTGCCTTAATTTCGCTCGCAACTGCTCAGCTTCTCGTTCCGCCTGATCTGCACGTACCTTCTCTTCATCTGCACGTACCTTCTCTTCCTCTGCACGTTGCTCTGCTGTGGAAGCACGTTCTTTTCCTGTCATCAAGAGTTGCCCATTCGCAGTGGTCCATCGCAGCCAAGACTGGGACATGTCTTCATACGTACCGGACCAGATCCGCACACCGAGGCCTAGAGACTCGAAAAGCGGTAATTCGGATGCTTCGAGTTCATATCGACCGCTCACGAGCCGATAAGCTCGGAGGGGTTTCGAGCTCAAGTGTTCTTCAGGATCGTAGATGACGTAAAAAGTAATACCTAGCTTGGCATACCCTTTGAGTTTGATCGTATCCTCACCACCTTCGTCATTCGAAACGATTTCCACCACCAAATCTGGGGCCTTCCCGT
This sequence comes from Pirellula sp., assembly GCA_043743995.1. GTDB lineage: Bacteria > Planctomycetota > Planctomycetia > Pirellulales > Pirellulaceae > JBKCUI01. The sequence goes on along the minus strand of JAYTVM010000307.1, from coordinate 15,759 downwards.
ACTCCCAAACAAAATAAGATCGATTCTTTTTAGGGAACGGGTCGGCTGGCGACGAAACCCCCAAGCTGACCAAGACATCGGGAACAAACGGGGGCGTACGTATTGCGAAGAAGAGGCCCACGTTGCTCATCGCAACAAACGGCTCGCCTGGTTGCCATGAACAATAGAGAGTCTCTGCCAGTAGACGCTGTTGCTTTTCCGAAAATTGGTTATCCACTGGCGCACCATTCTCCGTAACAAGATGATCGATATTTGGCTGCAGATCGACCGGCAAGAGATGATGCTCTGAAACCGTCATGGACGGCTGAACAGGCGCTTCGCTGGACATGTTATGACTCCCAAGCTAGGGTTTCGTTTCTAAGCCATTAGTGTAACCGCAACTAGCTCCATACGACAGCAAGATTTGACTCAGTAATCACAAGCAGGCAGCGGCAATCCGTTCTTTCACAGTGAATCGAGCAATTGCTTTGCATCGATTAGGTCGGGAGTGTCGAAGCCTTCTTGGAACCAATCGTAGATACTGGCCAAAGCGGTGTGTGCGTCCCCCTTCCGGTTTTGTGATTTCCAAAGCCGGCATAAACTCATAGTCGTTCGCAATTCCCATGATTTCGCCTGTTGCGATCGGGCCACCTCCAACGAATGTAGGAAACATGCCTCCGCCTCGTCAGGCAGGTTTCTGGCAAGTTGGATTTCACCGCGAAGGCGATGAATTTCGGCGAGAAAAAAGACATTTCCGTTCGTGGCCGACGTTTGGGCCGCTTCGTCAATGCGGCGAAGCGCCTCGTCCGTTTTGCCCTCTGACAGGTGCGCATGCGCCAGCATGGAATAGAAATGGCAGAGCGAGAGCTTCGCACCGGTCATGTTGAATACGTCCAAACCCGACTGAAGCAACCCTAGGCTCTCTTCGATCTTTTCGTCCAGCAGCAACCCAAATCCCTTATGCAGCAATCCTTCGGCCAACCAGAAAGGGAAGCCTTGTTCTTTTGCGAGTACGATTCCGGCATCGGCCACACTTCGCACTTCGGCGCTTAAGCGGCAATTATGAAACGTCCAACCTGCGTGACCAAGTGCATACGCCAGACTGAACGGATGGTTCAACGTGCGAGCCATGTCGAGGGCTTGCCGGATGCGATCTATTGCTTGTTCTGGGAACCCCAGATGCCAAAGCGAGAGAGCCCAGTAACACTGAAGTGTAACGCCAACGTTCTGGCCGGTGTGTTGCGAGAACACTTTGGCGGTGGGTCCATCGTAAAGTGCGAAGCCTTGCTCACAAAGCTCTCGGGTGGCCTCGAAGTCGCCAAGATAGAAGGAAGTTAGGGCTGGAATGAATGACGCTTCCATCTGTAGCCCAGCGATACCAAGCGGCTCGACAATGCTCAATCCTTCGGCGGTCATTTGATTGCACAACGGCAGTTCCTCGCGAACAACTCGCCAAGCCCAGGTACCCCAGTGGATAAAGAATTGCTCGACAGGTCCTGCTAATTGTTTGCCGAGCTCACGCGCTCGTTCGAAAACGGGGCCAACCTCTGGCGCTGCGTATCCCTTCGCCGTCAGATAGGCGACGCCTAGCGGAATTTGAAACTTGAACTCGAGAACATCGCGTTCCTTTGACGGGTCGAGCGTCTCGACCAGAGAGAGCCCTTGAAGAAAATGATTGATGGCTTCATGGGTCGCGGATCGTTCCTGCGATTGTCGCCCTGCTTTCTCCCTGTATTCAATGGCTCGAACGGTCTGACCCGCTTCCGTGCAATGATGTGCCATCAATGCAGCATCGGTCTGAGCAATCTCCGGGAACTTGGATGTCAGCACGTCTGCAATGCGACCGTGCCACTGCTGACGGTTTGTCCGCAGCAAAGATGCATAAGCGGTGTCCTGAACGAGCGCGTGTTTGAAAGTAAACTTTGTCCGCGGAAAAAATCCGCGCTGAAGTAGCAGCTCGGAGTTCACCAAGCTGTTTAGATGTGTTTGCAACGCCTTTTCATCCTAAGGTGCAATCGCCGCCAGGAGGGGAAACGTAAAGTCACGACCTATCACCGAAGCAAGTTGTGCCACCTCTTTTGCCGGACCGAGTTTGTCCAATCGGGCCATCAAAGAATCCTGAAGTGTACTTGGAATAATCACCGAACTCAGTGGTCGTGCAAGCACGTATTCGTTCCCGACCTCCTTGAGGATATCTGACTCCAGGATCAACTTGGTCAGCTCCTCGGTGAACAAAGGTACGCCCCCAGTCTTGGCCACAATATGCTGTACAACTTCCGCTGGCAAACGCCTACACGCGATTCTCTTGACAACATCGGCGGTTTGTTGAGGCGTCAGGCTTCCGATCTTCAACTGAGTGAGCTCATTCCGGGCTGGCCAGGGCGCGACAAATCCAGGCCGATACGTCAAAAGAAGCAGAATGGGGGCAGACGGGATCTGCTCGATAAGAACCGTGAGCAGCTCGATAGTCGTCGGGTCGATCCAGTGCAAATCCTCGATCGTAAACAACAATGGCTTGGATTCCGATGCAGCCAACACGAGTTCAACGATCGCTTCTATCGTCTTTTGCTTGCGACGTTCAGGCGTACCGTCGAAGACTGGATAACGCGGGCCGAGAGGAATCGCAACCAAATCGACGAGCAAGGGAATCAATTGCTCAAGTGGCAGGCAATAGCGATCCAACAGGCGTTCCAGCTTACCAAGCTTTGCTTCATCCGAATCTTCGGGGTTCAGTTCCGCTAGGCGTTTCAAACATTCGCTGATGGGATAAAAGGCACTATTTTGATGAAATGTAGAGCATCGAGCCCTGAAATATTGTGCCTCATTGCCAAGCGAGACGCAAAATGCAGACAACAGCCGTGTCTTGCCAACCCCCGGCTCAGCGCTAGCCAGTACGACTTGGCCTTGGCCGCTAGCAGCAATTTCCCATCGCTGTTTTAATAGGTCCATCTCGTGCTCGCGACCGATCAATGGCGTCTTGTATTCGCTTCCGCCACTGTCGATGGTTGCCTCACTAGCACCTAAGACTGCAAAGACATCTACGTTCTTTCCGATGGCTTTTCCAGATTTATTCCCAAGCGACTGATAGACAAATCCGTCTCCGACAATCTGCTTGGTTGTACCACTAATCACGACGGAACCAGGTTCCCCGATCGCGGCCAATCCGGCGGCCACTCGTGGCACGTTACCAACGATGGAGTGCCTTTCGCTGGAAACTCCACCATCAAGATCTTCTGTTACAACTATGCCGGTATGTATGCCAATGCAAAACTGAATCATAGGCGTCGATTCGTGCGTCCGTGCCTGCAATTTTTTGATTTCCAAGTCGATCTCCAGACCGGACAAAACGGCTCGGCGTGCTGAGTCTTCCATGGCAACTGGATATCCAAAATAGATTTGGATTGCCTCGCTCGTACTAGGCGCGAAATGCCCGCCTAAGCGGCCAATAATTCGGTTCGTTAACTCGCGAACTCGCTGCACGACTGCGTGCAGATTTTCCGGATCCAGATCTTCGGCCTCGATATCTGAGCTATCTAGTTCTAAGTGAAGCGTCGTGATCTGGCGTCGCTCGGCCTCGTGAATGCGACTTCCTGAAGCTTGAGACGGTGCAACTGGAACCACTTCAACAATAGGAGCCATCGGCGCTACGCTAACGTCGCCAGCCCGCGGAATAGTTTTCCGTAAGGCATCCGCCAGATCCGAGGCGGTCGTGTAGCGGTCTTTGACTTGTTTGGACATTGCCTTGAGACAAACCTGTTCCAATTCCAACGGAATGTCTTTAACGATTTGCCGCGGTGGCTGTGGTTCATCCTCACGAATCTGCCGCACCAATTCAATGTGGTTACTAGCCGCAAAAGGTCGTTTTCGACAAAGCAACAAATAGAGCATGACACCTAAGCTATAGATATCGGTCCTACCATCAATCCGATGGGCTTTGCCCAAGGCTTGTTCGGGTGACATATAGCTGATCGTTCCAGCCACCACTCCGGGGCTCTCCCGTTCCCCTTGAGTGTCACTAATGGCAAGGCCAAAGTCGATCAGAACGGGCTGGTCATCGGATAGCATCATCACGTTCGAGGGCTTGATGTCTCGGTGGACCGTGCCATGGGAATGCGCATGTGCGAGAGCATCCGCGAGTTGGGCCGTAATGAGCGCGGCTTCGCGCCATCCGAATTTCTTAGTATTGATCCAGTCGGCGAGGCTTAGTCCCTCCAAGTAGTCAGAAACGATATAACATCTGCCATCAAACTCACCGATATCGAATACGGTTACAATTCCAGGATGACGCAATTGTGCAAGCCGTTGTGCTTCCTCCAGAAACTTGTCCAACGCGACTCCAGAAAGAACTCGATTCGGGACCTTGATCGCCACCTTGCGTTTTAGTCGATCGTCGTAGCCAAGGTAAACTTGGCCAAATCCACCTTTCCCCAACATTCCATGTATTTTGAAACGCCCAAGCGTCGTAGGGATGTCGGAGGAATCCGTGGTCTGTGGCGGCTGTTTCGCACGCGACAAATGCGATTCATCAAAAGAAAAAGTATTTCCGGCAGGATCGGTGAAAGACTCCGAAGCCAATTCGCTCGGAATATCCGTATGGGATTTAGATAGGTCAGCAATGGTATTCTGAACCGTGTAACTCTTTGGCGGCTCGAGCGGCTCGTCTTCGTGGTCCGTTCCCATGATCGGGTTTCAACTTCTTGTCGAATGAATAGGCGGGGGTATGCAGTCACCATTGTGCATGCAATGCAACAAGTAGAATTGACTTCAACCCAATGGGACAACTTTGGGAACTCAAACTCTAATTATACACCATCGGCGTCCATGAGTTTACGCTTGTTGTGGCGACGTCAGCGGATAGCCTAACTTTGTTGGCACACGGCATTTAACCAAAAGAGGATATCTTATTCGAGGTGTGATTCGACCGCGGATTGAAAAACACCACCGAAATTGCTGCAAATCGCCAGTTTTTCACCGAATAACCAGCTCGGCCAAAATAGCCTCATGCTATTTCGATTAGCCGCATGGGTATCACCCGCAAGTCAGTACAGGTCGATCTTGAGGTGCGTTTTCATCGCACTTGATGCACTGCAATTCGAATCCGAGCATGGACGCGCGACCTTTTTCGGTTGTCACCCATTCGCGATGCATCCAGGGCGGTTCGTGACGGACATGCTGGTTGTGACCGCACTCCAATTCGGCAACCCAATGCCCTTCCGAATCTTGGTGATAGCCATCGATTCGTTGCTTCATTGTGACAGGACCTCACACAAAGGCGTGATTGGATTTGCCGATTCGACTAAGTCTTTAATCGTCACGCTCGCGAATGCTTTCTCCGTCGCCGCGTAAGCCTTATCGAGTTCAGCGTGCAATGGACACAGGCTCTTGTGAGTTTTCAAACCGAGCGGGCATGAACGAATTCGCTCGATCGGTGCCACGGTGTTCACCACGTCCAATATCGTTATCTTGTGCGTGGCTTTGCAAAGTTCGTAACCACCGCCCGGCCCTGGCCGGGAACGGACTATTCCAGCCGCAGCCAAATCCTGCAAAACGCGAGCTAGATAGCGTCGCGGCACCTTGGTCAGTTCCGCCATATGGTCTGCAGAAACCGGGGAGCCAGCTTGACTACCCATGCAAGCAACGGCGCGAAGAGCGTACTCGGCAGTCTTGGAAAGCATGAAACAATACTTCTTAAAGTTAATGGTTGAGTCAATCACCAGACGCAATTATACACACTTTGGTACAGAAATGAATTCTAACGGATGGCTGTGGGTGAGCAATACTGATTTAACTGCCGTGGATCCGTCGCTCCGCCGACGGATGTCCTCGCTTTCGGACTCGCCATGGATCTAAACCACGCATTTCACAAACGGGACGGATACAACATCTTAGTGCGCGCAAGCAGGTTGACGTTTGTTGGAAGGCGACGATGTTTGGGTACGTGACCGCACTGACCGTCAGTCGCGGAGCGACTGACCTACGCTAAGAACTGCAAGACAGCATCGAACATCCCGCTTTATGCCTAGCCCATTCAGGACGCTTCATGGCGTAACGCTCCATTCCTACCTGGACGCAATAGGGGGTTCTCAGCAATTCCAAGAGCATTTTTATCTCTTCAAAATCGCCTTGCTCAGCCAAGTCAATGGCTTGTTGTGCTAAGTAATTCCGTAGTACATACATAGGATTCACAGCATCCATTTGCGAAGACCTCTCCTCATCGGTTCGTCGGTCGTGGATCAATCGACGCACATTCCGCTCCGTCCACTCTTGGGTCTGCGTCAGAACGTCGGCACTCACTTGCGATAGGTCATAATATGCCTCTGCAAACATGCCAAGAACCCACTCTTTGGTCACTAAATCTAGAACGTTCTCCGAGTCAATCCTGTCGATCCGAATTTTCGCCAACTGCCTATAGAAGATCGTCATGTCCGTTTCAACCAATTGCAACACACGATCCAATTGCTCCAACAAATGAGAATCTTCTGGCTCCACGAAACTTTGCCAACCCAGTTTCTTCGCCATCATCGCTTGATACGACGACTTGAAAACGTCGACGAATCGATTCAGGCCTGCTTGCAAAGGAGCTTCCTGCACTATTAACGGCCAGAGTGCATTCGCGAGCTGCAAGAGGTTCCAATGGGCGATCTGCGGCTGCTTGCCAAATGCATATCGATGATGAGCAGCATCGGTCGTATTTGGGGTCCAGTTCGGTTCGTACCCTTCGAGCCAACCGTAAGGACCGTAATCGATTGTCTGACCTAGGATCGACATGTTGTCGGTGTTCATGACTCCATGAACAAATCCAATCCGCATCCAATCAACCACCATCTCCGCCGTGCGTATGCAAACTTCAGAAAACCAGTTCGATATGGCTTCTGGAGCGTTCTGGTCCAAGTGTGGGAAATCTGTTGCGATCGTGAAGGCGACCAACTTGCGAAGGTTGTCAACTTCTTGTCGCTCCGCCAGGATTTCAAAATTGCCAAAGCGAGTAAAGGTCGGAGCGACTCGGCAAACGATGGCCCCCGGCTCTTTGCGCGGACGACCATCGTAAAACATATCGCGGCTGACTTGTTCGCCTGTTAAAACCAAGCTTAGTGCTCGCGTTGTTGGAACGCCCAAATGGTGCATGGCTTCGCTACACAGGAATTCGCGAATGGAGGAACGAAGTACCGCCAGACCATCACCCGAACGGGAGTACGGAGTTCGTCCCGCCCCCTTGAGCTGCATGGTCCAGCGTTGCCCATCGGCTGCGATTGCCTCACCCAAATTGATCGCTCGACCATCACCCAACTGACCCGCCCAATGTCCGAATTGGTGGCCACCATAGCAGGCGGCATAGGGTTTTATGCCTGCGAGCAACGCATTACCGCTCAAGACTTCAGCCGCTTCCCTGGATTCCATCCAAGAGGAATCAAATCCTGATAACTCAGACACTTCGCTAGCGCACGCGATAACGGAGGGATTCGCTACTTGAGTTGGCCTAACAAGCGAATAGCATGCGCCATGCACTTGCCTGCAACGATTGCTCACATCTCGATCACCAGGCAAGCCATCCACAAACCGACTATCAAACGAAATCATATGGGGAAGGGTCAACCTGCTGTTTGCTGATCCGGATATTTGATCCTACCGTGATAGATAGCCGTTAAGCTCTTGATCAAGGATCGCTTGATCGTGTCGAGATGCTGCAGAGTCAGTCCGCATTCGTCAAACTGACCATCCAATAGTTTTTTCATTGCGATCTGTTCGACCAAGTTTTGCAATCGCGAAGCAGTCGGTTCCACGAGAGCTCGCGACGCACTTTCCACAGCATCGGCCATCATCAACACCGCTGCTTCTTTGGTTTGTGGTTTTGGACCTGGATAGCGAAACGACGTTTCTGATATCTCTTCGCCATGCGGATCCTGCTCACTCTTTTTCGTGGCCAATCGATAGAAGTACTCGACCAAAGTCGTGCCGTGATGTTGCTCGATAAAGTCCACCACCGGAGTCGGTAGCCTGTGCTGGCGACCTAAGTCGGCGCCGTCTTTGACGTGAGCAATGATCACCAATGTGCTCATGGCAGGCTGAAGTGTGTCATGTCGGTTTGCACCCGGTGTTTGATTTTCGACAAAGTAATTCGGCTTGAACATTTTGCCAATGTCATGAAAGCAAGCACCCACTCGAACGAGCAATCCGTTGGCACCAATACTCTCCGCTGCGGACTCCGCCAGTGCTGCCACCGAGATACTGTGGTTATAAGTTCCTGGAGCGCGTTGAGCCAGTTGACGCAATAGTGGATGGCTCATGTCGCTCAATTCCAGCAAACTTAAATCGGTTTGAACGTCGAATAGTTTTTCAGCAAACGGCAACAGACCGGTCATCAACGGCCCACACAGCAAAATGCAAACGGCTTGCCATGTCGCTTCCGATATCAGCTGCACAGGAAAAATCGAAGCAGTCGAAGATTGGAAACTGCTGACCGCAGGTCCGTCGGTAACGACGCCCCCCGTTTGTCCAGTCATGACCCCTAAGCCCAATACGGTCATGAAGACCACGACGGATACGCCCGCCCCGACATAGATTAGCCGCGTTCGAGTTCGAATACGCCCGCATAGCAAAATCGATCCAGCTGCTGCCGCTGCCAAGGTAATGAACTCGGACAAATCGACGCGAGTACTAAAGGCTACCAACAACGCCAGGGCCGCCATCAGCATGAGTGCCGTCGGTCTGCCGAAAGCAATGGTCGCGATGATCGCAGCCAGGGTAACTGGAATGACTTCGGCCCGAAATGGATCCTGCGATGCCAAGACGGCCAAGAGTACGCACGTCACGCAAAGTGAAAGGACTCGCAACAGTCGCCAAGTTTGGATGACCAACGTTCGGTCGAGCGATTGAAAAATGAAGAAACCGCAGAGTGTGTATAAAGCGGTGATCAATCCCACAAATGCAGCTAGCCTTTGCACTTTTTCTCGAATACTAAGATTCTGCGTGTACGCCTCGTGTTCCGCTCGTAAAAGCGAAAGCTCCTTTTGATCAAGTATTTTCCCAAGAGGAACCAACGCACCAAAAGAAGGATCGTAGGCGACAGTGGAAGGTTTCACGTTGGAAATGGCATCGAGCCTAGCTTGATTGCTTAGGTCCTGTCGCAGTGTTAACGTTTCCGGCAATCGAACAGCCAAGTAATTGTGAACCAAGTCTGCTAATAACAGTGCCTCGGGAGTGCCGAATTGATTTCGAAACTCCCTTTCTAATGCCCCTCTCAACGTGATCGCAACTTCCGCGATGCGTATGCGCTGCACTTCAGCTTCGACCTTCTTGGCTTCTTCTCCAGCTTTGATAACGCGGATGTAACGTTGATTCCCTTGCTCAATATCGTGAGCCAAGGAACGGAGCAGTCCCTTTTCCTCAATCGGGTCCAGCACTTCTCGCATGCCCGAGTCAAACTTGGAAATATCCGCATCGGTTGCGAGCGTCTTTTGGATGGCCGCGAGGGCTTGCTCAAGCGAAGGGGACTTATCTTCTGGATTGACGGCCAATACGCCGAAAGTCCCGAGTATTTCGATTTGTTTCTTCGTTAAAGCCGTAGAGTCCGTGGCCTCGCGAACAGCGAACAGAGCATCTTTGACGGCCCCCCTCAATTGAACGATGGGTTCTTTGTTGTTCTCGTAAATCGGCAGGACTTCCCGACCCGCTTGAATGCGCAAAGCATCCGTCTTGACTTCATCCACCACTTTGAAAGGGATGCGAGCGAGAATGGCACGTTGGGGAATATAACCTTTGCGATAAGCGAATGGCGGTTCCCAACCTCGAACGAAAATAGTCAAAATGACCGCGGCGGCAATCGCCAACCCCAACCGCGCAAAGGCATCCAATGAAGTGATGCGTTCAAACAGCCGTCGCCAGGGATAGCGGTCAACTTTCAAATTTGCAGCTCGTTCGCTGCGTGTTTTCGCGTTAGAAGTGGTAGACATGGTCCTGGATGCGCTTAGCGATCATCGGTTGGGAATGGGCGAATGCCGACCGAATTCCCACCTGTGGAACGTCCATGACTTGGACCATCGTAAGCTGCAACAATGCGTCGAACCAAAGGATGCCGCACAATATCACCTTCATTAAGTCGAACAAAGCTGATTCCTTCGATACCTTGCAGACGCTGTACTGCATCCCGCAAGCCGCTCGAAACACCCGATGGCAAATCTACTTGAGTGATGTCCCCGGACACAACGATCTTGGACCCCTCGCCCATTCGGGTTAAAAACATCTTCATTTGTGCCACGGTCGCGTTTTGAGCTTCATCCAATATAACAAAAGCTTGGTTGAGTGTTCTACCGCGCATGTAAGCCAACGGAATGACTTCGATCAAATCCTGCTCCATCAAGAACTTCACCTGATCCAAATCAACCATTTCGTTGATGGCATCCATCAACGGCCGCAGGTAGGGGTTCAGTTTTTCATGCAAATCGCCCGGCAAATAACCGAGGCTTTCACCGGCTTCGACGGCTGGCCGAACCAGAACGATCTTTCGAATGAGGCGAGCTTTCAGCGCTTCTACGGCCGTTGCGACGGCAAGATAGGTTTTTCCACAACCTGCTGGCCCAATACAAAACGTCATGTCGTGACTGCGTATTGCCTCCACGTAAATGGCTTGCCCCTCAGTCCGCGGTTTGATGCGTCGACCAGCGTTGCCGATCTGCAATTCCTGCCGTTCGAAAGCGGGTGTACTCCCCTTTCCCGTTGCAAAAGTTAACGCATCGGCGACTTCGTCCGGGCCGAGGGTGCCCGCCCGCGTGACTTTGTCCTTAAGCCGCTCCAGAATTTCCGTCGCAACACGAACCGAATCGGCTGGTCCTGAAATGCGGATTTGGCCACTGCGGTGCGTGATTGCGACTCCGAGCTGGTTTCGCACCAATCGCAGATTGGTATCCTGTGGTCCAAACAGCTGAAGAGCTAAATGAGGGTCCGACAGAGTCAATGTCGATTCAGACATATGTTTCGTTTTTTACTTCTACAAAAGGCATCGCTGACTCAGGTGACGAAGAGTTTCGATCACGTGAGTTTGGCGATTATTCCAAGATACCCAACAATTGCTGTCGGCAACAAAGAATCTGTAACATCCCAGACCCCTCCGAGGCCTGGCAGCAGGGCTCCGCTATCCTTAGCCCCCACAGTACGCTTTACCATCGACTCCAGCAAATCTCCTACAAGCCCGACCATCGTCAAAAGACAACCCAATAGAGCTGGTCCCCATACAAACGTTCCACCTGGTACCCCACACCACGGCAACAACACTCTTAGGAAAAAATACGCGACAGCCACGCTCAATAGCATGCCTCCCACCAATCCCTCAATAGTCTTGCCAGGACTGATCGATGGTATCAACTTGTGGCGCCCGAACGACTTTCCCGCAAAGTAAGCACCCGCGTCTGCGAACTTAATTATCGCAAGCAAAGCGATTAAGTGAAGCATACCGCCGAGCGAAGTCCCTTGCATTCGAAGCAAAAACCAAAAACTGAGGCAACCAACAACGTACACAATCACGAACGAGGACAGCAACCAACTCAAGGTAGTTCGCTCTGATTCGGCAGCAATTTGCATAGAATTCAGTGTCAGAGACATCTCGCGAAACCGCCACATGGCTTGCAGCCCACTGGTTCCGATTCCGATCAGCAAGCCAATGAGTACCCATCCAGCTCTTCCGACCGGGCAATCGATCGGATAGGTTTTGCTCATGATGACACTGTACCAAATGGGAAAGAGCATGATTGCCGACGCAATGCAGCAGTGAACCAGGACGCTGCGAACGTCGACCGGCCACCGCTTGGCAAGGAGCTGACTTGCCTCTGTTGCTGTCCCAAGTGTCATGAACAAATACAACGGAATCATCCAAACGCCCGGCTGGTTTGCGATAGGATACCAAAGATCCAAGCCGATCATAAAAAGCGATACCGCGATCAGTACAAAGGCAGAGAGGAGCCTACGATGCAGCACAGTCGATTGCTTCTTTCATGATAACGCGGGACAGGCTGCCAACCTGTCTTTGAGTGAATTGACAGGCTGGCAGCCTGTCTTACGGAATCTATACGTTGAACAAGAAATGGCAAATATCCCCATCCTGCATAATGTACGTTTTCCCCTCGGTCCTGAGTTTACCAGCCAAGCGAATTTCCTTCTCGGATCCGTACTTTTCCAAATCCGTTAACGAAAAAACTTCGCAACGGATAAACCCTCGCTCGAAATCGCTGTGGATCACACCAGCCCCCTGCGGTGCCGTCGCCCCTACCGGAACCGTCCAAGCACGCACTTCTTTTTCGCCGGCGGTGAAGTAGCTCTGCAAGCCCAACGTTTGGTAAGCCTTGCGAGCAACCGACTGCAGTGCTGGTTCCTCAAGCCCCACGGCCGTGAGCATTTCCGTCCGATCCGGCTCGTCCAATTCGGCAATTTCAGCCTCCAGTTTTGCGCAAACCGGAACGACTTGAGCGCCGACGGTCTCTGCAAACGAACGGATCTTGCCAACCAACTCGCTGGTCCCGTGCAAATCCGTATCGTCGACGTTGGCAATGTAAAGGATCGGTTTGGCGGTCATTAACCCGTAGCTGGAAATCGCTTTGGCCTCAACCTCATCCATGACCATTTTCCTCAGGGGCAACTCTTTGTTCAATTGCTCCATGCAGTGTTGAATGGCCGAAACTCGCAACTTGGCTTCTTTATCGCCTCCGCGAGCCGCTCGCTCTGCCTTGGGCAACGCATTTTCCAAAGTTTGGATATCCGAAAACATCAACTCCATTTCGATCGTTTCGATGTCGGATAACGGATCTACTTTTCCGCCGACGTGAATGACGTCTGGGTCGGCGAAACAACGGACCACTTGCAAAATCGCATCTACCTCGCGAATGTGACTGAGGAACTTGTTGCCAAGCCCTTGTCCCTCGCTGGCACCTTTGACGATCCCCGCGATATCCACCAACTTGAGCATGGCTGGGATGACTTTCTGCGGGCAGACGAGTTTGGCAATGCGGTTCAAACGATCGTCTGGCACACTGATGATCCCCTCGTTGGGATCAATCGTACAGAACGGATAATTTGCCGCTTGTGCCGATTGAGAACCGGTCAATGCATTGAACAATGTACTTTTGCCTACGTTGGGTAGACCTACAATTCCAGCTTCCATTTTTAAATCGGTCGTCCTAGTTTTCGTGACGTAAGAGTGGGAACAAAATAACGTCGCGAATACTGCGCGAGTCGGTGAGCAACATGATCAATCGATCGATTCCGATACCAAGTCCGCCAGCAGGTGGCATTCCGTACCGAAGGGCACGAACAAAGTCATGGTCCATTTTGGCCATCGAATCTTCTTCGGCCATGCCATCGAGTTGAGTTCGGAACAGTCTCTCCTGTAGGATCGGATCGTTGAGTTCGGTGTAGGCGTTTGCCAATTCCATTCCGTGGATAAATAGCTCAAATCGTTCTGCAATCTCAGGCTGTCCATCCTTGCGCTTGGTAAGTGGGCAGATGCTGGCCGGATAGTCGATAACGAAGATCGGACCGATGAGCGAATCCTCCACCTTTTCTTCGAAGACTTCGCTCACGATAACGTCAGGGTGCTTGCCTGTCGGATTGAGCCCGATTTTCTTGGCCAAGTTCGCGATGCCCTCCGTGTCCGAGATCTTGAGGCCAGTGTGCTCCTCGAACAGGCTACCGTAGGTGCGACGCTGGAACGGTGGTGTGAAATCGATGTCGAGATCTCCCCATTTGAGTTGGTACCCTTGGCCGGTTGCATGGATTGCGTCGCAGATAATTTGCTGAGTCAAGTCCATCATCGTCTCGTAATTGGCATAGGCCCAATAGAGTTCGATCATGGTGAATTCGGGGTTGTGCTTGGGGCTGATCCCTTCGTTGCGATAGACTCGCCCCATCTCGTAAACGCGTTCGATGCCCCCTACAAGCAGTCGCTTGAGATGCAACTCCAGCGCAATGCGGAGAAAGAGCTGCATGTCGAGCGCATTGTGGTGCGTCACAAACGGCTTGGCAGCAGCACCGCCGGCGATGGTATGCAGCGTTGGCCCCTCGACCTCTACAAATTGATGTGTGGCCAGGGTCGATCGAATCGAATGAATGATCTTTGTCCGCTTCAGAAACGTTTGAAGTGATTCGGGGTTGTAGGTCAAATCGACGTATCGCATACGCTGCCGCAATTCGGCGTCTTGCAAGCCCGCATGTTTTTCCGGAGGTGGCTCTAGCGTCTTGGTCATGAAGTGAAGCCGAGTCGCAATGACAGTAAGCTCACCGGTATTGGTGCGACCGAGTCGGCCATCTATGCCAACTAAGTCACCGAAATCTAATAGTTTGGCGAGATCGAAATCCGCATCGGGCACTTGGCCTTTGGCGATCATGATCTGGATGTCACCGGTCCAATCGCGAATATTCAAAAAATAAAGTTTTCCGGCGGTTCGCAGGAGCATGATTCGGCCAGCGACACGAACGATTGGGCCAATTTCTTCCCCCGCACCTTGGCTAGCTTTCCAAGCCTTGTAGTCGATGGGTTCCGCGCCGGGCAGTCTTGACGCATCCAAATCAGGGAGAGGAACGAGCGTTCCGTCTTCCTTTTTGAATTGCACTTGGTTGGCCATTTCGCGGACAGGGCCGTTGAAGATCCGGTTGTCGAATCTTGAGCCCCACGGGTCCAAGCCGAGCGATTCGATTTTCTTTAGCTTTTCGAGCCTCGCAGCTTGATGAACCCCTAAACCGGTGTTGTCTTGTTCCTGAGAATCGGCCATGTTTGAGCCATTGATAGTGAATTGATGGTTGAGAAGGTGCAGATTGTAGGAAAAAGTGATGGAAAACCAAGCAGTCAAACCGCCAATGATCCTAATTGTCGAAAGCGATCCGCTATTGCTGACGGGAATGTCTGCAATTTTGGACCAAAAGGGCTACCGTTGTTTTTTAGCCAGAGACACGGTCGTAGGCCTCAAGGCGACTCAGGCGATGGCTTTCGATCTGATCGTGTTGTCATTCGGGCGGGACGCGATCAAGGCAGCCAACGACGCTTGCTTTTTGAGAGGAGAGGACACGACGCGAGAGCTACCGGTCCTTTTTTTGGCGGAAACATTTGAAACGAATTGGATTGAACCTTTGAATTTGGCAGGTGGTCTGTACTGCTTGCCAAAACCATTCGATCCCGACGTTTTCCTCGATTTAGTAGACAAAGCATTGTGTTTACCTCATTTGGCGGTCGCCAAGATCGCCCCCCCTAAAGCCCATTTTGCTAAAGATTGGGTTCGACTGAGTTAGAAGAGTACGGCACGGTGGTCACCATCGTGATTCATGACGTGTTGCCCACACCGTGATTCGTTTTCCAAACCAAACGGACATCAAATGCTTGCTTTTTCGATCGTTGTTTTGTTGCTCTTGCCACTTGGCACCACTCAATTGCCGACCGCAGCAGCCAATCTGTGGACGGTAAAACATGGACATATTTTTGATGCCAAGGGGAAAGCCGTTGGCGTTTATGGCGTAGACATTCCGGCGTCGACGTTGCGGCGATGAATACCTTCCGACAGCGGGGCGACTAATCAACCGAAACGGTTTTGGCAGAAGTTCTCTATTGGGTTTCCTCAAGCAATGGATCATTTGCGTCGAAGTAAGAACCATCTTGACCGAGGGGAGAAACTCCACTAAAACCCGTTAATCGGCAAAGTCGAGCACGGCTCCGTAGCCAAGTGGCTAAGGCAGCGGATTGCAAATCCGCCATCGTGGGTTCAACTCCCACCGGAGCCTTTTATTAGAAAACCCTATTTTTTCCCT
>JAYTVM010000306.1:0-1523 GCA_043743995.1 Pirellula sp. | reverse complement strand
TCGATTCCTTGAAGATGTTGCTGGAGCGGTATCCCAATATTACCGCTCAGCGAGCCTTCGAAGAGTTGTGCAAACTTGGCTATAGCGGTAGCTACTCGACTCTTCGCACCTATATCAAAGGGCATCGCTCGAAGCCGAAAGCTCCAGTGATTCGCTTTGAAACTCCGCCTGGTGCTCAGGCTCAAATGGATTGGTCGACATACACGATTGACTTCACTCAAGAAGGTCGTCGCCGAGTACAGCTCTTCAGTTATATCCTCGGTTATTCGAGGCGGCAGTACATCCGCTTTGCAGAGCGACAAGACTTCGACACGACAGTACGACAACATGTCGTCGCCTTCGAACATCTTGGCGGTGCTGCGGCCACTTGCCTTTACGATAACATGAAAGTCGTTGTCCTTCGCTGGGAAGATGGGCAGCCGATCTACAACCCTCGCTTCTTGTCGTTCGCTACTCACTATGGCTTCAAGCCCTGGGCATGCCAGCCGCGCCGTCCGGAAACGAAAGGCAAGATCGAACGGCCATTTGACTATGCCGAAAAAAATCTTCTTAATGGCCGTACGTTTCGATCGTTAGAGCACCTCAATGAAGTGGCTCGTTGGTGGCTGGCGGAGAAAAATGATGGGCGGATTCATGGAACGACGAAACGGATACCACTGGAACTTCATGAAGAAGAGAAACCGTATCTGATCGATCTTCCGGTGATTCGTTTCGACACGGCCCAAGTCGTTTATCGCAGGGTCGATAGCGAAGGCTTCGTAAACTATGCGGACAATCGGTACAGCGTTCCGTGGCGGTTGATTGGTCAGTTGATTCCAGTTCGAATCCTCGAAGATGATCTGGAAATCTTTAATACCACGATCGATCGGGTGGCCAGCCATCCCTTGTCTCGCGGTAGACAGGAGAAGCAGAGTCAAGACAGCCATCGTCCGCCAAGCGATCATCATGAGCAGCTCGCTATCCTTCGAGAAAAGTACATGCATTGGGGGCAAGTGGCCGTGGAGTACTTCGATGGAATCCTTCGCAAGTGCCGCAACGGTAGGCGTGAAGCCCAGCGGATCTTGTCGCTGTTTCATGGCTATCCCAAGAAAGATGCCTTGGCAGCCATGCAACGGGGGATTCAATACCACGCTTACGGCTATCAGTCTTTGGAACGTATCTTGGCTCACATCGGAACGCCGAAACCCAACTGGGAGCTTCTCAGCCAACGGGAGCAAGAAGCGTTACAACGAATCACGGAATCGACTCGCGTGGAAGCTCGATCGAGCAAGGAGTATCAACAACTGATTGACCGTAAGAAAGAGAACGACATTCAAGACCATGGCGAAAGCGACCCAAACGAAGCTCCCTCAACGAAAGCTCGCTCAACCGAACCAACCTATTCTGAACCATCGGGAGACGATCCTACACTACCTGGAAGTTCTGAAAATGAAGCTGAAGGCGGAGCAGCTCGATAGCTTCTTGCACGAACAAGCCCAAGGAAAGCTAAGTGTCCTTGAGACCCTAGCCAAGTTCTTAGAGAT
>JAYTVM010000305.1:0-4840 GCA_043743995.1 Pirellula sp. | reverse complement strand
GTCGCTGCCGATCGTCTTGCTGATCCGCCAGTTCTGTCCATCGTAGGTGTAGCTGGCAACCAGAGCGGAAGATGAATCGTGAATCGCAACCAGTCGATTCCATGCGTCCCAGGTCGCGGTGAATGCGCTGCCAGGTGTGGCTGGCTTGGGAACAGAACTCATGTTCCCGTTGCGATTGTAGCTTGGCGTGGTCCAGGCTGAACCGACTGAGTTGTTGATGTTCGTAATCTCGTTGACGGTATTACCGGTACGCTCTTGCTCGATATCCTGGCTGGAGCTACCGGGGACGGTTTGCTCGAATTCATGCCAGTTGCCGGTTGCGTCGAGTTCCCAATCTTGTTCGAAGGTCAGATTGGTGATCGCATTGTGGCTGGTGTTGAGAAGTCCTCGTTCGAACTCCTTCAGTCTTTGCATCCCATCATAACCATAGAGTTCATCGAACTTCTGGCTGTTCGCTTGCGATTGTAAGTCTTCTCGCCATATCCGATTGCTGATCCGGTCATAGCCGTACTGGAGATGAGCTACGTCGGTACTACTTCCGTAGTCTTTCCACGGGAGGTTAATCACTCGACCGAAGCGGTCAAAGCCATCGTAGCGATTGGCTCCGCTTCCCAGAGCGTAGTCGAGTTTCAATTGCGGTTCGAGGTAATCGGTAACGACGAACGTGTTCATCCCTAGATAACTATACCGGCAGACATCGGTGCCGTCCCAATTCAACGTGCGAACGCGGGAGAGTTTTCCAGCCTCGGTGTTGTCGTATTTGTAGGTCAAGACCGTGCCATCGGGATAGGTCATCGATGTGGGACGGATCGTATTGGCAGAACCATTGGCATACGCATACTGAACTTTCGGGCTGGTGCTCGTGTTTACTGCGCTGCTATGCGACTGATATTGGATCGCAAGCTGTCCGAAGTTGTTGTAGGTATTCTTTACCTGATTGACGACCGTGGTACCGGCAGCGTCGCTAAAGCTGCTGATGTTGACGACCATACCGCGAACTTCATACGTCTGACCAATGCGACGAATGGCCCCGTCGACGCCACTGCCTAACGTCGTGATCGAATCAGCAGTCGATCGTCCGAGCTTGTCATACGAGAAGGTGTGAGCCGAACCGACTTGATCGGTCTTCGTCGTCGGTTGTCCTTGACGGTTATACGTGAAGACAACTTTGTCCGAGGAATCGACCGAGTCGGGATAGGTTTCAGATCGCAGGAGATCGTTGGAGGCGATGTCGCTGTTGGATAACGTCACACCGTAAGTGTACGTTGTCACTTGATCGCCAGTTTCAGGATTGTTGGCTGTGAGTGTCACGAGATGACCTGCCGAATAGGCTTGCTCTACCGTCACGTTCTGTTCGTTGCCAGGAGGAGTTCCTCCTGAGGTGAAGTTTTGAATCGTCTTGGTGATTCTTCCAACATTATCGAAGATGCTTCGGTTGATCTTTCCAGCCGGGTCTTCGGTTTCGTAGCTCTCACCCGCGTTATTGTAGCGTGTTTGGCTGACGAGTACCGTATCGGAGGATGCGGGAACCGTAGCAGGACGTGTTGGCTGACTACCGTTATTGTTCGTTCCATAGTTTGCCGTCGCGATCATTCGTCCCAAGGCGTCTGACCAATTTGCGGAATAGGTATTGCGGCTCTTGGGCTGCGAACCCGTAGGTCCGTTCAGGGCTCCAGTGCCGGTTGCGTTATCCCAACGTTGACGGAACGTTGCGAAGATCATATTGCTGGCGGCATCGTACTGCGATGCACTTTGTTCGAAGATCACGTCACCGGTGACGGAACCAGGAACAATCGTTCCGCTAGAAGCATAGCCGCTGTAGCTGACAATCATGCGACCAATGCTATCGTAGACCCGTTTTGAAAACGTATCGCTTCCGGAAGGAAGCGTGCAGAGCACGTTTCCGCTTGCGTCATACCAAGTGTTGTCTGCTAGGTTATTCCCCACTGAACCGGTGCTCGGATTTACGGCATAGCGAAGTGTTCGATAGACTCGACCTCGGGTATCGAAACGCGTTTCGCTTCTTGCCACCAAGTTTCCTGTGGCGGTTGTGTTTCGCCGGTTTCGAAATTCGACTCGACCGAGGTTGTCATATTGCAGCTCTTCATAGGAGTCGACTTCACCGTCGGTCGCAACGCGGCGATTGCGGAAGTCATAAACGAACGCGGTGATGCGATTCGTTGAGGCATCAACGTGGGCCGTGCTCTGTGTCAGGTTGTCGTTGCCTCCAGCCGAGCCATTGTCATAGATCATGCCCATGACTTGCACCATGTTGTTGCCCGTCGCTCCGCCGCCAGTCGGATCGTTTTGTGTCGCACCCGTATCGTTCGTGCCTATGTAGGTCTTCGTTGTTCGACCGCGAACATCATACACCGTTCGTGTGATCGTCCCGCTCGGCAAAACTTGCCGATTCGGACGCTTCATAGAGTCGTAGCCGAACGAAGTCTCATCATAGTTGGTTCCCGAAGTTCCGAAACCCGATGACGGAATCAGGTGATAGACGCGGGTGGACGATTCCAAGCAACAGTCGGTGTACTGCTTGGTCGTCCATCGAACATAGCTCGATTGAGCGAATGTATCCGACGGGAGAAGTTTACCGGTGGTCGTGGCGCGCGTGGCTTGAATTTGTTCGACGACAGAATTGTTCGCGTTGCGTTTGGTAATCGAAACGGGATTGATGAGGGTGTAGCTGTAACTTCCAGCACTGCCGGTGGCATAGCCTTGTCCAGCCCACGTTTGAAACGTTTCATCTTGGTAGACGTTCCACGTCGCGCGTCGAACAGTCGTTGCCGTGCCGCTGACATCGACACTGTGCGAAGGGCCGAGAGATTGAGTCATTCGACCACGATCGTCATTCTCAAAGTCTGTGATCAGGTTCAAGCCACCACCGGTGGGAGTTGACCAACCGCTTGGAGCACCCGAAACGAGACTGGTATTAACGTCGTCGATTCGTTGCGTAAGAGTCCCCAAGACGATATCGTATTGGGTTCGGAAGATGAAGCCTCGTTCATCCATCTGCCAGTCGAGGTTGCCGAAGCGATCAAAAACCTGTCGGCTTACAGCCGCGATACCGGTTCCGTTCTGTGCCGTGCTCACCACCGGAAACGTCGTAGTCGTTTGCTTAATCGCGGTGGAGCCTACGTAAAAGCTGTAAGCGTAGCTGGTGACCTGAGTAAGAGCCTGGTTGGTGTCGCTGGGATAGACGATTTCTTGTGCCGTTGGATAGATCGTCTCCAGCGATGCCGACGGATCGTCGTCCGTCGAGTTGCGTTTGAAATAGTTGATCTCGGACAACTTGATCGGGGCACCGCTGATCCCTTTCTGAACATGCTGGCTTTTTTCGTAACCTCTGGCTCCTCCTGGCGTGCTTGCCGTGGCTGTGGTTGTCGTGTAGTAGCTCGTCAGCTCCACCAATCCGGTGGCTGGCTTCACGATGACACTGGGACCACCCAAGTCGGCTTTCGATTCGTCGTACCCTTGAACGGCAGCCGGTGTCGCATAGAGGATGACTTTTCCCAGTTCTTCGTGATAGCGGTTGTACTCGATCCAGTGTTCACTACCGTTGACGAAGTCTTTGATCAACACTCGACCGAGGTGGTTTGTGTAAATGATGTTCTGGCTTCCATCGGGAAGAGTTTCCACGGTCTTGGTCTGCCAGTTGTTGTAGTCGATCAAATTTCCGCTGGCCGTATACGAAAACCGATATTCGAGCGTTCCGGCGTCGACTCGTTCCAGGGTCACGCGTTGGAGATTGTCGTACTCGAAGTAGTAATTCGCAAACTGGGAAACTTCGTCGTCACTGGCCGACAACGGGTCGGCAACCGCTGCCGACAAGAGTCGAAAGGCTTCCGGTTCGACGACGAACTTCAGGCCGTGGGTGAAACCAATTCCACTGGCGGAGTTACGATAGTAGCGATAATAATAAGTCTTGATGTTGTCCCAGCCGCCGCCACCATTGGTTAACTGATGCACGGCTGTCTGAAGATCACGCAGGGCTCCGTTGGTAGAGCTTGAGTCGTAGTAGGAATACTCGGATCGTTCGATCGGTTGCCAATCGCCGGTTCCGACCTTGCGGCGCAGCGTGACACTGGAAATGGCTCCCGCATTGGCATCGGAGCCGGGGAGATAAGCGTACAAGTAGGACTCGATGGTTGTTACAGCGCCATTGGTATAGCTGCGTTGCACTTCCGACGCACTGCTGGAAGCGTTCGGGTAGGTAAAGACAAGAGACGACTCGCCACCCGGACCGACAACGTCAGACAACAACCCAGCCGGGTTCTGAAATTGGTCGAAGTCGAAGAACTGCCAAACCGACCCGTCGTCTTGAATAAAACGAAACACATGATTCACCGAGTCGTGCATCAGTGTTTGAACAGCCCCGAAAGCACCGTTGTACTTCCCGTTGACCAGCCTAAACCAATATGACTCAGTTGCCGAAATGACGACTCCGATTTCCGAATCGTCACCGCGAAGATCGATCAAGTAAGCGGTATTCTTTGTCAGCCAATTGTACCCGTTGCCGAAATCGGCACTGGTCTTCGACCCGTTCAATTCCAATTGATTGCAGTAGCTGCGAGTATGTCCCCAGTTCAAACCAAAGCCGCCCGATGAGATATCGGTGACCTTCATCTCAATCTGTCCGTTTTGATAGCGAATCGGACGACTGCTTGAAGCGCTAATTCTCGACGCGTCGCAACGGCAACATCTCGGGGGACATCCCGGAGGAGGATTACACCGCCCACCACTTCCGCTTGAAGTCTGCGCCGCAAAGATTATGCCCATGCCTTGACCCTCGATTGCTGAACTGCTTACAATAGGGCTTGCAAAAGCAAACAACGCG
>JAYTVM010000304.1:0-64578 GCA_043743995.1 Pirellula sp. | reverse complement strand
ACAAAATCGCGTTTATGCGAAGGCATACTACAGAGGGTGTAGAATCCAATCAGATTTGCGTAGTTTTTTTGAAAGCCCAGGGACTTGTTCCGGCACAGTAACTAACCATTGGCACAAGATTTCTCAGCGTCGCGAGCCGGACTTCTGAACGTCCAGGGAAGTATTGCCCAAGTCCTCAAACCATGAGACAATTTTCATTTCAATTCAAACATAAAAGGCAACCCAATCAAATGAAATCAAGTCTGCTTCTGTTCGCTACGTTGACACTCATGTGCGGCCAGCTTTGGGCTAACGGCCCCGCTATCGATTTGCCAACAGCCAAAGGCAAGCCCAACGTCCTGTTCATCGCGGTAGACGACCTGAATCACTGGGTCGGCCACTTTGGTCGCAACACGCAAACCAAGACGCCCAGCATCGACCGACTCGCGGCCATGGGAGTAACCTTTACCAACGCTCATTGCGCCGGCCCAGTCTGCAATCCTTCACGGGCCGCGTTGCTCAGTGGAAAACGACCAAGCACCACCGGTGTTTATGACAATGGCAATCCGTTCGTAGCCGGCATCAAGCCTGCCGAATCACTCGTCATGCAATTCAAAAACGCTGGCTATCAGACCCTAGGCATCGGCAAGCTCTGGCACGGCGGACTCGGTTGGCAGGAACAATGGACCTCCACCGGTATTGAAAAAGCCAGACCAGCCGAAGTTCACAAGCGAGACATCGGAGGCATTGCGTTTGGCGTCATCGAAGGCGGGGATGAATCGGTATCCGACACTTCCATCGCGAGCTACGGCATCGCCGAACTTGCCAAGTCCCATGACACTCCCTTTTTCCTCACGCTCGGTTTTCACAAGCCCCACATGCCATGGAACGTCCCTCAGAAATACTATGACATGCATCCACTCGCGGACATCCAACTGCCACCGACCCAAGAAGGTGATCTCGATGACATTCCTGCCGCTGGTTTGAAGATGGCCAAAGCGAGTGGAGACCATGCCAACGTGCTCGCGTCCGGTCGTTGGAAGGAAGCTGTGCAAGCCTATCTAGCCACGATCTCCTACCTCGATGGTCAGGTCGGTCGCGTTCTCGATGCCTATGATAAATCGCCAGACAAGGACAATACCATCATCTGCTTTTGGGGCGATCACGGCTGGCATTTAGGTGAAAAGCAGCACTGGCGGAAGTTTGCCCTTTGGGAGGAAGCCACACGCGCTCCGTTCATCTGGGTCGTTCCTGGCGTGACCAAGGCTGGCGGGGTTTGCAAAAAGCCCGTTGATTTCATGAGCGTCTATCCCACCCTATGCGACCTTGTTGGTCTCCCCAAGCCCGCCTGGCTCGAAGGGGACAATATCAGGCCTCTCCTGGCCGATCCGGCTGCCGACTGGATCAAAGTTGCTGTGACTACCTTCGGCCTAAACAACCATGCGATCCGCACCGACCGTTGGCGATACATCCGCTATGCAAACGGCGACGAGGAACTCTACGACCATCAGAACGACGAATACGAGTGGAACAACGTCGCTTCCCAAGCTGAGCACACGGCGTTAAAGGCCGATCTTGCTAAACACTTCCCAACCATCAACAACGCCGCAGTTGATGGCAAAAAAGCCGATCAGGACAACGAATCCGCCAACGTCACTCAGCAAGAACGTCGCGCAAAACGCAAAGCGGAAAAAGACAAATAAGGTACGCTGGCAAAGCTAGCTGTGGACGAGCGAGCCCCTTCGCTCGTGCTGTTCATAAAAGAAACGTCAACGCCCAGCGCGTTTCGCGATCCTGGGGCAAGGTTTTTTCGCTGCTTTCAGCTCGCCCATCCGTTCGCGGCCTGTCCCAACGCCGTGAAGGACTTTTTCGAGTTTGATTGTCCGGCTCGGGCTTGACCCGACCGGACACCGTTTTGGTGTCCTACGTATGCGGATCGAAACGATAATACGTCCGCTCCCTTTCGCTTAGTCCGCCAAAGGCGGACTAAGCGAAAGGGAGCGGGGAGCTGGGGAACTTGCTCACGTTTAGTACACCAAAACAGGGTTGCGGGGGGACGAGCCCCCACGTAACCCAACGTTTTCGCTGCATAAAATCCTTCACGGCGTTGGGCCATTCCCCGACTGATGCGTTTTGGCGTACTACAATTGGGTGTCCCCACTTTCGTTCCTTGGCTACGCCTGTCCTCGCAAACCTGGGGGCCAAACCTAGGGGCCATCCACTAGGGGCCAAACCTAGGGGCCATCCATGTATGCTCTCAGACCCAAACCTAGGGGCCATCCATGTATGCTCTCAGACCGAATTCTAACAACGCTAGCTCTCAACGAAAATACCTAGGCATTGCGGCAGCCTTCGCATATTCAAAAAAATGTTAACCAGCACATAGAAATGAACGCAGATCGAACCGAAAAAGCAACGAAGCACTATCGTCAGCCTTGACCAACCTATGTTCAACTCAACTTGCTCGCGAAAGAATCGCTATCCGGCGCTTGGCAATGGCGAACTTCCACGTGCAGTCGCATTGACGGACATCTTCGCCAATGCTCGATCTGTCAGCAATTGGTTGCTCGCTCGCAGCGAAGTGCCGTCTCGAATTCCTCACTGGCACTCACGATTCCATCGCGACGCTTTTGAGCGCGACATGCGAGGGCCGTCGATAAAAATTCCTTCTGTATCCTATTTCACAGACACATTGCAGGCCTCCCAGATACGTTAAAGAAAACCAGCATGCGGTAGTCGCCGCCTGGAACTTATTTTCACTCTATCGATTGGGAGCTACACCAAACCATGCCACAAGCATTGACCTACCGGACGTTACAAGACAAGAAAGAGAAATCGAGTGCTACCTTTTGGCTCCTCGAAAAAATGCGCAAACCGATCGCGATTGCAGCGGGCGTTTTGAGCACGCTGGCCCTTGATGCGACGGTTTACGCTAATGATTACGAAACCCGCGTCGTTGTCTCAGGACTCGATCGGCCCACCGGCATTGCGGTGCAGGGCAGTTCAACATTGTTCATTACGCAGCTCCCCACACCTGGTTTCAGCGGGGCAAATGGCGGGAGAAACACAGTGGACATGATCAAGCTCGGCAACGGCGAAATCGTTAACTTGACAACGGGAGAACCCGAGCCGACCAACCTGACGCTCGACAAACATGGCACCCTTTACTGGACCTGCAAATCCGCAGGCGTGATACTTGAACGCTCCAAAAAGGGTAAAGTCAACCTGTTCCTCGGCGGACTGGTTCAGCCCTCGGGTATCAGCGCCGACAAGTGGGGGAACATCTTCTTCACGCAGCTTCCCACTCCCGGCATTAGTGGCATGAATGGTGGTTTCAACACCGTCAACGTTAGCGATGGCGATGAAATTGACATTCTCACGCTCGGCGAACCCGAGCCGACGGACATCGTAGCGTCCAAGGATGGCGACGCTTATTGGACGTGCAAGAGCGCGGGCGTGATTCTGAAGCACAGTTCGGATGGCGTCGTGAGCCTCGTTTTGAACGACTTGCAAAAGCCCACTGGCATCGCAATCGACGAACAGGGCCGCAACCTCTTCTTCACCGAAGTCCCGACTCCCGGTTTGTCGGGGCAGATGGGCGGCATGAATCGCGTGTCACGACTTAATTTGGAGACGGGCGTAGTGGACATCGTCGATTTTGGAGATCCTGAGCCAACCGATATTGCCGTGAGTGCCAAAGGTGATCTCTACTGGACTTGCAGCAGCGCTGGCGTGATTGTCGAGGCGACTTTGATCAAAAATTAAGAAGCAGCGGGTTTTTTTGAGTGTCGTTGGATGTCTCCGCCGCGCGGCGTCTCCAACGACGCTCTTTTTCGCACGGGGAAAACTACGAAGCACATTTATCGAGTGAATCTTTCGGTTCCCCAAATAGCCACGAAAGAGTTGAAATGGGGACGGGGATAATATTTATCACTTCGCGGCGGATCGCTTCTTTCGGGGACGCCGGACCGGACGAAGTGTCGCCCGGAGGCCATATTGGTTGGCAAATTTTTCCGTCCATTGATCATCGCCATAAGGACGACCGCGATTGACGCATGTGCGAATTGCGGAAAGTTCCTTTTCGCTAATCGCGTTATTGACGCGTTGGTTCCAGTTAGGTAACCGTGGACACGTTGCATCCTATCTCTCCTGTGTTCGGACACTCACAATCTAACACCCAGGAAGTTCAAAACTACCCCCGTCCCCTTTTTTCCCTACAATCTTCATGTGCTCGAACAACCACATGCTGTCGATAACACGTTGCCGAAGTTCTTCACTCGACACGTACAGTCCCGGTATTCCGCTAATCTGAATAGTACCTGGATGCCGATCTAGCATTTCAATCTGTTCGGTTTCTGTGGGACGGGCCTTGTATCTCTCGACACAAGCGATCTCGCCAGTTCTCGCAATCTGAAGCAACGAGAAACCAGGCGAAAACTTGCGATTGAGTCCGTCGGGATAGTCTAGATTTTCAATCAACCTAAACGCTTCCTCAATCTTCATGCTACTCAAGTCCTATGTCTGCGAGGAATACGCCTGGAATGAAAAGGGGGGAATGGGGACGCAGCGGACGCAGCTCATTTTCAGAAGAGGACGACATAAGGACGTTAGCGGTTTTTTACGTGCAGCATTGCTCCATCTATCCAACCTTGCAGTGCCCAGGCGGGTCTTGAAAAGATCGTATGTTCCACTACCGCCCCGTTTATAAAGAGGAACATTGAATGGCGCTCGATTCGATAATGTGCCATTAGATCTGGAGAGAAGTCCATGTCGATATATACAATCTTTACTTTGCAGGCCTCGGATCGTCCGAACGATTCTAACGCAGCTAGCGATTCCTGGGTTACATCGCACCATTTCGAACCGAAGCAGACCAGCACAGGCCCTGTGTGGCTAGCAACTTCCGCTTGAAAAAAAGGATCCTGCGAAACTGGAATGCCGCGACGATCATCGTACCCGCTATCGTGCTTCTGCTGTTCGTGTTCCGCACAAACCGCATCCATCGACAAATAAGCATGATGGCGGTACAACACAACACAAACGAAGAAGAGAAGCGAGAAGGGAATTGGGAATCGGGACATGAACGAATAAAGACTGTTATCGGAATGGAATGCAAGGTAACGTATTGCCGCCCCCGAACTGGCCGAGGTAGGCTAAGCGGATTTGCGGATTCAAAACCTTAGGTCCACTAACATGCAGCATTGGGAAAAAGTGTTCTCCTAACCCTCGATCCCGTTTTCCACGCTAGAAGGATCGGAATAACCCGCATAAATCGGATCGAACCCATGCAGCAAAACCCGTTCCTATTCCAAAAGCGCTGCGTCCCCATTAACCTGTCCACAAGAAAATAAGATCTTTCGTGGATCCCCCAGTGTGTCCTCCCTCTCATGATTCCTCCAAAATATCTTCTGACGGAGGGAATAGGCGATCCGCGAACGCTTCGGAATCACTCGTCGATCCCCTGATCTGCGGGTTGGCTTCAATCCATCTACTCCATCGATCGGCGTTTAAACCAAAATCTGCGCCTGTTAACTGTTTCAGTTTCGAATGCGCCTCAGCTGGAGAACGATATTCTCGTTGTCCCTTGAGAAATTCGCCGCGAAGGTTGGCTACTAATAATTGTATTGACGTTAACCGTGCCATAAGACTCTCAAGTTAGGGGTTGTTATAACTGCCTATGAATTCACTTCTCCATCCACTAATGTATGCACGCGATTCTGTTGCTTGGTGTCTTGACAGTCCTCCCAAGTAGCACTTTATTCTTCGAGCGGCGAGCCACTCGGTTCCAACTTCGTCTAGAGCGTAAAGCTCTTCCGTCACTCCAAAAAAGTCCCGATGCGCCTTTACGAAATCCCCACCTCGTTCCTTAAGCAAGTTATTGTAGCGCTGCGCGTGAATTACCTCGTGAGCGGATTCAACAAGCCTGTGCTCCAAGCTTCGACTAAAAGCAGCCCGGCTGATGGACAAAATTCTTCTTCCTGTGATTGGATCAACCCAGAAGCTTGAGCTATCCGACGTAGCCTGAACTTCGTCCACCGTCGTCCAAAGATCCACTTTGGATGCCGTCGCAGCTTCCTCTACAAGTTCTGTAGCTCGACGATTATAGTTTGACTGAGAAAGCCTGGCAATCTTTCCGGACGGAGAGGGCGAATTGCCACTAGAAGCGCTGGATCGTGGTTTGGACGAATCACAAGTCTCAGGTTGATGGGTTGGGCGATTTCCGCCTGAACGTCCAGCGGCTTTTCCGATCCCAATCCCGACCACTCCACATAAAGTCCTGATGCCCAAGACGCCTAGGTCCGGCGAGTTGGCTATGAACATGGCTCCGGCCGTCAAGCCCGCTATGCCGCCTATGAATCGAACCCAACCTGTTTGCGATGCCCCAACAAAGCCTAAGGCCGATCCGAACGCTGCACCTTGTATGGCGAATTCCACTCCGGTCGATGCTGCGATTGCAGCATCTCCTCCAGAGCTGAGAAAACCCTCGGCGTAACCACAGGCGTAACCCAGGGCTGCTCCGACCGCGCCACCCGCAAAACTGTTTTCAACCTGCTTGCCGAAATTGCTACCAAATACATACTCGGTCATCGCTACCATGCCGCTCGGGTCGGTGTAAGACCCAGGCATATTGCCGACGTACCGCGAAAGGTTCACATCCCCAGCCCCAAATCCCATCGGGTCTTCCGTCGTGAATCGACCAATACTCGGGTCATACATCCTCGCTCGGTAGTAGTACAATCCGAACTGAGAATCCCATTCTCGACCCGTGAACTTGATCCGGTCACCATAGGCTACCGCGGTCTCTAGTACGATTCTTCCGAAGCTGTCGTAGTCGATCCGATCAACGACCACTCCAGCGGCATCGGCAATTGTTCGAACGCTCCCCAAGTGGTCGGTCAGGTACCAGGCCGTCCCTTGACCGGGGCGATAGCGTGCTAGCGGCTGGTCCACGGCATCGCCGTGCAAGTACCGAGCCGTGACCGTTCCTTGGCCATCCGTATCCATCCACACATCGCTTCCGTCGTAAACAAACTGCTCAGTGGTTGGGCTAGTCGGACCACTGGGGCCGTCCGTATCGACCAAGCGCGCAATGCGCCTGCCAAAAGCATCGTAACGATAGTCCACCGTGCTGGTGACTGTCCCGCCAGAATCAACTGACTCAAAGTGGGTCAATTGATTGACATGATCGTATGCAAACCGACTCTGAATGCCAGTTGCACGCTCGGTCTTGGAAACGACCCGCCCCTCCGTATCGTACGAGTAATCAAATCTCAAATCACTCAATAAGCGGTTATTAGTACCGATTACCGATTGAGCCCCCGTACGGTTCCCGGTCGCATCGAGCGCATAGGTTTCGTTGGCAAGAATCGGGCGAGAGTGATTTGCAGCCGTCAGTTGTCCCGATAGATCGTATTGATAGGTGGACGGCTGGCTGTCGACCGTCCATTTGGTCAATTGATCTGCAACGTCCCATTCCGTTTCGAATTGAGCCATTACTTGATCGACTGCAGATTGGTGCGAAATCAGTTGGCTACGCCCAACAGAATCATAAGTTCGAATCGATTTGCCAATTTTGTTCAAACCAACCACGTCAGCAAATCGATCCATCGAAGTCGCTTGACCTCGTCCGTTGTATGCAAATTCAGCTCGTGCGGCGCCAACCCCGGGACCAGACCAAGTTCGGTTCTTTAAAAGACTGCGGGCATCGTATTGGGAGTCTACCTTGACGCCATCGCTGTCCCGAATCTGCAATCGGTTGCCGGATGGGTCCCACGCGCTGGTCAAGATAGTCCGATGTGCACCTAGAGTTCCCAAATTGTCGGAAATGATTTCGCGACTGTTGAGATCATACGTAAAAGTCAATTGACTATCCGAGTCACCTGCTGACGTTAGGTTGCTGCTGGCATCGTACGAAAACTGGAGAGTATCTGCAACGGAACCATCTGGATTGAGCCACGTGACCGTGGTGTTCCGATTTCGCGAATCGTATTCATAGTGTGATTTACGGCCTAATCGGTCTGTGTATTCTGACAAATTACCCCGTGCGCCGGTAACGCCACCGCAACCACATGCAAGAGCTTGATCGTCGTACACAATAGACTCAACCGCATTGAGAGGGTCTGTTCTTTGTTTCACTCGATTCAGGTTATCATGTGTCCAACGCGTTGTATTTCCAGATGCATCGGTCATCGCGACAACGTTTCCGACCGAATCGTACTCGCGAGTGGTAATCGAGCCGCGTGGGTCGGTCGATGCGACCAGTCTATTGAGTGCATCGTACGAGTTTCGCGAAACGCGACCTAGGGAATCGGTTGATACGGTAGTATTTCCGACAGCGTCGTAGCCGTATTGGAAGACACCACCGTCGGCAGCGGTACGGCGAATCGTTCGGCCAAGTGAATCGTATTGAAACTGTGTCAATGAACCTACTTGATCGGTGTAGGCAAGGACGCGACCTGCCCCGTCAAGCGTATAGTTTTTCTCAAATCCCAAGGCATCGGTAGAGCGGATTAGGCGGTTGCGAACGTCATAGGTCTGGCGATTGATGTTTCCTCGAGGGTCCGTCATGGCAACAACATTGCCTGTCGTGTCGTATTCCCATCGGTAGATTCCTTGCATCGGATCTGTCATTTGAGTCAACTGACGGGCGGAGTCATACTGATAGGTTGTGGTTTCGCCACGTGGCCCCGATGAAGCGATCACCAATCCCAGTTCATTGTAAGTGTTCGACAGGGTCGATCCGTCAGGCATCATGGTCTGAACCATACGACCCAAAGGATCGTAAACGTGCGTTGTGATAAATCCAGCCGCATCAATCTCCCGGATTAAATTCCCTGATGCATCATAGACATTCTTTGCGGTCGAGCCGTTCGCTAGGATGATTTTGGTCAATCGCCCATTGACGTCGTATTCATATTGCGTCTTATTTCCGCGAGAATCAATCCTAGCAGTAATGCGACTATTCCCATCAAATTCGATACTAGAGATGCCTCCAAGAGCGTCCATTTGACGAATCATTCGCCCTTGCTCGTCGTATTCGAATTTTGTAACGCGATCCATTTCATCGGTGTGTTGCTTCAGAAAGCCATCCGCATACACTAGAGCCGTGCGAGCTCCCTGAGGATTGACAGCCCCAGTGTCCCGCCCATTTCCGTCGCGAGTGAAGGTAACGGAATCGCCGTTTTCATTAATAAACCCAATAGCCTTTCCATCGACGGCTGAAAGTAGGTCTCGATATTTTCCGTCAGGATGCGTAATTCGTATCGGTGTTTCAAAGGACCCAAACGTGAATTGCCATGTCTTGGCTGAAGCGTTAGTAATGGAGATGGATCGTCCTTGACTATCCACATTGGCTGAAGTTCGCCTCCCAAGCTCATCGATAACGGCAATTCGATTTCCTCGCGAGTCGTATTCGTAGGCGATGGTCTTTCCCAACGGGTCTGTTGTGGAAAGCGGATCGTTTAAATCATTGTAAGTCGAGAGCCATGTGCTGCCCAAAGCATCTGTTAGTTTCGCAATATTAAATTGGGTGTCATATTCCATTCGGGTCGTCGAGCCCCGAGGGTCAGTCATGGCGATCGGTCGATCGTTCGCACCGTAAACGATTGACATGACATTGCCGAGAGTATCGGTTACTTTCGTAACATTACCTCGGTCGTCGAACTGCAAAACAGACTCGTTACCAAGTTTATCCGCAACAATTTCTTTATTGTTCGCTAGGTCATAGGCATTTGTAGTCGATTTGTTCGATGCATCAGTCAATCCAATGATTCGCTGATTGCCGTCGTAAGAAAGCGTTAAGGTTTCGATTCCACGCGGATCGATGACCGAACGCAGGAAATGAGCAGGATCTGTCAGATATGTCATTCGCGTCGTTTCACCTGACGGACTTTGAACAGACAGAAGGTCTCCAGCGGAGCTGTAGCTGTAAGTGATTTTGCGTCCGACTGGATCCGTGATCTCAGTGATCCGTTCTTGAGTATCGCGAGTCCAAGTTACTTGTGAACCGACGTTGGAAAAAATCCCGTTCTTGGTAAACGTGAGGCGAACGTCATTTCTGTCTGCAATGCTCTGCAGTTGAAGATCGGCGAACTGCTTGTACGTGTATCGCATCTGGTCTTTCGATACAAGCGTGTACGTGTCAGGGTTGTAAGGTAACCCAATCAGGTAGAACCCAAAAGTGCCGTCCGAAGCCTGCGAAAGGTTGGTTTTCTCAACTTCTAAACGGTATACGACATCCGCATCAGATCTAAACCTGGGAGTCCATATTGTCCCGAGAAGTCCTGCAGCAGGAATAGGATCGAAGGTGAAACCGACTCGTCTTCCGTCCGGGATGTTCATGTAGACGCGGGTTCCCAAGCGGAACGGATTGGCAGTAAGCGGACCGCCCCCTCCCAACTCCGAATCGCTAACTCGTACGGACTCGTGAATGCGAGGACTAGTCACATCCATTCGCCATCCATTGCCAAAATCGCCGACGTACGGAGCATCCAGCGTGTCATAGGATCTTGCAATTCGAATAGGAATGCCCGCGACAGGGACTTCTAGATCATAAAAGCCCGCGCTGCAGGACGCGCAGCCCCCACCCATTGCATCGTAATGAAAATTCCCGATCTTCGCTTGCCCATCAAGCGTCAGTTCGAATTGTTGGCTGGCGATGTTGCCGTTGGTGTCTTGAGCAACTACGCGTATTTCATAAATGTCGTTGGCCAGCGTCGTTGGGTCGAAGGTCGCTAGCTTGCTGTTGGTCACCTGCGAAGTCGATGTAAAAAACGTTTTGAATTGGTCCGTTCCCGCCAGCGCGTACTCGACGTAATAGGATTCCAAGTCGCTCGCTATGACTGAGCCCACGATGTCGGTCAAGTACGAAATGACCGAACCAGGGAGCGATGGGGCAATGGTCACTAGCGGTGGCGTGGTATCGGCTGGATTGATAACACGCAGCTTCTGTGTACGTGTGCCGATGTTGCCGCTTGAGTCGGTGGCGGTCACGACAAGCGTATGCAAACCAGCCACGGCATTAGTGATCGTGTACCGGTTGCCAGCGAGTGCAACGCTTTGCCCGTCGATGGTCAAGCTAACACTGGTGACGGCGATGTTGTCGGTCGCTCGTACCAATATCGATACCGTACCACCTCGATCGATAACCGTGTCCGATAGCTCCATCGACACCTGGGGTGCGAGCGTGTCCGGTCGGACGACCAACGTGTAGGTCTGCTCTCTGTACAACCCGCGATCGTCTGTGGCCCGAACGACGACTGATTTTGAGCCAATATCCGCTAAGCCGGGCTGCCAAGTGATCGAGCCGCCAACGGAATCGATTTGCATGTTGGCGGGTTTCGATTCCAGCGAATAGGTGACGGCATCTTCCGTATCGGTGGCTCGCGCGTCGTAGCGATAAGCTGCACCCGCGTCGATCGAAACGATCGGAGTGCTTGTGAACGTTGGGGCGGTGTTGATGCCGCGAACCGATAGATAAAACTGCTGATAGGCTTTTAAGCCCGCCGGATCGGTGGCCGAGACAAGGACTCGCTGCGAGCCAAGCACTGGCGTTGGCCAAGTGATGACTCCGGTGGTCGAGTTGATCGTCATGCCGGACGGGCCAGATGGGGCGAACGCTAATGCATAGACGAGTATTTCATTTTCTGGATCGGTGGCGATAGCTGTGTAGCTATACGATTGGCCGGCGGTGCCGATGAGCGTTGGCTGCGAAGTGAATCGTGGAGCGGCGTTGGTTTGTGGAGCGAGAACGCTTACGGCGTACGATTGGG
Organism: Pirellula sp.; assembly: GCA_043743995.1. Classification (GTDB taxonomy): domain Bacteria; phylum Planctomycetota; class Planctomycetia; order Pirellulales; family Pirellulaceae; genus JBKCUI01. Next base: position 52,828 of record JAYTVM010000304.1, on the reverse strand, counting down.
ATGCAACCCCACCCGCTGCCGAGCGTACTTCGATGAGAACAAGTTGGCTTGTGCCCAAGAGCGACGCGGATGGGGTCCATGTAACGACGCCAGTGGCGGCGTCGATGCTCATGCCATTTGGGAAATTGAGCAGACGATACGTAAGGGCCGTTTGCATCGGATCGATCGCATTAACGCTGTACTGGTACAACGCATTCGGATTGGCGATGACTGCAGGAGTCGATAAGATCGATGGCGAAGCGAACCCGGATTGGCTGCCGACGCTGAGCGTGTAATTCTGGACTGACTCGCCGCCGCGCGAATCGCTGGCAGTGATTTTGATCGGATAATTCCCGGCGATTGCGTTTGGCCATTGGAGCAGGCCGCCGGGAGTAATGGTGGCTCCTGTGGGGCCATTGGTAAGAGCGAAAGTGACCACATCGCCATCGGCGTCGCGCGCTGCCGCAGCGTATTTGTAGAGAGTGCCAGGAGCAGCGCCAACGTTGGGTGTGGTCGTGAAGACCGGAGGTCGATTGGGCAATGTTGACACAACAGTGATGTTGAAGGATTGCGTTGAAGTTCCATCCCGGCCATCGCTAGCAAGGAGGACAACGCTATGCGTACCTAGGTCACTTGCAACAGGAGACCATGAGACGATGCCAAGTGCAGCATGGATGCTTAGACCATCGGGACCGCTTTGCACGGAGTACACAACGCGTTGGCCGTCGGGATCAGTAGTCATCGCGGAGTACCGATAGGTTCCGCCAACAGCAACTGTTGGGTTCGGCGCAGACGTGAATCGCGGAGCGCGATTGGACCTTGCAAGTAGTGTGATCCCAGGCAGGAAGCGATCTTCCGCGGCGTTGTCGAAGGCGACTGGAATCGGCAGAGTGGTCTGATTGGTTGCGAGCCCAGTGTTGACGATCTCGCTATCGAAGAAGTAGAGGGGCTTTCCGGTGGACGATTGTGCGTCCGCGTTGCCTATAGAAGTCGAGCCGGGCGATAAGCTGTCAATGCGTGCCACGACGGTCGGATCGAGCGGACTGACGCTCGTGTTGATGACACTCATATCGGCCCATAGCCGCTGAAGACCTCGATGGTATGTCGTGCCTGTGAATTGTACCAATGCCGAGTTCGTAAGGTCTGAAAGCTGCGAGGGATCGGCCAAGTTGAGTGCGTCGGCGAGCCCGGTAACGGCGACATTGGTTGTGATGCGTTGGCTTAAGTTGTCGATGGCGGTCACGCTGAACGACTGTGTGCCCGTGACAACTTCAATGGGCGCAAAGAACTGGCCGGTCGGGTCAAGCGAGTCGACGTGTTTTCCGTTCACAAGGATTTCTCGGATCGAGCCTGAGGTTATTCCTGGTCTTGCTCGCCCGGAGAGGACGTATTGGCCGGTTGCTAGAGAACTACCGGAAACAGGAGCGTCGACGAGCAGCGTCGGGGCGGACGACTGCCACTGGACGGTGGCCGTTTGCGTCAGACCGGCCGCAAAGGCGGTGATTGTTTCTAGACCGGAAAGCGAGCTAGTCAACGTAACGGTTGCTACGCCCGATGCGTTGGTAAAAGCATCGACGGTACGGGTGGCGGATACGCCAAAAATGGTAAAGCTCACTCGCAGGCCACGAATGCCATTTCCGGTGGCGTCGAGGATCGTCGCGGCGACCACATGCTGGGTTCCCAATGGCAATGTGACTGTGGCCGGAGTCAGAGCTAAGCTGGCAACTTCGCTAAGTGGCGCAAACTGCATACCCCCAAAGTAGCCGTAGGAATCGAAATCGGCGAAGCCATAGATCGAAACGCCAAAGGGAACATCGGCAGTAAATCGACGCGAACCTACACTTATCGGGATTCGAGCAAATAGAAAGGTCGAGCCGGGAATGGAGGTAAAGGACGCCGCAGTGACTGGAGTGCCGTCCAAACGTAACGAACCAACGGCTGCACTGGTGGCGACGAGATTTGCGTAGTTAATAGGTATACCGGTAGATGGCGTGCTCAATGTGTAGTCGCGCAAAAACTGTTCGGTCGGTGGGATCAGCATCATGAACGGATCGCTGGTGACCCCGTCAAACGAAGAACTGTTGGAATACTGAGCGACCAGGACAGGCTTCGAAGCGGTTAGGATCGAGGCATCGGTCAGGATCCGCTCGAGGAACTTTCCAGCATCGAGGGTTGCGATGAGAGAGCCGTTGATACGGACTTCGGTATTGTTCTGTTGGGCAAGGATTCGGAACGTATCGCCGCGAGTCCGGGTGGCCAGCGGCGAGGTTGCAAACTGTTTGCCCCACGTTTCGATAGGTGGTAGTTGCTCAACAAGGTGGTCAGCGGCAAGGAAGTCTAATGGCACACGGGCCGCGGTATTGCCGCCGAAGACCGAGATCGGTTGAGTGGCCGTGATGCTTGTGCCGGACAGGTCGGCACCGAGCGGTGCATTGACGTGCAAGGTGTACGATTGGCCTCGATCGAGTATAACGGTGTAAGGAACGCCGACCGTACGAGTCCCGACGGTGGCAGTAGGCGTGATGGTGACGGTGGTGCCGTTGACGGTGCCCGCGATGGTCAGGCTGGAGCCGCCGTCGAGCGGATTGAAGACGGTGTTTTCGTACCCCAGGACATAATATTGGCGTCCAATGGCATCGGCCGGCAGGGCCGTGAAGCCGTCGGTCGAGGCTGCCATTTGATCGAGTCCGTACACGGCAACTTCATCGAGGGCTGTAACGAGGATCCCTCGATTGGAGACCATATCGGAATTGTAGTTTTCGACGTCTTTAGGAAGAAGGATAGTCGTCGTTTGGCCTGCGGTCACGGCGTACGAGGTATACCAGTCAAGGCCTGGGATCTGGACGGTACCGGTCGTGTTAACAGCGGACGTGATCGATAGTGAAAAATTGGGTTCAAGCTGGCTGAAGACTTCACGCAGGTTGCGAGGGAATGCAATTTGGAATTCGGTCCCAAGATTGTCTCGAGCGCCCATAATGGGTGACCGAGTGTCTTGAATGCGGAACGCGAAGCTGCCATAGCGATCCGCATCGAGCGGGTCCGACGTATAGACGAGAGCCGAATACGTTCCTGTCACAGGCAAAGTGACCAGTGCATCGCGAGTCGCTCGATTGACTAAGACGCTTCCATCGGGAGCCAAGAGCGTGACGCCGACGTTGAAGTCGCCGTTGTCGATGATGTCGAGCAAGACAGGTGTGTTGGCATTGGCATTGATGCTATAGGTGATTGTTTGGCCAGGGATGGTTGCACCGATCAGGGCGGCATTGAGCGTGGCTGGTTGAGGGACTTCTGGTGGTATATCCCAGATCTGAAATTGGTACGTGTTTAAGGTAGCGGCATCGAAAGGAGGATTGGCAATGAGGGTATAGGTGCCGGTGAGTGGCAGAACCCATTCTTGATCGAGTCCGTATTCGCGAGAGAAGAATCCATTCGAGAGGACGCTGCCGTCTGGTTTGAGGATGGTAATATTCAGATCACCGCCGGTTACGTCGAGGAAATCAAAGAAGACGTTTTGGCCCGCGTTGGCATAAAATCGCCATTGATCGCGGGCGCCGGGGACTTCGATAGCGCCGCTAACAATCTGTCGGTAGCCGATGGTACGAATGTCATCGGCGGGGATTTGCCAGAGTTGGAAGGAGTAGATGGGGAGATGCGAAGCGTTGAAGGCGCTCTTGTAAACAATCTTGTAAGATCCGGCGGCGGTGGCTGTGAAGCTGCCGTCTAGGAAATCTTCGCGGAAGCCATCGTGAGAGTAAATGCGAGTTCCGTTTGGGGCAAAGACTTCGACGTTGATGTAGCCGAGAAAGACGGTACTGAGCGCGAGGGTGTCTAAGTAAAAGCGTTGGCCGGCGGTCGCGGTGAAGTTCCAATGGTCTTCGCGACCGGGTGTTTCGATGGCTCCGGAATAGACTTGGCCAAAGCTAACACTGCGAACATCTGGGGCTGGTACATTCCAAACTTGAAATTGGAATGATGGCGTTTCTGCGGAATTCAGTCGCAACGTGTAGGTACCTGTGGTAGGGACGTTGATCACTCCCGAGTCGTGTTCGGTTGGTTGGAAGCCGTAGAAACCACCCTTGTTGTAGAGGATGTTGCCAGCGGGGTCGATCAATTGAGAATCGATTCGGCCATTGGTGATCGATTGGAAATTGACGTAAATCTTTTGACCAGCGGTGGCGGTGAACGTCCAATCGATGGTGGTGCCAGCAGCCGCGAAGGCATCGGTAACAACGTCGCCGATTTGCGTTTGGCCACCTGGATCGGCGAGTCCGACCGGGTTTGTGTTACCTAACGCAAGCACGAAACTGCTGGTCGCAGACTGCTTGGCATTGTTGGTGAAATTACGGCTGGCGTAGCTATAGACCCGTTTGTCAACGCTGTCCAGAACATAGATGCCGTTGTTGCTGCGGGTGTTGATGGTGATCCCGGACGGATCGGAATTGGCTGAATCGAGGAGCCAAGTGTTGAGCAGTGTTCCAGTTAGGCTATAGGCAAAGACGCTATCGCAATTGGTGTCAACGACCCAGATTGTTTGACCGTCCGTGACCAAGTCGGTTGGATTGGCGTTGTGGGAATTGAGTGCGAAGCTGCTGGTGGCTGCCACCGAACCGGACTTGCGCGAGGCTTCATTTGCAAATTTCGAAATGCGTTTGGTTGAGGAATCGATGATCCACAAATCGGTTCCGTTGGTCGTGATCCCTTGTGGGGAAGCGATGCCCGTCGGTTGCCATGAGCCGAGGAGCAATTCGGTGTTGGAGTCGTAGACGTAGACTCGGTCGTTGGTACCCTCCTCGCTAATGATCCAGACAGGGTTGGAATCGCGGTTGGTCGCGATGCCTCGGGCGTTGACGGAGGATTGTTGGGCGAAATTGCCGACGCTGGTTCCATTGTCGCTGTAACGGTAAGTTTTGTCATTGGAGTCAACCACAAAGAACTTCGATGGCGGAGGGCCAATTGGTAAGCTAGTTCGACAGGAGACAACGGCAGCGATCGCCCCTGGGCCGGTGAGAATGATTTCCATGCGGCTGACACGGCGCGCGTTGAGCGTGACTATTTGAAAACTGTTGTCGCCAACACGAGGGATCGGCGTGTCGCTAATGAGAGAACCATCGGCTGCGAACAGTCGGATTTTGCTGCCGAGATAGTCGATGTCCAGCAGATGGACTTCATCCAGCATGGTCGGCTGGGCGAAGGTGAAGGTCAATGTACCGCCGGTTGCGTTATCGTTGGGGTTCGAGGCGTTGTTGTCTTCGGAGATGACCAGTACATTGCGCAATGCGGTTTTGTTGGCACTGCCACCATTGCCAATGCCAGGGCCGCCATAAGCAGAGTTGGGCGTGCCTAGATCGGTATCACCACCGGTCGGAGCGGCCGAATTGAAGATCATGGCGGGCCGCGACGCATTGTTGGTTGAGACGGTCATGCCGAGGGATACAAACTGATTGGTGATGCGCGTACCGGCGGTCAAGGATGTGCCGTTGGCAGCGCGTTCGAAGTCGATGGTCGGCAGGCATTTTGTGACCTCGCCATTGACCGTGACGGTCAACGTATTGGATATCCACTCCGTTGCGAAAGGGGAATTGGTACGGGTGGCCGCGTATTGAAAATAGCCGTTGGCATGCAACCATTCGCTCATCCGGTAGCCAGCCACGATACCATCGCCAGGCGCCCAGGTCCCTGTAGAGTAGACACTCGGGTCTTCGGTTTGGTATCGCTGGCTATTTGAGCCGTTGCTGAGTGCCATCCAGTCGATTTGCAGGTTGCGATCGATATGGTTTTTGGGTTGGTACAAGTCATTGATGAATAAGATGCGAACTTGATCGGGTGATATGATGCGAGAAGACTGGTAGGTGAAGTTCTTGAAGGCGGTGGTTGTGGTATAAGTGCCTACGACCGTTCCACCGATGGAAAGCTGGAATTGTTCGCCCCCCATATCGCCTGCTGCGCGGATTTGTACGGTCGTACCGTTGTTGGCATCGTAATCGAATTGGAAGAATCCGTTGTTGGTTAGCGATTCGCTTTGTCGGTAGCCGGGCTGCGTTCCATCGGCATCTTTCCAGGTGCCAGTAGAATAGACGTCATTGGCTTCGGTTTCGAAGATTTGGTTGTCGATCATAAGCCGATCGACGTTTAGGTTGCGATCGAAATTTCGGGCCGGTTCAACCAAATCGTTGGTGAAGCGAATTTTGACTTGGTTTGGAGCGACTGGACTGGGAGTGCGGTAAGTGAACGTTTGGCGTGCTTTGGTTGCCGTCCAGGCTTGGACAACGATGTTGTCAATGAGAAGCTCGAAGTTTTCACTCCCTTCGTCCCCTCGGGCTACTATCTCTAGGATAGAGCCGCTTGCGGTGTAGCGAGGGCCGGTGTAGTCTTCATCGAATGCGTGCGCGAGGACTTTGTAGCTGCTTCGGCGAGCGAAGGTGTGTGTCACGGACGACGGGTTTCCGACCAGCGATTGATAGGGCGTGCTGTCTCCCCAATCGATCAGCCAACCTGCGATGGTATCGGTCCCTGGATCGGATTTCGATAGGTTGAGGGTGTATGTGGTGTCCACTTCGGCGTTCGCATTGCCGCTGATGGTCAACTTTGGAACGACATTCTCGATCGCAAGCTCGAGTTCGCGTGAGGCAAACACATGGTACGAGGCGGATAGGCCGTATGCCAGGATAGAATTGGAGGTGGGGCCATCGGCGAATGTATGCTGTGCGGTGGTTGAGTTACCAGGGTATGTGTTGTAGGAACCGTCTCCCCAATTGACGATCCACTGGTTTACCAAATTTCCATTGTGATTGAGATTGAGGGTGTAGTTGGATGCTTCGCGTGCGGTCGGTAGGCCAGCGATTTGAATGGAATTGGATGGCAGCTGGTTGCGGCAGAAGATGAGTTCGGTGATGGCTCCGCTGCCGGACAGTTGGACTTCGAGTTTGGAAACTCCGCGGGCGTTGATGGCTGCGGTATGCAGGCCGTTGCCAGTCCCAACTCCATTGACGGTGGATTGCGAGATAAGCGTTCCGGCAGCGTTGAACCATCGCAAGGTGGCTGTTTCTCCAGCGTCGATATCCAGCAGTTTCACATCGTCGATCATGACGGGGTGATCGAAGGTAAAGAGTAAGGTTCCGCCAGTTGCGTTGTCGTCTGGGTCCGAACTATCGCCATCTTCTGAGAGAATGAGGATGTTTTTTAGATCGATTTTGTTGGCGGTCGGACCGGAAGTACCAGCGCTTCCGATCCCTGGCCCGCCGAAGGCGGCATTGGGAGAGCCGAGATCATAGTCATCGCCTGTCGGTGCGGGTGAGCAGAAGATCATCGGCGGGTTTTTTGAAGGGGCACTCGAAGCGATGTGAACGCCCCAGTTGGCCCATTGATTGCTGATGATCGTACCGGCTGGAATGACATTTCCGAAGCCATCGCGATCGAAGTTTAGGATGGGCAGCCAAGTGTCTGGGGTTGTTGCAGCACTGACGGCAATAGTGAAATTCTTGGTGGTGCTCGCGCCGTCGTCGTCGTTCACGGTAAGCGTGGCCGAGAAGGAGCCGGTTGCGGCAAATATATGAGTTGCAGACAGCTTTGCGGTCGTTGGAAAACCTGGACTACCGGCGACAAAATTGCTAATTGGGACGCTTTGCGAGGGAGTGCCATCTCCCCAAAGAATGCTCGCGGTAAAGGTTTCGACGGTCCCGAGAGCAGAGGGGAAGCCAGGGTCGGAAACGGAAATCGAGGGCAATGCCAAGAGTTGATTTACGACCGCCGTTTGGTTGCTCACGGTGAAGGCAGGAGCAACCGAAGCTATCGTGGCAGTGGTCGTCGAAAAAACGTCGACGAGTCCATCGGAAATTTTTAGGCGGACATTGTACGTTGCGTTATCGGGGAAGGTATGGGCGGCGGTGAAGGATCGGCTTGCGCCCGTTTGGGTTGTCGCTGGTACGGTGGACGAAGTACCGTCCCCCCAGTTGATGATGGTCGAGAGAGCATCGTTGAGACCGGGGTCAGAGGCTGTCCATGTAGTGCTAATCGATTGCCCTTCGGATGCGGTTATGGGAGTCAGGGGCGCGATCGATGGAGCCACATTGCGAACAGTGACCACTGCGGTTGATTGCGCGATGGAAGAAGCTCCATCGAAGATTCGCAAGGTGAAGGTGTATTCACCTTCGTCAGAGTAGGTATGACTGGACGCGAACGCTTCGATGGGGAATAGGTTATTGCCAACGACGTTCGTCGAGGTACCATCACCCCAATCGAAGACCGCATCGTAAGCTCGGTTGTGATTGTAGTGCGACAGCGAAGGAACAACGACAATCGGTGTGCCTTCGTCAGCGATCATGGCAGCGATTGCTGAGAGCGTTGGCGTTCGCTCCAAGGCTACGGTGGCAGTGAAGTCTTGACCGTTGTCGATAGGGTTGCCTGCTACATCGCGCAAGCCAAGTGCGATGTCAGCACCCGAGACGACGATCTTGTAGAGAGAGCCTGCGGCGATGGCTGGGTTAGCAAGGCTCGCCGTATCCAATTGCAGTTGGACTCGATTGGTAGCGGACTCGTATTGAGCGGAGAGAATGGTGAAGGAAACGTCGTCGCCGGAGCCTGCATTATTGATTCCGTTGGGGCCGAGGTGATAGACGCGGTAGGCATTGATGTTGTTGGCCGAGCCTGGCGTCGTCGGTGTCGCCACGAACATGGGCTGGCTGAATTGCAGGGTGATCGTTCCGAGCTGAGATACCGCGCTGGCGGTGGCAGCTAATGTAATGGTGCTGGGAGGCGCGATCAATTGAACGGTGGGGATGGTGACATTGGAAACGATTGGGGAGAGAATGGAATTCGGGCCGTTCAAATGGGTTGCGATATCCGTGATGGCGTCTGTCGCAGTGAAGTTTCCTAACGCGAGGCGCTCAGGGTTCGAACCAAGCGGGAGTGCGATGGGGTCGCGATTCCAAGTTCCGCCGGCGGTGCGGTTGAGGACAACAACGGAGTTGAGGCCCGAGTCCGTTACCACGATATCGGGACGGCTATCTCCATCGACATCGCCGATCGATAGGTCTCGGGCGTTAGAAAAGGGACCAGGGAGTGAGGTGACAACAAAGGTATCATTGCGAATGATTTCAGGGGTGATTCGGACGCTGTCGATGGTCGCCGTGGAACGCTCGCCGCCGGGATTGCCGATCAGGTCGAAGATAAGGGTGGCTTCGGTGCCTGGTGTAAGGTTGGATATATCGAGAGTTATGGTCGACGCGTTACGAGTGACACGCGAGCCGGCCGAGTAAGTGTTGCCAGCACCGAAGTTGACGAAGGCGGTGGAACGGTAGCTATGTGTTGGGACAAGCGAGTTGCGATTTTGATCCAGCAACGAGACTTCGAAAGCGTCGGGGACTTGAGCTGTCCCCACGTTATCGATTCCTAGCGAGAGCAAATCGAATTCGATTGTTTGCGGGTTCGGCGGGATAACGAAGCGTTGACTCAGGGATGTCAAAAAAGATTGGTTTTCGGTGAACTGGGCGACACTTGAGAGTGCATTGATACTGCCAGACGTTTGCCCAGGGGCCGCTCCGACGGAGTTCACGATCCAATTGCTGAGTCCGTTTGCAAATCTGCCGTTGCGGATGGGAGATTCGGAGAGAGGGTCGGCAGCCGAGGTGAGTTCGATGGCTTGGTTGCCGCCAGCCACAAAGATTTCAAAGAGGCCATCGCCGTTCAAGTCTGCCGTATCGATGGCTTTGAGATCGGGGACGAGATTGGTTTGAGTCAGGTCGGGGCGCAGAGTGAATGAGCCATCGGATAGCCCCTCGAGGAAAGTGATGGTTCCATTGCGATGCCCGACGATGATGTCGGGGAGAGGGGTGCCTAGCACGTTTGCGGCAGCGACAACGATTGGTTCAACGCCCCCAGTGGCAAAGTAAATCGGCGATTGAAAGGAGCCATTTGCTTGTCCCCGAAGAATTGCGATTTTGTTTGCTTGGGACAGAGGTGCGACAACATCGATATTGAAATCGGAGCCGAGCAAGGTAGCAATTGGACGAGTCGATGGGTGAGTGGCTGCATTGGTCGTGCCAACGTAGGAGATGGATTGAACGCTGGTCCAACCGCCGGAGACGTTGTTGTGTATGATCTCAAAGGAGTTGACGGATTGGAGAATGAGGTCTTCGAACGGGTCGGAGTTGAGCAAGGCAGCGGCACCGCCAAGAACAGGATTGATGGCTGGATTGAGAGTTGGCACAACAGGTGGAGTGCGTGTAATCGATTGCCATGCATTGTTATCTGCATTGCGAGCAACCGTGATTTGTCCATCGCGACCGACACCGATGAGATCGGCAGGAGCTCCAGCAAAAACGTGGGCTGAAGTCAAGAAGACTGGCTCGGGAGTGCCGCCGAGAGGAAGAAATTGATCAGGGAGGGAAGCTACAGCCAAGAGCCGCCGATCTTCTAAGAGTTCAAGCTGCAATGAACGGGCTAGCCTGCTGCGTCGTTCTTTTCGGTTTCTGGTGGTTGTCGAATTCGGTCTTACGGATGGATTTTCACGTGTGATATTAGAGGATTGGCTCATATCTTGTGCATATAAAAGAAGAGGGCGAGCACAGCCTGCCACGGACCAAGACAGGTGAGTTATGCAATTTGCAAAACGAAATGTTAGCGGATTGGAAATGGGCGAACAACTATTTTTGGCAAGAAATCGCAAAAGACGAGTAAAGCAAAATAGCAAAATAGCGAAATAGGTGCCTGGCAAAATAGGTGCCTGGCACCTATTAGATGGAATGCTGTCAAACCAATCTGAATGCCTGCATTTTCGTCACGCAGTAAACAAAAACGCCAATAGACGCCAATAGGTGCCTGGCACCTATTGGATGCGGGCACCTATTGGATGCGATACGGAATTGGAGGCTCATTGCCGCCCAGCTATGGAGCGTATCAAGGGAACTTTTCGTACCCACAGAGCTTAACGCCCGTTTCGTCGTCCAATCTAATAATTACTACGTCAATCCGTCACATCGTCATCATTGTTGGCATCCAGGGCATTACCTTTCTGGGCATCACTAGATTACGGGTCTATCAGGAGAGGTTTCAACGTGGGCATTGGCACACGTTTTTCAGGGCACAGCTCGCGTTCAATTGGGGTTGTTTTTGTAACCAATCCGAAAACCCGAGTTTTCAGCTTCGAAGTTGTCGACAAATATCGCGGAAATGGCTGCTTTTCGATTGGATTTGTAAGTACCGTTGACCCTTGGCTGACAACGCCATAGTATACGCTCAAGGAGTCCTACTATGCTATTTTCACTGATGCTTACATTAACTAGCCTGGACCCTTCATTGCAGGCCCTGGAAAGAACACACGTGACCAGGACCGCCGTCAAGGTGGTTGAGTATCTAGACCCTCGTCCTTCCTCGCCAAAGGACCGAATGCAGGAGCAGGTCGAGCGGACCAAGGCAATGTCCAAGTCGCTGGAGGAGGCCAATCGCAAGCTGGAGGCCCAGCTTTTTGAGTCGCAGAAATTGCTTGAAGAAGTAAAGACGAAAAAAGCCCCATGAAGACTTGTTACTCACGGGGGCGTTATTCGTTTGGTAACTTACTTTCTGCACTGTAACATTCCGTAGGTTACATCAGTGTGGCATGTTACCAACAAGGGAAAAGAACGCAAAATAGGTGCCTGGCACCTATTGGATGGAATGCTCGCAAACCAATCTGAATGCCTGCATTTTCGCGGCGCAGTAAACAGCCATTCTGTTGAATCCTATATGTATCAAGACTCAAGTCGTTCGATCGCGAAGGACGATACACTTGGGTGGACTTTGATGACGATACCGATGCGCTCGGGCGAATAGGAATCCTGTTAACAGCGAATGAGAAGTAGCAGTGCTAGGTCGGTCAACAAACTGGAAACCCGCTTCTTGGTCCCTTTACGCTGCGTTCGCATGCGTAGTTGGTGGCTTTTTGGGCTGCGCATCAACCCCCAAGTCTCCCAAGCCAACTCCTTCGACCAGCGCGGCTGTTGGCAACAACACAACAATTGTGGCTATTGCGCCCGCTCCCTCAGCTAGCAATTGTAGTTTGCCGGAATTTCTGGGTCTGCCTACTTTAGCAAAAGGAACGGGCGGTATCCTTCAACGTCTCGGAAGCCGATTGCTTAGTGGGCTGGATCTGACCGGTCGTTTCCCCGGCTTGCAACCTCAACCCCCCGTACTTCCCATAACCGATCCTGCCAATATGGAGGAAGGTGCGCCACCAGCCGTACAGGCAGCCGCCGAGATCAAGCAAGAAGAGGATGCAGCACCCCAAAAAATCATGGCAATTCGTTACCTCGCTACCTTGGGATGCGGTGGCTGCTACGAGAAAGTCGAGGATGCGTTGCTTGAAGGGATGAGTGATTGCACCGAAGAAGTACGATTCGAAGCCGTCAAAGCCATCCAATGCAAACCGGAATGCGGCTGCAAATTTTGTAGTTCACCCTCGTGCTGCAGCAACAAGGTCCGCAAGAGATTGCAAGAACTTACCACTTGCGAGAAAGAACCTTCCGCGAGAATACGCCGAGTCGCTCGAATGGCGTTGGCATGCTGCAATTCGAAGCCGTTAGAGGAAGACGACATACCGCGAGAAGGTCCACCAGCCCCCGCTAGCGACCTGGCTCTCACCACTAACAGTCTTCCGTCCAGTCTTCCGTCCCCATTTTTCGACGGCATTCAATTGGTTAGTTTTGAGAACGCAGTAACACCGTCGCAGGCTGGTGATATGATTCTTGCCAGGGTGAATGGGGAACCTGTTTTCGAAAGCCAAGTCCTGCCCTTGGTTGAGGCACGATTACGAAGCGGAGATGCATCGAACGCAAACGATCCAACCGTTCGACGCAAGCAACTAACTGTGGAAACGACGCGAGTCATTGATTGGAAATTGATTGGCCAACAAACCCGAAATGAAGTTCGATTGGCGGCCGCGGGCATGGCCCCACCCACACTTAGTCCTCAAGAAATTCAAGCTTGGTTTGAACGTCGAATTCAGATTGCACCCGACGTTTTGTCTCAAGAATTGTTGGCCTACTATGAAGTCAATCGAGAACGCTATCGAGTTCCAATGAAATTGCGATGGGAGCAGATTTCCGTGCTCGTCAACGAATGTTCCAATCGCGAGTCGGCGAATAAGATTGCAGCGTTTTTGCGAAACCGTGCTTTAGGAGTTCCAATCGAGCCCCCTACCGATTTTTCGAAGGACAATATCGAAACGGAAATCCATCAATGGACCGAAATTACTAGCGTAGATCCAGCACCGCTGCGGTCCGCATTGAGAAATCTCCAGCCAGGCCAGGTATCTCAGGCTATTGATGCTAAGGGGAAACTTCACCTTCTGCGCGTTCTTGAGCGGCAAGAGGAGGGATATTTGCCTTTGCCAGTTGTTGTCGATCGCATTCGTGTTGAGATCCTAAGCGAACGAAAACGAACTGCCGAGTTGCGATTGATCGGACAACTTCGTTCGCAAAGTCAGATTTGGACTGTTTTTGATGCTACGATTCAGTCCAATGAAAACAACAGTACATCTCAAAACGTGATTCCCGCTTCGACACAATGGCAGCGATATTAACATGAAAAATGGTGGCGAGCGGCAACGGAATTGGAAGGGCCAATCCGAGACTGTGGTTGAGCCTGTTCGGCATCGGTGGCAAGTCGAAACTGGGCGAGCCAGCAGTGATCCGTCTCCTGTCCGTTCATTTCGAACAACGCTCGCGTTGTTGCTGCTGCTTTCTGTTTGCATGCTTTCTGCATTCGTCTACTTGTTGTTGCATGCACCAATCAAGACACCAATGATTACGGTCGCTGCAACGAATTACGTTTGGCCACTTCCACCCAACGGTTGGGCCTCAGAGGATGTATCTGGATTGGCATCCTTAAATGGAAAGGCTTTGCATTGGAAAGACTCTAGCAAATCCTGGCAAACGAAATCGTCGTGTTTGGACGATCTTCGAACTCAGCTTCACGAGCTCGCTTCGTTAGCCCGGCGAGCTGGTACGCTAATTCTATACGTCAACATGCATGGTGCGGTGAACGAGGAGGGTGAGGCTTGCTTCATTCCGCCGGCCGCGAGTTCACTGGCAACGGCTCAGTGGATTACGATGGAGGAACTGGGATCGACGATCGCCGCCAACACTCCGCCAGGAGTCAAGGTTTTGCTTATCCTGGACTGTGTTCATCAGCGGGTCCATTGGAATACTGCACAACTCAATAACACCTTCGTGAATCGAGTGGAGGCTTGGGCTGCGACGCCCCGCTCAGATTCGATCGTGGTGCTAACCTCATCCTCGCCGGATCAACAGTCATGGTCCAGCCCAGAGTTGCATTCCTCGATTTTTGGTCGTGAGCTGCGACTCGGACTTGCTGGTGCAGCAGACCATCGATCAACCGATTCGAGGCCGGCAAACGGCAATGGAGATGGGGCGATCAGCGTCCGTGAGCTTGCTGACTACTTGGTTTCAGCCGTTGATGGCTGGACTCAATCGCATCGCGGTACGTCACAAACACCTCGCGTCATGCCGCAAGGATTTGACGATTTTCGCGTCGCATGGTCGCTCAAGCAAGGCGAGTTGGGACGCCAAATCGCTGCCGTACATCATACCGATGTTGCTATTTCCAATACGACACCGGAGGACCTTGCCGAACTTTGGAGGGGGATGGACTTTTTGCGAGATGTGGGAGCATATCGCTACGATCCTAAGAATTGGGCGGAACTCGAACAGAAGCTTCTATGGCTCGAGCAACTGTCCGCTGCTGGTTCAGCCTATGCCGAAATGGCTTCCAAACAAATCTTTCCTACACTAAGTCGACGTATCAAGGAGTCGCTCGTCCGCGCAAAGGAACTTTCGAACACTCACAATGAGGTTGCCAAGTCGCAGATACTTCACGAGGGTGCAACGACCGAGGCTGCCCCATCCTATTTACCATCCCTTGCGTTACAAGAATTCCTAAGCGAAGTTTCGTCCAGTACAGCCAACTCCCTCCGAACGAATATCGTTGGCGCTGCGGTGGACGCGAATCAAAGCCTAGCTCAGGTCGTCGCTTTGGCTGGACTCCAACCCGAGGCCGCGCTATGGAACGAACTTAACTTTGTTGGGCTAACAAAGAAATATGAATGCGCAACCCAATGGCCGGATCGTGACATTATTCAAGAATTATTCGAATTGCGAGACCGCTGTGAACGGTTAGCAATTCGTGGTGATGTTCGTGGCCATCGTTGGCGTCGCCCAGCCCAGTTGGACGCGGATCGAGAACGTCGTCAAGCGGAAGATCAACTCATCCTAGGGCCCCTCGATCTTTTGTTGATTGGAAACGAGAGCCAAACTTGGAGCGGATTTAGGAAGTCGCTGGACGCAATCGACGGCAACAAGGAGAGCATCGCTTCCCGAATCGAAGCTGCAATCGAGATGCGGGATCAGGGGCTTTCTGAGCTAGCTTATTTAGCTGCCTGGATCTGTTCACCGGACACTGATTTTGAAAACCTAGGAGATTGGAAGACTACGGATTCTGAAAAGGGGCAATCCGAAGCGGTAGCGCAATTGCTTAACACCAAGCCAGAGGGCGCGGATCCATTTTTGCGTGAGCAACTGGCAATCCAAGAATTGAAGCGATTGATCAGTGGTCTCCAAGAGCTCGGGGAATTGCTAAGCAATGTCTCTGAAGCTGGAAGCGGCAAAAGGGAACAACTCAATGCAGTATTTGGCCAAGTGCACCGTGATTCCGATTCACTAAAAGCGTTAGTCAGGGAGCATGTGGATCGCGCACTCCGAACGCCCACTGCAAACGGTGCGACCATTCGGCAAGTCGAATCGTTATTGGCTTTGCCATTCCTATCGGCCTACGACAGAATTTCGCTTCGAAAAAAGCTTGAGCAACTAATCCGTGATCCCGATCGCCCAAGCCAACGAACGCCGATTGAGGATTCGGGGTCCGGAGTGTCGGCTCTCACGAACCGGCTCGGGCTCGGCCAGCGATCGACGAAGTTGGAAAGCGCACAAACAGAGCGGCCAAGCTTCCAACGAGCAAGATACGCGGAACGAATGCGGAATTGGGCTTCCCACCCGCTTGGCGAGATGTTGCAGTTGAAGGACGGTTTATCGATTGAGACCTTTTCTGGTCCGGCAAATCCACGTGTGAGTGATTCGGAACGTGAACTCGTCGCGATCGATATAGCCAATTCTCGGTTGCGCCGTTGCTATCAGTCGATGCTTTCGTTTAGCGCATTCCGCCTAGAGGATTGGGTACAGAGTTCCGGCTCGAATCAAACCATTGCACCCGAGTCCGATGACTGGAATAAAACCGCGTTTGCGGAACAGTACGAACGTACGATCCTTCCACTTTGCCCCATTCGATTTGAATCGAATAGTGCGTTATCGTTTCGAAGGCTCGCACTCAAGGACCTCCTCCTTTGGTTTGCACATCGTACGATCGATGACTTTTACGCGGACGGGACGACCGAAGGATTTTTCGGCACACGTTCGGAGACCTACTTCGAACGGGCGGTTCAACAGGTCTTGAGTTACGCTTCGTCCATCCAAGAGTCGACAGCACGCATGAGCGAATCAGTTCACTCGATTGGCGGAGAAGTGCAAATCCTCAGCCCCATTGCTCGCAATGGGATAATAGCATCGGTAAAACAAGGTTTGACGGTTGCCGAGTCCGACCGTATTCCATTTGAGGTCAAAGTCCAGCCGACAGTCGCTAACTTATCGACGGATCTGCCGTGGAAGTTACCGATTCCTGACGGGCTCGCAACCGTTCTCGTTCGCAATCCGAAAGGAATTTTGCGAGAGGGAAGAATTGGGATTTCCATGCCGGTTACAGGACAAACCCCAACTTACAATCTGGTGTGTCCTCCGTTGGATCAGTCGCTCACACACGAAGCGGTCGTGGTCTATCGAGGGCATGAATTCCCAGCCCCCATGTTTGTGAGGCAAGGGATCGTAGTTGATTTCAAACCTCGCCAATACGACTGGGCGGAAATCGTTCTTTTTGGTGATCGTCAGCGACAGCCTTCGACCGTTTTTGTGCTCGACTGTTCTTGGAGCATGGGGGAAGAGATTCCAGTAGAAGCGATCGCATTGAGATCGCAGTCTCGGCTTGAGCTAGCCAAAGAAAGCGTATTGCGCATGCTTACGCAAATTGCGTCACGGCCAGACGCCAGGGTTGGCGTACGTCTGTTTGGGCATCGTTTGGGATGGTCTCGGCCTATCGACGAGAAGACAGGGGCGACAAAGGGAAAGTCTCAGATACTGGTCCAACCCAATTACCCTGACACGATACCAAACGATCTGGTGCCAAGCCGCGACGTTGAAGCGATACTTCCGCTAGGGCGATTTACTACCGACATGATCGGTGGTTTATCGAGCAAGCTCACAAAAATTGTGCCATGGGGACAGTCTCCGCTCTATCTTTCCATCATCGAGTCCTTTCGGGATTTCAGCGCAGACGACGAATCCACGGCCAAGAGCATCGTGGTCATTACCGACGGTGACAATTTTCAATTTAATGCGTCCGGACGTCCAGGTGGCGAACCGGGTCCAACGACAACCTTGGATGGAGTCTATCGAGCGTGGGATACGAACAAGGTGCCATTGTTTATTTTAGGGGTTGGAGTCTCGGATCGGGAGAATGCGAATTCGCGCAAAACGTTACAGGAGTTGGCGGAGCGTACCAAGGGCAAGTACTACGATATTGAAAACGGTAGCGATCTGCTACGAGCTCTTTCTGAGCAACTTTCCTTGGGAACCTATCGTGTTGCCAAGTCCGATGGTGTACCGAACGCGAAGAATCCTGATTCGTTTGCGGAAGCCAAACTCAACACCCCCGTAGAACTGACGAAGATAACGCAAGCACCCTACGATGTCTCGTTTCAGGCGATCGTAAAATCAATACAGCTCCGAGGAGGTGAATCGGTAGAACTGTTTTTGACAGATGACGCAAGGGACATCGTGAGTAAGCCTTACGACAGATCATCGCCACGTTCCGCCACACTGGTTCGGACGGGGGATAGTGGTCGTATGATTGCACGTGTCCATCGGCCGTCACAACACAAGAACGGCGTGAATTTCCCAATCTCGATACAAGATCCAGACAGTCACTTCACTCCGCGACCCAATCAGCTTTGGATCGAGGTGACTCCCGTCGTGGCCAATGCAAAACTGCCGCGACAAACCTACTATTTTTTCGACACGAATTACGAAGCCAAGACTCCAGTTCCGTTGGTCAACTGGCACGCATCCAATTGGCCCGGGTCGGCAACTGCGGCAGACGTTCGCATTTGGGCTAAGTATGAGCCGACGCCGAACTTACAAGCGATTTCCCTTTTGCAAGTGCGACAAAATTCGCAGCGTTACTCCGATGGTGTGGAAGTGAGTGGAGTTGAAGGTGTCAGGCTAAGCATTCATGTATTGGAGAATCGCGCCAAACCGGAGAGTGTGGAAATACAAGTGACAGAAATGCACAACGATCGGTCTAGCGGTATTGGATCGATTCGAGTGAATTTGGAAACAGAGGAATCGAATATGCCCAGCCGCATCGTTCGTCGATTTGAGACCGAGAGTAAGATGGCGATCCACACGTTCGAGTTCGACGCATCGGTGGGCACGAGAATGCTTCGTTCACCTGCGTCTCGTTTGACGATCCAATCGAGAGCAGCCTCTCACGAAGGGGCATGGCAGCTTCAGGCCGGGCAGCCGATTCGTGTAGACGTCACGAGTATACCGGAAACACTCCCTCAAATTGGGTTCCCTGCATCGGGCAAGCCGCAACGACGCTAATCGGGTGAGTTCTCACGTGTCTGGATGGAACAGGCGTTGCAACCTGTTTCTTCGTCATTCCTTCCCCAGCTTACTCGTGCAATCTGAACCGCACTATCCGCTGTCCCATAAGGAGTCGGTCATAGTTGCCTGCCACAAACTGCGGCGACAGACAGAACTGGGAGCGATGCTCTAATCCAAGAACGACAGCCAACAATGCAGAGGGAATCGGTACTATTTTTATTGGTTTTGCCTTGGTGCATTGCGGTTGCTTGCGGCTTTTCGATCTTAATTACTTACAGTTCGATGGCTGGCTCAGGTTCCGACTCACCTACCAACTGGCCGAACGGTATAGAACTCGTTGATGCGAACGCAGGCTACACGCTGTTGGTATTTATTCATCCAAAGTGTCCTTGCACTTTTGCCACGGTTTCCGAACTTGAGCGTTTGGTCGCAGAAATCAACCATCCTTGCCAAATCGTGTTTTTGCTGGACTGCCCAAGACTCGAGCAGGCTGAATGGTCCCGTTCCGCACTTGCTCGTCGCTGCAACGCATTTCCCGGTGGACGCGTGGTCCTAGATTTTGACGGAGAATTGGCAACAAGGTTTCAGGCCAAGAACAGCGGTCAATGCTTGTTGTATTTGAAAGGCAAGTTGCTGTTCCAAGGGGGCGTAACGACGGAACGGGGCCATGAAGGACAGAGCCTTGGACGTATTGCGTTGAGACAAATGCTATCGGGTCAAAGAACAATCCTCCGTCGAACTCCCGTTTTCGGATGCGAACTATTCCAATTGGATCCGAGGCAACCTCGGGAAACTAGTTGTTGCAAGGGAACATCCATATGACAACGCAAAGCAGTATGTACTCAACCAAAGTACGAATGTCCGAGATTGTAAATAGCGACCTACACAACAGTCGCTGCAATACAGATTACTTGTTTGCAGTACTGATGGTCTTGCAGTTGATTGGAGCGGTCCTAATAGCGTCGGTCGCCTCGCCTTATACATGGGCAGGCTCCGAAAGCAAAGTTCATATCCATGTTTGGGTTGCCATTGGGATTGGAACTTTACTTGCCTCCCTTCCCATTTTGCTGGCTTGGCTTCGTCCCGGTTCTGTTTTGACTAGACAGGTGATCGTTGTATCGCAGATGCTATTCGCTTCCCTCTTTATCCATCTTAGCGGCGGAAGAATCGAAACCCACTTTCATATCTTCGTATCACTTGCGTTTCTAGCTTTCTATCGCGATTGGCGAGTCCTTTTCACAGCGACGCTCGTCATTGCAATCGATCATTTTGCGAGAGGCTACTTCTGGCCTCAGTCGATTTTTGGAGTGTTGACAGCGAGTCCTTGGCGTTCGGTGGAACACGCCAGTTGGGTGCTACTGGAAGATATCATTCTGATCGTAGCTGGACAAGAAAATCTTCGAAGCTTACAACGAGCAGCCTGGCGTCAAGCAGAACTTGCAATACTGAATCAGAGTTTTGAAGATGAAGTCCGGGCCAAAACACAAGAGGCGGTCACCGCATGCCAAGTGGCGGAATCATCACTGAAGGAGGTCACTGCGCTTCGATACGCTTTGGACCAGCACTCACTTCTTTTGATTAGTGATCGTTCTTTCAACATAACGGATGCCAACGCCGAACTTTGCCGAATCAGCGGATACGAGAGAGCAGAACTGATAGGTCAGGATCAACGGCTGCTCGATTCCGGATTCCATCCGCCCTCCTATTGGGTTGATATGTCAAAGGCACTAGCAAGCGGCAAGCCATGGCGAAACGATGTTTGCCATCGAGCGAAAGACGGAACACTCTATTGGGTCGACTCAACCATTTTCCCGCAATTGGATCCAGATGGGAAACCTGAGAAATACATTTCGTTGCAGTTTGACATCACCGACAAAAAAATAGCCGAAGACGCATTGATCGCCGCGAATCAGCGATATCAGACGTTGGCTTCTGCTGTTGATCGCAGTCCCAACGCAATTGTAATTACCGACCTGAATGGAATTGTGCGATTTGCCAATCCAGCGGCCCAAAAACTCGACACAAAGTTCGGCCATGACCTTTGCGTCGGTTCCCATGCACTCATTTTCACTTGCGGCAGAATTGACCTTCAGCTTAGAGAACAGATTGTAAAAAATGTTCTCTCCGGGGAGGACTTCAGCGGTCATATCGAATGCAACAATAACATCATCGGAGAGCGGCTTGAATTTAAAGATCATTGCTCGACTTCGCCGACGAGGCTGTTGAGCGTGACCGCTTCGCCATTGATCAATTCGAAAAACGCAATCGACGGAATATTACTAGCGAAAAGGGACGTTACCGAAGAGTACCTCCGACAGCGTTCGCTTGAGGAAATCACGACAGCCATGGATGCCGCTTCCGATTGCGTGTTCATCGTTGACGCCGAAACCATGCAATTCGTATACGTAAACCAAGGCGCAGCAAATCATGTTGGTTACAACCTAGCTGAATTGCAAAGGATGACTCCCTCCGATATCAATCCGCAATTTGATCCAGACCGCTTAAGGGAATTAGTCGATTCGCAACAGGCACTCATTGGATCCTCGATCCATCTCCGAACTGAGCACAAGCATCGCGATGGTCACCTTATCCCAGTCGACGTCTCGGTGCAATTCATACCACAACTGGGAAGAAAGGGTCGCTACTTTGCCGTTGTTCGTGACATTTCCGAACAGTTAGCATCGAACAAAATTCTCGAAGCTGCGAAAGAACAAGCCGAATCATCCTGTCGATCCAAAAGCGAATTCTTGGCCAACATGAGCCATGAGATCCGAACACCGATGACGGCTATTTTAGGTTTTGCGGATTTGCTAGATAGCGACGGAGATTTCTCTCGCAATCCTGCGCTTGCTGCGAACGCCGTTCAAACGATACGTTCCAATGCCAACCACTTACTAGCGATTGTGAACGATATTTTGGACATGTCCAAGATTGACGCTGGTAGGATGACCGTCGAACGCATCTCCTTTTCGCCGAGCCAAATCGTGGAAGAAGTTGCTTCGCTTTTACGACCACGGGCCATTGGCAAAGGCATTGCCCTTCACATCCATTACCAAACCAAAATTCCATCGAAAATAAAAACGGACCCGACTCGGTTACGCCAGATTTTGCTCAATCTAGTAGGCAATGCGATTAAGTTTACCGAAGTCGGCAGCGTTTCCTTGCACATCGCGTTTCAACGGAATTTCAATCAGATGCAATTCGTGGTGGAGGACACAGGTATCGGAATGAATGAAGAGCAACGCGACCTCATTGCACGCTTTGATGCGTTTTCTCAGGCAGACGGTTCCACATCACGACAATTTGGCGGAACAGGTTTGGGATTGAGGATTTCTAATTCACTAGCGGAAATGTTAGGTGGCAGCCTAACCGTGGAATCCGAATTAGGCAAAGGCAGTCTTTTTACGGTAACCATATCCGCGGGCGATCTTACCGGCGTCGATTTTATCGATACGGAGACGGCATCACTGCTATTGAGTAAAAATGACGACGATTCGAAAAAATCGAAATTGCCCGTCGAAACCAAACCTCTTTCGCTATTAGGGCTCAGGATTTTGCTTGCCGAAGATGGCCCCGACAATCAGCGTCTCATTTCATTTCACTTGAAGAAAGCTGGAGCAGAGGTAACGGTTGCTGAAAATGGCAGGATCGCCGCAGAGCTTGTGGAGAAAGACGATTCTCAATTCGATCTCGTCTTTATGGACATGCAAATGCCAGAGTTGGATGGTTACGAAGCCACCCGACGATTGCGAACTGGCGGACACCACATCCGGATTGTAGCCCTAACAGCCCACGCAATGGAAAGTGATCGACAGAAATGCTTGGATGCCGGTTGCAATGACTACATCACCAAGCCGATCAATCGTCAGTTGTTGATTGAAATTGCAGCCCAATACGGCAATCGATCCGTCGGTCCGGTTTTAACCAGCGGTCTAGCTGCTTGCGGCACGCTCACTTTGAATCGATAGCCAGATGCTTGGCTCGTTCGATATCGCGTCCGAGTTGACTTAATAACTGCTGTTTGGATTCAAATTTTTCGACATCACGCAGTCTTGCCAAGAATTCGATAGCAAGTTCTTGGTCGTAGAGGTCGCCCGCGTAACCGATGATGTGCGTTTCGACCTTCAACGTCCCGTCGCCGAAGGTTGGATTGGGGCCGATGTTGATGGCGACAGGCATGCCTATCGGACTAGCTACGTCCGACGAACTCTCCTTTCGAAGGCTACAGGCGGTGACTCGACCTGCGTAAACGCCTACTGGCGGGCATAGGACTCGGATGTTTTCAAGATTGGCGGTTGGGAATCCCAACGTTCGTCCGCGTTTAGAACCGTGCGCTACGGTCCCAGAAATACGATATGGCTCGATGAGAAGGCGATTTGCGCCGGCGATATCTCCTGCCTCAATGAGCGAGCGGATGCGGGTACTGGAAATCCATTCGCCTTGGTCTTGTTGCGGTTCCAGCAATGAAAATTGCAAGTCATGCTTTTTGCAAAGTTGCTTCAGCATCGGGACATCGCCTCTACGCTTCTTGCCGAATTGGAAATTCTCCCCCTCGGCGATGGCTTTGGCTTTCAACGATTGAACGACGATGTTTTCGAAAAACTGTTCGGGCTCTAGCTCCAAAAGCTCCTTGCTCGTCGGATAGACAATAACGAAGTCGATGCCGAGTTTCTTAAGCAGTTCCGTCCTTCGCTCAATTCCCGTGAGCGATGCCGGGGCAAATTCTGGTCGCAATATGCGTGAAGGGGGAGGATCAAAAGTAAAGACGACTGCTGGACCTGAAACTTGGTCCGCTAGCCTGCGAACTTGTTGAATGATGGCTTGATGACCGCGATGAACCCCATCGAAGTTTCCAATCGTTACCGCACCACCTTGAGCAGCCGATGGAAAAATGGCCTTGGAATCTAGCGGTAAATTCATTCAGTCTTCAACAATGGTGGGTGATGGATCGATTTGTGTAGTTCACAGTCGTCTTCGTCCTTCGAACGACTCGATGAACTCCTATACCATAACGAAATGACTAGCGAAATCACTGCGCCACCCATGATATCGGATAGGAAATGGGCTCTTGATTCGAGCCGCTGAAAACAGGCGACTGCGGCCAATGTAGCGAAAATCCATTTTCCACGGGGGTAAACTTGCGTTAAGCCTATTGCCAATGCAACTGCGGTCGCAGAGTGACCCGATGGAAAACTGCGAAATTGTTCTTCAAACCAGGATCCTGTCCAGGGAACCCCCCAAGTTTGCCAGCTGGACACGATCTCAATTTCGGACTGGTCTAGCGAATGGGGTCGAACCCTGGGAATCATCATCTTGGCCGCGTTGGACGCGATCCCGCAAATCAATGTGAAAAATGCTGCCTGCCATAATTTCGGTCGGTTTTTGAAATCGATCCAAAGTAGGGTTGCAAATATCACTATGCTGCCGCTGGAGTGTGCGAAGGACTCGGAAAGACTGATCGTTTTTCTGAGATCGCCGGGGATTTTCATTCTTTGAACGAATTGAGAAATCTCCAAATCCCAAGCTTGGCAAACCAATCCAACGGCAAATGCGACGAGCGCCCCGACTGCCATCCTCGTCTGAAATCGTCGCTGTCTAAACATCCAAGGGTTTTTGATCGTGTAAGTGAAACAGGAATGTGGCCGTTGTTGAGCTTACCCTAACGGATTTTGCCAGAATTCAGAAGATGGAAAACCGCGCACCCTTCTCAATCTGCAAGTTGTAGAAATGGCTCAGGAAGAGCCCTGACCTGTCGATTTTTTGGCAATTCGGCCGGTCGTTTGACCAACCGTGTCACCCACACTGGTTCTTATGTGCTTAAACGAATAGCGAGTGATTTCGGCACGTGTGGCACGTCCCAGAGCGATTAGCGGTGGGCGTGGCAAGTGTGGCAAATGTTGCTAGCGATTCCCACGCCCTTCGTAACCTCAGGGACGTGCCACACGGTCAAACGGGACGTGCCACACGGTCAAACTGGACGAATTCCATGGACGCTGGAAACAGCCAATGCTAGCATTAGAGGCGGACCGCCAGAAACCTGTGAAGCCGCACCATGAAACCTGATCTATCTCTTCCAAGTCTACCTCTTCCAACCGAGCGGCCCGAGGCTTCTGCTTTCCAAAAATTGGAGCAGTTGACTCGCCAGATTCGGGACATGGAAACGGCAGGCCGTCCTACCCAAGAACGCATCTCGAGCGGCTGCTCCACGATGGATCGGCATTTGCCTCATGGCGGTTACGCGCGCGGCAGCATGTTGGAGTTGCTTCGTAGCGGCCCAGGTTCAGGAGTCGCCTCGATCGGCTTGATGATTGCTCGGCAAGCCATTGTTGAGGGAAAATATTTGGTAGTAGTCGATGCGCAACGACAATTTTATCCTCCTGCGATGAAGTCGCTCGGCATTCCTTTAGAACGCGTGATCGCATTGCAGCCAGCCAATCATGCAGACGCCATTTGGGGATTGGCGCAAGTGTTGCGATGTCCTGCCGTAGGAGCGGTGATCGCTGAGGTTGGGGCACTTGAGGATCGCGTCGCGCGCAAATTGCAATTGGCAGCCGAACAAGGTGGCGGATTAGGCATTTTTTTACGCGACGCGAGATCGGCTCGCGCGCAACCAAGTTGGGCGGATGTTCAATGGTTGGTCCGCTCGTCAACACAAGAACGCACTGCCAACCATCTTGAAATGCGACATCAAGACGACATTCGATGGTTCGACTTAGAATTAGCTCGATGCAGTGGCGGCCGAACAGGTGCACGGCTAACCGTGGGCTTGAACGGTCACAGTCAATGGGTGGCTGAGTCGCGGAGCGACACCACCCACCCAACAACGCAAGGAGCTCGATATGAGCAAGCGAGTGCTTTGCATCTGGCTGCCCAACTGGCCCAGCCAACGCGTCGCAGCCGCGAAATCGCAGGCTGAACCAAAAACAACAAATCCGATGGGTATCGGGCCGATCCTCTTGCACTCGCGCGACGCGCGGCGAGGGCGCGTGGTGACCGCTGCCAACGCAACTGCTCGCGCCTTTGGCATCGTGCCCCAAATGCAACTCAGTCAGGCCAGTATGCTTTGCGCAGAAGCACAACTGGTCGAACACGACCCTCAAGCGGACATCGAATCTCTTTGCTCTTTGGCGGAGTCGTCGCAATGCTTCAGCCCAATTGTCGGACTCGAACAACTCGATGTTCAGCCTTGGGCGGGTCGCTCGCTGCACCAACCACAGTCAATCCTGCTGGACATCACCGGCATCTCACCTCTCTTTGGTGGTGATACGATACTAGCAACCACCGTACATCGATGGGTTGCCGATCAAGGTTACTGGGCTTCTATCGCAATCGCCGATAGTATTGGAACCGCGTGGGCGCTCGCAAACTACACGCACCGTTCCCAAATCGCATTGGACTTGGCCGAAATTGAGCGTACAGGAAACACCCAATCCATAAAGCCCGCAATAACTATTTTCGAACCGAAAGAAGCGATTGGTACCGCCATCTACCCGCTTCCCATCGAGGCATTGCGACTGGAGCAAGCAACCGTGACCAAATTGCATCGGTTGGGTATCCGGAAAATTGGGCAGCTCGCTGAACTTCCTCGAGCCGGACTGGCTTCGAGATTCAACGAGCAGTTGCTTCAACGCATGGACCAAGCACTCCACAACCAATACGAACCGATCCTTACTCTCCACGCTTCTCCTGAACTCGCCATCGAAGAATGTTTGGAGCATCCGACACCACTGCGAACGACGATCGATTCGATTGTCACCGAGCAAGTCCATCGACTCACGCGCGCGCTCAACGAAATTGGGCACGGCGTTGTCCGACTGGTTTGCCGGATCGAAATGGAACTCAATGCCATCCCCATCGAATCCGATATCGAAAACCAAAACGGACAGCCACCACCGGTAGCACGTGTTTTTCAAATCGGGCTATTTCAACCATCCAACGAACCTAAACATCTCCTATGGCTGCTGACAGGCCAACTCGATGCCCACTACGCCAAAGGGCCAAGTCACTATTGGGCAAGGTCGATTTCGGTTCAAGCGACCCTCACCGCACCGCTGACCTGGCAGCAAAGTGACTTGTTCGATCGCCACTCCGTCCTTCATCGCGATGCCATCGCCAAGTTGGTTGACAGTCTCAGCGCTCGAATGGGGCGAACCGCGGTTGTTGCTCCCTCGATTCAACGTGACCCACAACCGGAACTTGCGTATTCATGGCGACCACTCACTGGCTGGCGGCAGGACGGAAAGAGCCAAGAGACCAAACGCAAACTAGCACGTGCACCGAAGCGTAATTTTGCTGTGCAGCAAGGACTGGAGCCCAACTCGGACGAACTTTGGCGCCGCCCAATGCGTTTGTTGCATCCCCCCAAGCCTATGGAAATGCAAAAAGTCGATGGAAATGGTGCGCCCCTGCGATTGGTCTACCAAGGTTCGCCGCTGGCTGTGGTTCGCGCAACAGGCCCCGAGCGTATCGACACCGGATGGTGGCAAGGTGCCACGCAACAACGAGACTATTTTCGTATCGAACTATCAACCGGCAGTTGGCTCTGGATGTACCGAGACCGCCGCGAGCAAAAATGGTATCTGCATGGCGAATTCGATTGAGACGAGGTTGATGGTTGAGGGTTGAGGGTTGAGGGTTGGAGGGTTGGAGGGTTGGAGGATTCAATCTTTGAATTCGTTAGTCGGGCGGGTAGGGCGGGTGAGGCTCCTGCCGAATCACAGCGCTGCTAGCTCGGCAGGAGCCTCGCACTCCCCACTCCAACACTCCTCGCACTCCCCCACTCCTTGCTCTACAATGCGTCTTCCTCCTCATCCCCCTCATTCCCTGTTCGGGAGCGCGTTCGTGGCACAAGTTCAATCCGGTCTCGATCTTTTGGTTGCTCAGCGATTTGCACCGCTTCGAGGGAAACGTGTTGGTCTGGTAACGCATCCCGCCGCCGTCGACGCTCAACTTCGAGGTGCGGTTGATCTGATCGCGGCGGCAGATGATGTGAAACTCGTTGCGATCTTTGGTCCGGAGCACGGATTGCATGGACAAGCTCAGGACTTGATCAGCGTAGCTGGCAACGAAGCCAAAGCGGTCCCTGCTGCCGTCTATAGTCTGTACGGAACGTCTGCCTCGAGTCTTCGCCCGACTGCCGAACAACTCAAAGGGCTAGATGTCTTGGTAGTGGATCTTCAGGACATCGGAAGCCGATACTACACCTTTCAAGCGACCATGCGATATTGTTTGGAGGTGGCTCTTCCGCTCGGCTTGTTGGTCCTGGTGCTTGACCGGCCAAACCCATTGGGAGGCGTCGCCGTTGAAGGGCCCGCTTTGCGGGCTGGCTATGAGAGTTTCGTGGGTGCACATGACTTAGCGATCCGGCATGGGCTGACTGTAGGAGAATTAGCGATGCTTTACCAACAAGAATTGAAACTTGGGCCAGGTGAAGTTCGTGTGATAGCCTGCGAAGGTTGGAAGCGACGCGACTACTTCGACACAACGGGACTGCCATGGGTATTACCTTCACCGAACATGCCTACTTTGGATACCGCGTTGGTCTATCCCGGTCAGTGTTTGATCGAAGGGACGAATTTGAGTGAGGGGCGTGGAACGACCCGACCCTTTGAGATCTGCGGTGCACCTTGGTTGGATGCAGGTAAGCTCGCTAACCAGATGAATTCAGAGAAACTGGCAGGCGTCACGTTTCGACCCGCCTGGTTTCGTCCCACGTTTCAAAAGCATGCAGGGAAAGACTGTGGCGGAGTGCAGTTGCATGTAACGGACCGATCTATCTTTCAACCTGTGCGAACGAGTTTGGCATTGTTGGCGACAATGCGCGCGATGTCCGGCGATTCTTTCGCCTGGCGGACTGAAGTTTATGAGTTCGTAAGCAAGCCGATTGCAATCGATTTGCTCTTCGGCTCGGATCGAGAGCGGACACAAATCGAAGCGGGTCGTCCATGGCGAGAAATCGCCGCAGTTTGGGATTTGGAGGAACAAGCGTTCGATCATCGCAGACATGCGGCTTGGATGTATTCGTAACGGGTTTTGCCCATTCAGGGCAAAATGCAACGGTGACGGCAGTACCCAGGGCGGCGCTTCGCGACGTTCCGTCGCTTCGCTCTGCCCAGGGCTATGTTGTGTTGCCCCATTCGGGGCGTTCGGGGCGAATCGCACTAGCATGTCAATTCCTAATCGGAAATGACACATTAGACCAACGGGTAGCGATCAATTGCTCAATGGACAGCGATTGGTAGCCCAACGCCCAGGGCAGAGCGAAGCACCGCCCTGGGATTTGGCACGTGTTTGCGATTGGTAGCCCAACGGGCTAAAACAATCCAGCCCAGGGCAGAGCGAAGCGCCGCCCTGGGACGGAATTGCGTACGGGAAAGTTGCCCTGAAAGGGCAAAACCGAACCATCAATCCCATACATACCGTTCATCAAATTCGATTTCGTGGAGCCGAAACAACTCTCTCAACTCGTCTTGAAACGATACTCTGCGATGATGCTCCTCTTGGTTTTGAATGTACTTCCTGACTGCCTCAACCTTGGACTGACTTACAGAAAATGCACCGTTACCGCCTTGCCAATAAAAATTGCTATTGTTGGTTCCTTCCGTGGTCTTCATCCATTTGGAACTCCCCTTTTTGACTTCCTCTACGATTTCCTTCATCGCATGGTTCTTCGACAGCAAGAATAAGATGTGGACATGATCCCCCACACCATTGATCTCTATGACAGGACTATTCAGTTTTGCGAAGATCCCCGACTGATAGGCGTATAGTTTTGACCGACATTCAACAGGCAACCATGCGACGCGATGCTTGGTACTGAAAACAAGGTGAAGGTAGTTCTTCACAAGTGATTGAGACATGGATGCTCCCTATTTGAGAAGTCATTCGTGATTTGAACGGCAACTGTATTGGTGTTGATCGACCGTTGTACAGAATGTGTACCAAGTTTTGCCCTTTCAGGGCGAAATGCAACGGTGACGGCAACACCCAGGGCGGCGCTTCGCGACGTTCCGTCGCTTCGCTCTGCCCTGGGCTATGTTGTGTTGCCCCATTCGGGGCGAATCGCATTAGCCCACCAGTACGCTGGTACTGCCTCGCGGGACTGGGAGTTTAAAAAATGTTTTTTACGATCAATGAGAGCAACGGCGTGGCGATCTACGAGCAGATTGTTCGGCAGGTCACTTTTGCTATCGCCGAGGAAACGTTCAAGGTTGGGCAGATGTTGCCCAGCGTCCGAGCTTTGAGCGTTCAGTTGGCCATCAACCCGAACACGGTGGCTCGGGCTTATCAGGAGCTGCAAGTGGATGGTGTTTTGGAGACACTTCGCGGTCGCGGGCTCGTTGTCTGCGCCGGAGCCATCAAGCGTTGCAAAGAAATTCGGCGGTCCATGATTGCTGAGAGCCTTAAGGTTGCGCTTTCAGAAGCCCTCCATGGCGGGCTGGAGGCTGACGAGATTCGGGAGATTGTTCAAAAGCAATTGACCAAACTCGACGGCAATATCGCAACCGTTAGTTCGTCAGGGAATGCGACTTCGTCGTAAATTTCCAATTAGAACGGCACTCCGTGCCGTTGGGTGGGCGAGAATGGCGCTGGCAAAACAACGTTGATTCGAATCTTGACCGGCTTCCAGAGTCCTACCGCAGGTCAATGCACCGTCTGCGGATTTGATCCCAGTCGCGATGCCCTCGAGATACGGAAGCGGATAGGGTACGTATCGGATCAGCCGGCCCTCTACGACTGGATGCGAGTCGACGAAATAGGCTGGTTTACGGCCTCGTTTTACCCGGACGGATTCTTGGAGAGATATGGAGAATCCATCGGGCATTTTGAAGTGCCTCGCAATCGCAAAATTCGACATCTCAGCAAAGGGCAAAAAGCCAAAGTTGCGTTGGCACTGGCTCTCGCTCACGATCCAGAACTGTTGATTCTCGATGAGCCAACGTCCGGACTTGATCCACATGTCCGCCGGGAATTTATGGAAAGCATGGTCGATCGAGCGGTCACAGGCCGAACCGTCCTCATCTCCAGTCACCAAATCGCGGAAGTCGAGCGGGTGGCGGACATGGTTGCAATCTTGCATCAAGGAAAAGTTCAATTGATGGACTCAATGATAAATCTCAAGGATACGATTTCTGAGGTCACGATCAGCCTTGACGATCCGCTCATTGCGCTGCCTCGTTTGAGCGGCAAAGTGGAGGTCTTGAGCGAACAGTCCTCTGGTCGCCAACGACGAATGGTTATTCGCGGCTTCGATCCTATAGCTCAAGAGTCTATCGAATCCAGACCGGGTGTCATCAGCGTGCGTAGCCGCCCGGCGTCGTTAGAGGAGATTTTCATAGCGTGCACACGTGGTATTGTGGCGGTATCGACCGAGGACGATCGATTCTTACTTCCGGACAGCGGGCCCGTTGGCAAACGGTCAACGGTGGTGGGAGGCGGTCATGAATCGTAACCTAGTACTGCAAAGACTGTGTTGGAAAGAGTTTCGACAACTATGGCCGTTGATAGTGATGCTTGGGGTGATTGGGCTATTTTTTCAGTTGTTGACGTTACTTTCTGATCCATCCCAAACGAACCTTACGAGGAACCTGTTTTTCCTGGGATTACCAGGACTATTTGCGGCTGGCGTTGGGGCATTGTTAGTTGGGCAAGAAAGGGACTCTCGGACGATTTACTGGATGGCTTCATTGCCCATTCATCGTGAGGATATCATTCTTGTAAAATTCTTTGCGGCTATCGTGGGACTATTATCCGTCTGGATCATCAGTTTTGCGTTGTACGTTTTTTCCAACAGTGTATCTCGGATTGGGCAGAACGTATTCCCTTATGAGCTGGACATTTCGTATGGCATTCTGTATTCGATTTTCTTGTTGGCTGTGAGTTTTGCGACAGCCTGGACCTTCCGCTCGACATTTGTAGGATTGCTCGCATTAGTCGGGATCGCGATGGCATTCACGCTTGCAACCAATTTGTTGATGGTCCCCAAAACCTCAGATGTTTTCACAACGGTCATGCTGATTTTGGCCAGCATCCTCGCGCTGTGGTTCGGTTGGTTTACTGCCCTTCGCGCACTTGCCCCAACCGCACCCGCTCGCTTTCGACAACGAGCAGTGGCAGGGACCTCGTTTTTCGACCGATCGATCGTCGACCGGCGGACCGTCCAGACACCTTGGTCTGCGTTGATCTGGCAATTTGCTGCGCAGAACCGAGCAATGCTGTTTGGGTTGACAGGGCTGTTTTTCGTGCCAATTCTAATTGCCACATTTAGTCCTTTTAACGGCCAGTCTCCACTGCCTGCTTTTGGTTTGGTTTTTGCATTCGTATCAATAAGCTGGTTAGGTGTTGTCACCTTTCAGGGGGACAATTTGCATCAACGCATTCGTTTCTTGTCGGATCGTGGTATTTCGCCCAAGACGATTTGGATGACGCGACAGACCGTGCCTATCGGTATGCTCATTGTAGGGATACTAGCAATGGCGATTATTGTAGCTTGCAGTATGCCATGGTCGAAAAACATAGGCCCAACGCCCACTGTCGGATTGTTCGTACTGGTGGCAAGCGGTCTCATGTGGACGATTTATTCGGTAACGCAGTGGATGAGCCAGGTCCTACGCAGCCCTGTCATTGCGGCAATCCTTGGACCGGTTGTCGCTTGCTTGCCGTTGGCGTACGGGTCCTTTGCATTGGAAACGTTGGAGACGCCTGTCTGGATTTTGGCCTTAACGACAATCATCCCCATGATCGCTTCCTGGCGGATGACGCGCCATTGGATGGATTTCCGAATGGGCAAGTCGTTCTGGTTCGAGCATGCGGGATGGCTAGCCTTGGCGGTAATCCTTCCGGCAATTCCGTTTCTCCTCGTTTATGGGACTTATCCGTCGATGCCACGGAGCGAGTGGGCGGCGTTCTCAGCGGATGTTAGACGAATGAGTGTCAATAATATAGGTCCCGTCGAAATCCACTTATTGACGAAAAGCGAGCCTTTTCGCGAGGAATCTGGTTCAGCGTCCGACATGCTCGGCATGCCTGGAATGGGGGAAGGCTCGATTGGCGATGAAGTGGTCGGAGGTGCAGGGAGCGCCGGAGGTGCCGCGGGCATGGGAGCCATAGGCGAGTCTAGTGACCTCAATCAACTGCCTGAAAAAACCACCTTAGCGGAGGAACGCGAATTGCAGTTGGAATTCATCGAACGACAACTGAGTGTGGTTGACAATACGATGCCCTTTTCCGCGTACATCGTAGCCAAGCGACTGATGGGAGAAGCCATGCTGGCTCGAGCCAAGATGCAGGACGATGGGACCACCGAAGAACTTCAAAAACGCTATCAGCAAAGGATGCGATTGATCCTTCGAATTGTCCAAGGGACTCGCTCAACGTCCAATCTCAAGGCGCAACAAGTTGCGGACCAATACGAAGCTTGGCTAGTGCAAGAATTGCAATCGCCGGGAACGGACTCATTTCTTGGACCAGAGTTGCGAGCCGTTGCAATGACGCAACTTGGCGATAAAACGGGCCGCCAAAATGCCAGGTATCGAGCGCTCGTTGCCGACTGGGCCAGGAGTCAATCATCGTCAATATCCACCCCTGAACATACTCTCGGTGGCTATTCCATCCCGACGAACGGAAACGGAACGCGATTGATCTCTAAGCGTCATGTCTCGACCGTGGCTTGGCGGATGAAACAGTATCTCATGGCCAACGACGTTGCAGTCAGGAATCAAGCGAAAGAGGCGCTTGCGCGCGAGTGGAATAAACCCTTATCCGAGTTTGGATCAACCGCTACACCGTATTCCATGAACCCCGGAAACGGTGCGCCATGGACTCACTGGTTCGGCGACTGGGAGAAGCAAGCGGATGCGTTCGTGTTAGGTGATTCAACCGTTGGGCGTTAATCGCAATACCGTTCAACGAAGCCCGATTTCGTTTAACCGTTAGCCGTAGGCGTGCGTTAATGGTATCGAGTACGCTTTCGGCTGACTGTTAAACAAATAGTTGAACGGTATTGCATGACTCAATCGAACAAAACGACCCGTTATAGTAGCGGGAACCACGATTCCAACCCAAAAGGAAGCACGATCATGCTCAAGCGAAGATTGAAATGGATCGGAATGGTTAGTCTCATTCCGGCCGCGATTCTCATCGTGTTTGTCGGTATTATTGGTTATCGCGAAACCATCGCATCGGGTGAATTGAAAGCCAAGATCGATGAACTGCGTCGCGACGGTGAGCCGTTCGACAACGACTCGATGGCCAAGTACTTTGAGAAGAACGCCCACAAGGAAGGCACGGCGGCTTGGAGCGAAATTCTGGCTCTAACACAGGCGGCCAATACCATTTCGGACAACCTGCCGTCGGTCGGCACCGGGACTCTTCCAAATGACTTGCGTCCAGGAAGCGATTGGCCGGATGAACCAAGAGTCGCGGAGTTTCTTCACGAAATTCGGCCTTTGATCCAAAGGATTGCTAAGGCAGATGAATTCCCAAAGCCTGTTTGGATGCCGATTCGATTCAACGGGTTCATAACGCTTTTGGAAGAGGCACAGTTGTCTCGATCCATCGCGAGAATTGTGTATTTGGACGCGATCCATGCACTTTATCACAAGGATGATAACCGAGCGTACCAATCTATACACTCGCTCCGTACTGTCGCGGAAGCTTTTGATTGGGACTTTTGCATGGTTTCGAATTTGGTGTCAATGGCGATCCGGGGAGTGCACCTGGATGCGATTCGTCTATCATTGAGCATGGATGTTTGGAACGAAAAACAATTGGAAGACCTGTCGGATGAAGTCAAACAGGCATATGACTTAGCTAAGACATGGAAAGCGACTATGGCTGGTGAGCGCGGTTTTGCGTATCCAGTCCTCGACAATCCTCGCATGTTGCAAGATGGCCATAACACATCATTCAATCCTCTGCTTTGGCTGCCTGTGACACCCCGCACCAGACTAGCAGTCCTCCAAGCTTATGAGGACTTCCAGCTTTGTGCGGATGCTGGCGATGCGGGGATTGCCGCGCGAGCTAAAGTGGCGGAAGCAAAAGCTTTCGAGAGTAGATCCCTCAACCTTTCGAGTTTCTTTTTAGGCATGATGTTACCTGCCATCACTGCCTACGCGGAAGCTTTCGATCGCTATGAAACCGGACGACGATTGACTTTCACAGCGATTGCTGTCAAGCGATTTCAAAAGAAGAACCAACGTTGGCCAAAGAGTTTGAGCGAGCTGACTGACATCGGTTTAGTGGCCACCAATTGGACAACCACTGACGGTCAGATGTTGGGATACGAAGTGGGAGAGGAGGAGGCATATCTGTGGTCTTACGGTTCCTACGGATCTTCAGACAAGAAGTTTGTTCCAAGAGAGCGACCACGTCCCGAGCCAGAAGACGTCAACGGGGCTTATCCGAATTTGGTTTCCATTCGCTAAAATCGGAGCCTGCTGCTCAGGCGGGAGCTTGCCTCCCCCTGAGTACGTTTTGGCGTACTAAGGCGGGGCCATGCCAGCCGCGGCGTTTCCTTCGCGTCCGAGCGGCTAGTACGCCAAAACGGCGTCCGACGGAGGCAAGCTCCGATCGGACGGGTTCGGTGATCCACTCTGGTTTCCACTCTGGTTTCCACTCTGGTTTCCTGACTTCCTGACTTCCTCTGTTTTCCTTTTCTTCGTCTTGCTTTCTTTGGTCCTGCTTTCCTTCGTCCTGCTGCTCAGGCGGGAGCTTGCCTCCCCCTGAGCACGTTTTGGCGTACTAAGGCGGGGCCATGCCAGCCGCGGCGTTTCATCGCGTCCGAGCGGTTAGTACGCCAAAACGGCGTCCGACGGAGGCAAGCTCCGATCGGACGGAAAGCAGTAAAAAAGCTCAACACTAATGCGAACGACGTCCTTGTACCGCACGTTGGTCGTATTCCCCGAACGTACCGATGAACGCGCTAAAGCATAGAATTGGTTTCATTTCATAAACCCAAGCAATATTGTTCATCATGGCTAAAGTTACTTCCTCTGGCGATTGCGCTAGGTTGCATCCTAAAGCAAGATGCAGGTGGTCTGCAAGGATCGCACACCGACTCAACCGCATCCCTTTCTTTTTTGCACAGCTCAAAATCACTCGTTGCGTCTGCTTCAATCGATTTTGATTAACATCTCGCCATCGGTCTTCATGCACCAATACAATGTGCAAGTTATACCAATAGTCGCCATGTGTTGTTTTCTGCATCAAGGACAAGTCAACGCTTGCGTCGACGAAAACAAGTTCCTCGAAAATCTGTTGCGATCGCGAAGTTGCCATAGGATGCTTTGAAGGCTGCTTTGCAATGTAGGCGTCAATGATTTCTCGCTCCTGCGTCCCAAAACTGCGAATTGCATAGTGTGGGCGAAGCGCTTTTGGTTCGTGTTGGCGTACTGCATATTGAAGCCTTCCCTTCACCCGTTGAACGATGTGGAGTGGGCTTAACGATGGAAGCGTACTCACAGCAAATTGGACGACGTCCGAGGTCTGCCACCGCCAAGACAAGATACGAATATCGTCTTGGATAAGTGCTTGCTCGAATACTTCAAGCCAAAGCAGTTCAGAAACAGGATGCTTCCAAAAGATTGAAATACCCCATCGGAGTTGGTACGCAAAATTGCATTGTCCGGGGGTGTAAATGGGATCTAGACGTTCCATTATTCGATCGCAAATCGGTTAATTAAGCTTGCTGTTGTAGTCTCGATTCTACGCGATTTCTTTGCACACCGCTCAGGCGGGAGCTTGCCTCCCCCTGAGCACGTTTTGGTGTCCTAGGGTAGCGAGCTCACTTTTCGATAGCAAATACCTTTTGAATCTGTTCGTCGTTGAGGGCCTGTTTCCAGATGCGAACGTCGTCGATGACGCCATCCATAAACTCTCCTTTGCCGGTGTTGCCGATCTGCATGGTTTGGCCTTGTCGCATGAGCCGAGGCTCTCCGGTGAACGGAATTGTCTTTTTGAGATCAGCTTCGAGATAGAGTCGGCATTCCTTGCGTTCGTTATCCACTACGAACGTCACCAAGTACCAGTGCCTTATTTCGAGATCGCCACCACCACCGTTGCGCCCAACGTCGTCTTTGTAAAAATTGATGCGAGTGTCGATCCAACGGATGCCGTCGCCGATATCTCCGTGGACCTTGTCCGTATTGACTTTCATATCAAAATTGAACTCGCCACCGTCACGCGTGCCAAGGATTCCAGAGAAGGTCGGCTCCTTGGTCAACCATACCCAAGCCGAGACAGTGAAGGTCCCGATCTCGAACTCGGGTGAATGAGGAATGCTGATATGGTCCTCTTTTTCTCGGTCAAACAGAATCGCTTTACCAATCTTCCCGTCGTGAGTCACCGCACCATGGATCACACCGTGATGTGTCCCAGCACTGTCTCGTGCTTCGCGGCCTTGATCATCAAGCCGCCAATGAGCGATCGGTTTTGGAAGGCTGGCAGCATTTGCGAGCGCACCGTCCGTGCTGCTCGCAAGCGATTTTAAACCGACTGTGTTTACCGCGATCACGCGATACTTATGATTCCTGCCCTTTTCAACCTTGTCGTCCGTGTAACGCATACGGACAAGCGGTTGTGGAGGCGTGTCGCTGTATTGCAGATTTTGAAAGACAGTGCGCCCGAAGGAATTTTTTCCTTGTTCGGGAACGTTTGCTAAAAATTGGCCGTCGCGTTCAATGATGAAGCTGGCCAGACCGCTCTCAAGATCCGCTTCCGCTTCCCAAGTTAACTCGAAGCCGTTGACATGAAGGTTGAAGGGAGCGGGAGGTGGCGTCACATCGATTACGGCAGTGTCTTTGATGTACTGAGCCCAAGCTTTGGCGATGGCTTCATTGGGCAGCCACACCGACTGTGCCATAACGCCAACGAAATCCGTCGCGGGCAACGGAGTATCCACTTTGTAGGGATCGAGAACCATTGGAGCAACCCAAGCCGTCTTACTCAGCATTGGAACGAGCGGTTCAGCAATGGTGTTCGGCAATCGGGCGGAAAGGCAGGCATCCAGCCACGGAATCGCCAGATAACGTTGGTTCCCGCATTCATGGCTTGTGAGTGGATCGACTGCCACACCTACCAGCCCGCCTTTGGAACGAAGCTCACGGAAGAAAGTCTCTACGCCACCCCAAACGCCGGCGAAACGACCGTCTTTTACCGTCACACCTTCTTCGGTTCCCAGATTGCACATCACCGGCACTTGGCAGGCCGCATCCGGGATAACATAGGGAGTGGGTTTTCCTTCCACCGCCTTCAATGGCGGAACCCCTGATCTCAGCCAAGCTGCAGCCACACGCTCCGGGTGCAGCAGCAGCATGCCGCCCGCCCAATACCCGCCACCGCTATGCCCCCAAATGGCCCACGGCACAGTAGCAAGTTCGGGGTGAGCCGACTGAGAGCCTAAGTCTCGCAACGATTTTTGAAATGCGGCATCTGAGCCATTGCGTGGATCGCACCACAATTGGCAATTCTCTTTTTCTGGTTGTTCGTAGGACGGTCCCATCAGAGCGCAATCATGTTTCTTGGCCAGAGCCTGCCAATGAAGGTCAAAGGCACCGGTTTGTCCTGATTTGCATGATCCTTCGCCACAGCCATGTTGATGAACGATCAGCCCACGCAATGTCGTGACTCCAGGCGGAATCCAAACAGTGTAACTCACGGGGTACGGGAGCTCGCCGGCGTTCGATGAGGCGTCATATCGCACACGAAAGTAAGGTGGATCCGCAGGAATCGAATTCGCGTACGGCGGAACTTGGGCTAGCAGTGAGCCAGCCATAGCAACAGAAATCGCAAGATACAGGAGGGCAACTTTGTGAATGGACATGGGTGCTAGTTATTTTTGGTGGGAGGGGGTTTTCTCATCCGTCACCTGAAATTGTACCGTTCCAACAGAGGGACAGGGTCGTTCTGAAAGAGTTTACCAATGCCGATAAAAAAGCCCTTTTTGCCTTACGATCGTGTGCCAACGGGTGGTCGTGTATAATGCTACGTCAACGGTCCTCTTGCTCCAGACACGTTTCCCGTTTTATTTCATGATCAATAGCAAACATCTTCAAATATCCGCCTGGCTCTTGATTGCATTGGCCTTGGCTGTGGCAATCCGGTTCGAATCCATGCTAGGCCTCGGGTCCCAAGAAGTAGGTGCAGAGCCAAGAACAGAATGGAAGCAGATCGCGTTGCTTGCGGATCGTGAAATCAGTGAAAGCAGCGGATTAATCCTCTCCGAACGCAATCCTAATTGTTTCTGGACTCACAACGATTCAGGCGACACAGCTCGGTTATTTTTGGTTCACCGTGACGGCAGGACTATTGCAAGGCTCAAGGTGGTGGGAGCCAATGCCATCGATTGGGAAGATATCGCCTTTGCAACCATCGACGGCACTCCAAAAATAATCATTGGCGATATCGGCGGTAACGCCCAAAACAGAAATCATGTGACTCTTTACGTGCTGTCGGAGCCTAAATTTTTGTTCGACGCAACTAAACCCGCACGTCCCATCGAATCCTCTGTCAAAGTCGAAACAAGTGTCGACGTTACGTTTGAAGGTGGAGTCACCAATTACGAGGGCATCGCAGTGGACCATGCTGGCAAATCGATCTTAATATTCGAGAAAGCCCTTTTGGGCGGGCGACTTTATTCGCTCCCACTCCCGGAGTTGTCGAAGAAAAAAACGGAAACCCAAGCAAAGCTAATTGCCAAGACGAGCATTCCCATCGCGAGTGCCTGTGACATTTCAGCGGACAGTAGATCGATGGTGGTCGTCACGTACCATGCTGGCTGTTTAATTACAAGAATAATCAAGGATGACGGGGCCCTTGAGGATTGGTCCGAAGCATTGAAACGGGAGCCCCTCTTCTTTCTTTTGCCCAGAATGCGGCAAACGGAAGCTGTCTGTTTTTCGCGGGACGCGAAATCAATATTCTTAACCAGTGAGCAATTGCCAACGCCCATTATCGAAATGAAGCTCCCGAGTGCCACAAAGCTTCCGTAGCTGAATTCGTGACAATTCCGGAATGAACTGAATTCGGTCGAATTCAACTTCGTTTGGTCTCAAATTCCATCATGGTTCCATTACGGTAGGTTGTGATCTGCCGGTACAGGGATAAATCGGATAAAATCGAGTCAACACCAATTTTGAGTTCCGTAATTTCCACATTTGCTATGCAGCCTTGATTCTATGACATCGCAATCCCCACCATTGAATCGCCCTTACGATTCTGTTTTGACTGAGATCGCCGAATACACTGCGACGAAGCATGAGTTTAGTCAAGAAGCACTGGACACGGCTGGCTGGTGTTTGCTCGATAGTTTAGGTTGTGGTTTACTTTCGCTAGAGTATCCGGCTTGTACAAAAATGCTTGGACCGGTGGTTCCTGGCGCGAATCTGGCCAATGGCGCGCGGGTACCTGGGACCGCCTGGCAACTGGAGCCGGTGAAAGCAGCCTTCAATATCGGTTGCATGATTCGCTGGCTTGATTACAACGACACGTGGCTCGCCGCTGAGTGGGGGCATCCATCCGATAACTTTGGTGCAATCCTTGCCCTGTCCGATTATCTGGATAGAAACCCAAGCAACCCGTGGCAGCCCAATCGGCAATGGACGATTCAAGATGTTCTCCATGCAGCCATTCAAGCCTACGAAATTCAAGGTGTTTTGGCGCTTGAAAATGGATTCAACCGTGTTGGCTTGGATCACGTACTGCTCGTACGCGTCGCGTCTACGGCCGTAGCATGTTCTCTGCTGGGCGGCTCGAAGGACCAAATCGCGGATGCGGTAAGTCTTGCATGGCTGGATGGAGGTGCGCTCCGCACCTATCGGCATGCTCCCAACACGGGTTCGCGCAAGAGTTGGGCTGCTGGCGATGCGACACAACGTGCCGTGCAGCTTGCGCTTTGGACCATGGCCGGCGAAATGGGCTACGCGTCTGCGTTGACCGCACCGCGTTGGGGTTTTAACGAGGTCGTACTCAAGGACAAACCAGTCGTGATCCGTCGGTCATTGAGCAGTTATGTCATGGAAAACATCTTGTTCAAGGTCTCCTTCCCTGCCGAATTCCATGCTCAGACTGCGGCGGAAGCTGCTGTGCAATTGCACCCGCATGTAATCGATAAGCTCGATTCTATCCAGGAAATTACCATCCATACACAGGAATCGGCGGTGAGAATCATCGACAAGAAGGGACCGTTGGCAAATCCTGCCGATCGCGACCATTGCTTACAATATATTGTTGCAGTAGCCATGCTCAACGGTGAACTCACTTCAGAGCACTACGAAGATACTGCGGCTGCCGATCCGCGGATCGATCCGCTTCGGCGAAAGATGGTCGTCGTTGAAGACGCTCGTTACTCAAAAGACTACATGAATGAGGATTTGCGTTCGATTTCGAATTGTATTCAAGTTCAATTTGCCGATGGGACGAAAACGGAAGCGTTTGAAGTCGAGTTTCCACTGGGGCACCGACGACGACGAACGGAATCGCTAGGACCGCTTGAAACGAAATTCCGGCACAATGCGGGGACTAGACTTGCCAAAACGCGAGTCGATGCAATTTTCCAATTGTTCGATGCAAAGGAAACATTTTTGAATACACGAGTCTCTGAATGGATGGATATGTTTGTTGGACAGTAGTTTTCAGTTTTCAGTTTTCAGTGGGCAGTTGTCTGTGGGCAGTGGGCAGTGGTTAGTGGCAATTCAATCCGAAACATGAGGTACCTCAGTGGCAACGTTGCGTGAAATCGCCGAATCAATTCAACAACAAGAGCAAATTCTGTTGCAGGGTGGAGGCAAGTCTGGATCGGATCGACAACGCAAACTGGGTCGACTGCCTGTGCGTGAACGCTTGGCATTTTTGCTGGACGTTGGTC
This sequence comes from Pirellula sp., assembly GCA_043743995.1. Lineage (GTDB taxonomy): Bacteria > Planctomycetota > Planctomycetia > Pirellulales > Pirellulaceae > JBKCUI01. The sequence goes on along the minus strand of JAYTVM010000304.1, from coordinate 11,227 downwards.
GTCCGTTCTTGGAACTGGGGCTTTGGGCTGCAAACAAAATGTATCCTGATTGGGGAGAAGTACCAGCAGCGGGTGTCGTCACCGGCATAGGTTGGATCCATGGGCACGCGTGCATGATTGCTGCCAACGACGCAACCGTCAAAGCCGGAGCCATGTTTCCTCAGTCGGTTAAGAAAATGATTCGGTCCCAAAAGATCGCCCATCGACTGCGTTTGCCGATCGTCTATTTGGTGGACTCGGCGGGTGTTTTCTTGCCCTTGCAGGATGAAATTTTTCCGGACGAAGACGACTTCGGAAGGATCTTTCGAAACAACTCGGTGCTTTCCGCGGATGGCATACCGCAGTACGCGGCGGTGATGGGGAACTGCATCGCCGGTGGCGCGTATCTGCCGGTGTTGTGCGACAAGATTTTAATGACCGAAGGCAGCCAACTTTGTTTAGCTGGCCCTGCACTCGTCAAGGCTGCGATCGGCCAAACGGTCGACCCGGAAGAGTTAGGCGGCGCGAGTATGCACTCCGAAATCAGCGGTACCGTCGATTTTCATGAAAAAGACGATACCGCATGTTTGAACCGACTTCGTTCGTTAATCGCACTCTTGCCGGAGCAACCGGTTGAGAAAGCAGGCTTAACAACCGAACGCAGCCAAGAGGACGTCTATAACATCGTTCAAGCGGATGGGCGTGGCGAGTATGATGTCCGAGATTTACTCCAGTGCATAATCGATGCCGGAAGTTTGCAGGAGTTTAAATCCGACTTCGGACGGACCGTCGTGACGGCCTACGTTCGGATCAACGGGATACCGGCTGGAATTGTTGCCAACCAACGACGTCGTTCGACCACGGCGCAGGGTGAAGTTCAAATCGGAGGCGTTTTGTACGGGCCCTCGGCGGAAAAGGCTGCTCGTTTTGTGTTGGATTGCAATCAGACTCGCATACCGCTGATATTTATTCAAGACGTTCAAGGCTTCATGGTTGGCAAACAAGCAGAACAGTCTGGCATCATCCGTTCCGGTGCTCAGCTAGTCAATGCGATGAGTACTGCCACTGTGCCAAAGTTTACAGTGATTGTGGGAAGTTCCTACGGGGCGGGCAACTATGCGATGTGCGGTCGGGCTTATGATCCGGCCTTGATACTTGCCTGGCCGAATGCACGCTATGCTGTGATGGGTGGCAATCAAGCTGCCGATACGATGTTGACACTGCGCATTCGAGAAGCGGAAAAGTCAGGGAATAAGCTTACTCCACGAGCAATTCAGGAAATGCGAGACGTTATTCGAAAGCTATACGAAGAGCAAACCGACATTCGCTATGGAGCGGCGCGGGGATGGGTCGATGCGATCATTGCCCCTCACGATACGCGACTTTGGTTGGCTTCGGCTCTGTCGGTTGCGCCGCGTACTATGGGCAAGCAGGCCAGGGTGGAAGTGTGACGCACATGATTCGAGTTGGGAATGCGCAAGCGTTTTGGGGCGACAGACCATCGGCCGCGTGGGAATTGCTCGCACAAGAGCCAACGCTCGACTATCTAACGATGGACTATCTGGCTGAAGTATCGATGTCTATTTTGGCATTGCAACGCGAACGCGATCCAAACCTCGGTTACGCGCAAGACTTTGTCGAGGTGGTTCGAGGCTTAGCAGAATACTGGGCCGCGGGTGGGAAGTGTCGGCTTATAGCGAACGCAGGTGGCTTGAATCCGATCGCGTGCGGGCGGGCTTGCATTGCGGCGTTAGAAACGGTTGGATGTCGATCGATGAAAGTTGGGGTTGTTGGTGGCGATGATGTGTTAGCTGCGTTGAGGATGAGCGATCCGACATCCAATGCATTTCAAAACTTGGATTCTGGGCTTTCTCTGCATTGCGTGCGCGATCGGTTGCTGACCGCCAACGCCTATTTAGGTTGCGAAGGAATCGTAGAAGCACTTCAGGCGGGAGCCGATATCGTCATCACAGGTCGAGTCGCGGACCCGTCGATGGTGGTTGCACCGTGTGTTTATGCATTTGGTTGGGGGACAACGGACCTGGAGACAGCCGGCTGGGACCGACTGGCGGGCGCGACGGTGGCGGGGCACTTGCTCGAATGCGGGACACACGTTTCCGGAGGTATCGCAACCGATTGGCTTGACGTGCCTGATCCGACGCATTTGGGATTCCCCATCGCGGAAATCCAAAGCGATGGGCATTGCGTTATCACCAAGTCTGAACTGTCAGGTGGTTGTGTCACGACGGAGACGGTTAAAGAGCAGCTCATTTATGAGATTGGGGATCCAGATCAATACCTCAGCCCGGACTGCACGGTATCGTTCCTTGGGATTGAAGTTAAGTCGGTGGGACGCAATCGAGTGGAAGTGCGAGGAGCCCAAGGGCGTCCGCGGCCCGAGACACTGAAAGTGAGCGCAACGTATCGCGATGGATATCGTGCAGCGGGGACGCTGACTGTTTTCGGTCCGCATGCGGTCATGAAAGCGCGTCGATGTGGCGAAATTGTCTTACAACGATTGCGAGAAGCAGGGCACGTTTATCGTGATACGATTGTTGAATGTTTAGGCAACGCCGAGAGCGTTCCTGTTATCCATTCGGCCGATAGAAGCGCCGCGTTAAATGAAATCGTTTTGCGAATTGCAGTGGAATCGGAATCCAAGGCTGCAGTCGAGCAATTTTCGCGAGAGATGATACCGCTGGTCACGGCTGGCCCGCAAGGAACAACGGGATACGCCGAAGGTCGGCCTCGTGTTCACGGGGTCATTCGTTATTGGCCTTGTTTGATTGAAACCGAGCGTGCTCAAGCAACGGTCGATTTTTTTAGTTCGGTTGAAAGGCAGTCCAATCGCGATAAACCCGCAGCCTGGCCCCCTTCCTACGGTAGATTCCCTCAGGCGTCCTCGTCAGAATTTCCTACCAAAAACCCGATCGGGTTATCGGATGCCACCTGCTTAGCGGATATCGCTTATGGTCGAAGTGGCGATAAGGGAACGGGTGCCAATATCGGCATTCTCGTTCGATCTTTACAGAATTATGATTGGTTGAAAAACTGGTTAACTGCAGAACGCGTTCGGGACTTGTTCGATCCGATCGGCGTGACTTCGGTTGAGCGGTATGAAATGCAAAACATTGGCGGTTTCAATTTTGTAGTCAAAGGAATACTGAGACGCGGTTTGCGCAATGATTCGCAGGGCAAAGCCCTCGCACAAGCCTTGTTGTCAATACCCATATTATCGACAATTTTCGTTGATTACCAAAGAGCTCGACGATTCTAGTCACCCAAAGTAGAATATAGGTCGGTCGTGTTTTCCATTGGTTTACTGCCCGAGCCGCAGGCGACGGGGCGATACCGTCGCCTACGGCTCGGGCAGTAAACGGCAATCAACGTTACAAAGATCTTTGAAATGACAAAAGAATCCTCCTCCGCGAGGCTGGCGCCCGAGCTGCTAGCCCCGGCAGGAAACTGGGAATGTATTCATGCCGCTATCGAAAATGGGGCCGATGCCGTCTATTTCGGGCTTGAATCCGGCTTCAACGCTCGCGCCAGAGCGATCAATTTTTCTTTGGAGGACCTTCCAAGCCTCATGCAGCAGCTCCACCGACGTGGACTAGCTGGTTTCGTAACGCTGAACACCCTCGTTTTCACGGACGAACTGTCACAATTCGAAAAGCATGTGGCCGAAATTGCGTCCGCCGGCGTCGACGCAGTGCTCGTCCAAGATCTCGGCGCTGTCCGGCTGATCCATGAAATCTGTCCGGAGTTGAGCGTCCATGCAAGCACTCAAATGACGATGGTCTCCGCCGAAGCAATCCAAGCCATTGAATCACTCAAAGTGGATCGAGTGGTTTTGGCGAGAGAATTATCCATCGATGAGATTCGAAAAATCACTGCCGCGACCAGCATGCCGGTCGAAACGTTTGTGCATGGTGCTTTGTGCGTTTCTTATAGCGGTCAATGTCTTACCAGCGAATCGTTGGGGGGCCGCAGTGCCAACCGTGGCCAGTGCGCGCAGGCATGCCGACTCAACTATGACTTGATTTGTGACGGCACCCATCGCGATCTTGGAGATAATCGCTATCTTTTGTCGCCGCAAGATCTTGCCGGATACGCTCTCATTCCCGATCTTATTGATGCTGGAGTCTGCTCGCTCAAAATCGAAGGCAGGCTCAAAACGCCAGAATACGTGGCAAACATTGTTGGCCACTATCGCAAAGCCATCGATGCCGCCATGGCAGGTAAACAAATCGAGTGGACGGATCAAGCCAAACGTGAAATGGAGATGAGTTTCTCGCGTGGATTTTCGCCGGGTTGGTTGGAGGGTTGCGATCACAAAAGGCTTGTGCCCGGGATCACCAGTGCCAAGCAAGGTGTCCGCGTTGGAAAAGTGATCGCAATGCGAGGCGAACGATTGTTGGTCAACCTCGAGGCTCCCTTGATCAAAGGAGACGGAGTCGTGTTGCAAGGTGACCGCATTTCAGGGACGGAAATGGGTGGTCGGATCTTTCAAGTCTATGTCGATGGTACCGCAACCGATCTGCCATCGATGGGGCGGGTCGAACTAGCGTTTCAGAACGGACTTTTCAAGAACGTCGAGGTCAAAACCGGCCAAGCCATCTGGCAAACTGATTCTCCGCAATTGAGTAAGAGATTGCGAGCCAGCTTCGCTTCGGAGCAGTTCACAAGGAAAATCCCGGTCGACTTGTCCCTTCGAATCGGAGTTGGAATTCGGATCGAAGCCGAAGCGACTTGGAGCAGCAGCAGCTCGGAGGTAGTGCACTCTGTGCGTGTGGAAGTCGAACACTTACCTGAAGAAGCAAGGAAACACTCGATCACGGAGGTCGACCTCCGAAAACAGTTGTCGCGATTGGGAAACACGCCTTACGAATTGCAATCACTGAAAGCCAACCTCATCGGCAATCCCATGGTTCCACTGAGCGTACTGGGTGAACTTCGAAAGAACCTGGTCTCCGAGCTTGATCGCCAGCGAACCGAGGTTCCCAACCGGACCATTTCGGGAAACGGTGTTTCTCTGCGGATGTTGCCGTCTCTGGATTGCGTCACGGAAATCCCGAGCGAGCTAGTCCGATTGCACGTTCTAGTGCGATCGATGAAGCAGTTGTACCAAGTCCTATCTCACGGACAGAAGAACATCTATGTTGAGTTTCAAGATATTCGTGAATACCGCGACGCGGTCGCTGCTGCGCGAGATGCAGGGGCTTCGATTACCATCGCAATACTTCGAATCCAGAAGCCCGGCGAACAAGGTCTATTCAAGGCGATCGCGAAGCATGCTGCTGACGGTTGGTTGGTTCGCAATCTCGCGGCGTTGGATTTTGCCAACGAACACGAGATTCCGGCCATCGGAGATTTTTCTTTAAACGTGACCAATCCGCTGACGGCGGAGTGGTTGATATCTCGAGGACTGAAACGCATTACGGCCTCGTACGATTTGAATCGTGACCAGTTGACGGAATTGGTTCGAGGGTTGCCAAGCTCATGGCTGGAAGTAGTCATCCACCAGCATATGCCGATGTTTCACATGGAGCATTGCGTGTTCTGCACTGTCATGTCTCCTGGCACCAACAAATCCAATTGCGGCCGCCCGTGCGATCGGCACGATGTTAAGTTGCGGGACAGGTTAGGGGTCGAGCACGTGCTCCACGCCGATATCGGCTGCAGGAATACGCTCTATAATGGACATGCTCAAAGCGGTGCGGAAGTAACTCCCAAGCTGATCCGCATGGGAATTGAGCACTTCCGAATCGAGTTGCTTCGCGATGCTCCAGAGAGCGAAACGAATCGGCTACTAGGACTTTACAGCGACCTGCTTGCTGGGAAAATCGATGGCCCAACGGTTTGGAAGTCACTCAAAGCCGAGAATCGCATTGGCGTAACGCGAGGTACACTCGAACATCCTCGAAATCCGTTGGCGATTCTTTAGCCAACTCGCATCCTTTTAATTCCCCTACGCGTTGATAAACTAAATTGAATACAACCGACTTGTTTGATTCCCTGGAAAAGACCGTACTCGAGAATGGTCCAGCGGCTGCAGCGCAATTGCTCGCCAACACCATGAGGCGAGACGCTCGGTATCCCGAACTCTTTGAAGCGTTGAAAATGCTTCATCGTATCGAGCTTGGGCTGCCGGCTGTGCATACCGATTTGTCGGGTGCGCACCTTGCAACCCAACAAGAAACCATGTTGCCTGAGTTGCAAGACCAATTGGACAAAAAACTGCTTGGGGCTTGTGCGGAAGTTGGTACAGCCTTGATGCGAGCCGGGAATCTACAAGAGGGTTGGATGTATCTGCGGGCCGTGGGAGACAGACAGGCCACTGCAGATGCGATGCGAGATGTACCTGTGACCCAAGATAATTTGGATACCGTACTTGGGTTACTGGTCCACGAGGCGATCGATGTAGCCCGAGGAACGAAATTGTCGCTCGAAATGAGAGGCACTTGCAATACGATCACCATGCTCGATTCGGTGGTCTCCATGCGAGGCAGAGCCGATCAGCAAGCGGCAGTGGGAACGTTGGTCGAACATGTCCAAGCGGAGCTATTATCCAGTCTAAAATCGGACATTGTGCGACGTGAGAAATGCGATGGGACAAGTCCCGTGCATTCCGAAACCTCGCTGGAGACACTGTTATCGACCCGACCGACCTTGCTTCGCGATGGCACCTATCACCTGGACACAACCCATTTGTCATCGACGGTTCGTTTTGCAAGAATTCTGGATAATGAGCAGCAACTGCGACTCGCGGTCGATATGGCTCAATATGGTCGACAGCTTCATTCGCAATACCAATATCCGAGTGAAGAGCCTTTTGCGGACCTCTACCCGATGTCACTTGGCATGTTTCGAGCTTTATTGGGGGAACATGTGGATTCCGCATTGAAAATGTTTTTACAAAAGGCAGAGTCGCTAGATCCCCAGGAGCATGGCACAGTCGCGATTGAAACGTACGCTGACTTGCTCACGCGCGTTGGCAAACCTGCCGAGGCACTGCAGTTTCTGATCAAGAAAATGCCTCGGGGAATGCGGCCCTTTGGTATTGCTCCCTCCTTGCTTGAATTGGCGGAGGCATCGCAGGACTTCCAGGCGATGCTGAATCATGCCAAGGAGCGTGGCGATTTGGTTGGGTATGCAGCTGCACTCCTGCAATCCAGGACCGTCAACACAATAGAGAAAGTCGAAGTCCAAGGTGCGTAACCAATGGCAATAAACATACTTTTGGTAGAGGACGATCCAAGCTTATCCAACGCTATTCTAGAGGGACTGTCCGATCAGGAAATTAAGTGTGAGATCGTTTCAACGGTTCCGTTGGCGATTCAAGCGATTCGCGATCGAAGGCCAGATGCGGTCGTTCTCGATTTGATGTTGTCAGGCGAGAACGGTTTGGATGTGTTAAAAGCCATTCGGGCCCAACGCGATCCGACCCCCGTCTTGATATTGACCGCTTTAGGTTCGCTCGAAAATCGGGTAGCTGGCTTGAATGAGGGTGCCGACGATTACCTCGTCAAACCATTTGAAATGCTCGAGTTGATTGCTCGAATCACAGCCATTACCCGACGGAACAACCGAATCGAAGGGAGCACACTCACGTTCGGCCCTCTGCTGTTGGATTTGACGACTCGGCGTGTCTTTCGTGAAGGCAAAGAGCTCAAGCTGTCGCCGACAGAAACCTCTTTGGTGGAACTTTTCATTCGGCATGAGAATCAAGTCTTAACGCGAAAAATGCTGTGTCACCAACTTTGGGAAACCACTTGGGAAGGCGAAACAAACGTAATCGAAGTTCATATCAATCGATTGCGGAGCAAACTGGACCGCGGATTTGAACAATCGTTGATCCATACCATTCGAGGACGTGGCTACATGCTCTCCGAATCGGAACCCAAACCTCGAATCGAATCGCCAGAAGCAGCTGACAATGATTGACGGCCGGCCCAAACCTGAGGACTCATCCGAGTTGCTAGGGCAATCGCGGATGCGTTATTGGGGAAAACTTACGTTCCGTGTCCGTACCGCTGTCATCTTAACCTTGTTTATTTTGATCACTGCTCTGGCGGTCGGATTTGCATTTCGAAACGTAGCGTCGCTGTTGCTAGTCAAGCGAACCAAATTGGATTTGCAAGACGATGCAAAGGAATTCGCTGAACAGTTGGAGTTGATCGCTGGCTCAATTAGTCCAGAGCGTTCACAGGCTTGGAATCGTCACGCAGCTACCCATGAGTTGCACCATTGGTTTCTACGGGTCTTTGATGAAAAGAGAAAGTTAACTTGGGAAACGATTAGTGTCCCTGAATCGCTTCAATCCCTGACGCTCGGCAATCCGGACATACAAGAATCGGGCAAGTATCGGTTTTTGAATCGGCCATTTTTTCGCTCACCATCCGGGAATACGAGAATTCCGATGGGTTGGATCCAGGTGGGCTGTTCGTTGGAATTAGTGGAAGATTCCATGGCACAATTGGATCGACTGTTGCTGTGGGTATTTCTCATCGTGGTCATTCTAGGTCCTGTTGTCTCCTTAATCCTGTCCGCCCAATTGCTCAATCCATTGACGGACTTAACCAAGCAGGCCGCTGAGCTTTCCGTTACGAACAGGACTCAGGTACTCGGATTGCGTGGAAGTGGCGATGAGCTGGACAGCTTTGCCGGGACCGTCAATTCGCTGCTTAGTCGGGTTCGGTCGCAACTCAAAGCCAATGAGGATTGGATCGCAAATTCTGCACATCAACTTCGTAGTCCGCTGGCAGCCATTACAAGTAACGTTGAAGTCGTCTTGGGGCGATTGCCCGATGGAAAGTCCTCGGACATGCTTTCAAGTGTCCTTAACGAATGCGAGTACTTGAACAAACTAGTTCAGCAATTGTTGCTGCTGAGTGAGGCCAATGCGATCGGCTTGAAATCGAAATGCAGCCAGATTCGGTTGGATACAATGATTCGGGAATCGAGCGATTTCTTCGAAGCCCTAGCCACGGCCAACAACATTACTTTGACTTTCAATTCACTCGAACCGATCACGGTTTTGGCCAATCAAGAACATTTGCGCATTGTGTTGCACAATATTATCGATAATGCGATCAAGTACACGCTTGAAAATGGATCGGTTGAGATCGAATTGAAGAAAACTTCGTCTACCGAGTGCACGCTTCGAGTTTCCGACACGGGCATCGGGATTTCGCCCATGGATTTAGCCAGGGTATCTCGTCGATTTTTCAGAAGTGATTCGGGGCGTGATCCAGCCACGACCCCTAGAGGAACGGGATTAGGATTGAATATCGTCAAGACGATTGTCGAAGGCATCGACGGTCGATTGGAAATCGACAGCAGCTTGGGTAAAGGGACCACGGTTCAAATTGTGTTGCCGATTGTCGGGTGCGCACTCATCCATGCACAACCGCTACGATCGTTAGATTCGAATATTTAAAACGCCCATCGAACACAATAACTTTTCTTTTCATCCGTCGAATGCACCAGTATTCGAGCTACGTTTTGCCAGCACCCTCCTCGTACTTTTTCGCGCTGACAGACTCCATGCCGACAACACTTAGCTCCTCCTGCATCCCGAGTTCCGGATCAACCTCGGACGTCGACAAGATCGATTCGGTAGACTTTCGTTCCGAGACCATGGGTCGACTTGCCTCTCGCATGAACGAATTACCGAGCGATGTGTTAGCACAACTGCTGACGCCACACGTGCCACGACTGCAGGATCGGCAAATCGATCCGCTTGAGTCGTTAATGGCGGAACTCATCAAAGTGTCCAGTGCGAACGATCCATCGGCTTCCAACCTGACAGAAGAACGGAATCAAGCCATAATCGCCTGTCTCGCGGTGGCATTGCGATGGCTTTATCAATCGAAAACCAGCTTCGGAGAACCGCTTAGATCTAGGATCTTATTGAAGGCGTTGATGCCGTTGTACTTGGCGGCTGGACAAGGCCAAGCAGGCAAGGGAATCGTTGATACGATTTCTCTTATTCGCATGACCTGCATGATCGCGGAACTAAACCGACTGACAACGGAAAACGATTTAGCAGCATGGTCGAAGGAAAGTAATCGATCCACCGTCGACCCATTTGAGACTATTCCCAAGTCCTTTCGAATCGCTCTGCCAAAGATGGCCCAAACCTTTTGGAGCGACCTCGCGGCCAAATCGAACCGTGGCACTGGCAACGTCGCAAAGTTATCAGATGCTACCGTTGTGTCCGTCGAGAAACATCGCGCATGGTGGTCATTGGCAGGTCAATTGTGCAGCCAGCGTGCCCAAATTACCATTCCAGCGGAGCTCTCCATAGGGGTGATTGCTTGGGAAAAGTTGCGTGACCATTGGCAACGCGTCGCGGGTGCCCTGTCTGGCGAGTCCGTTTGCAATTCCGTCAAGAATGCAACTTCCGTCTCCACTGTGGCTGGAAAGAATGAAGTGGATGCCATGCTGGAATCACAATCGACTAAGAAAGGGACTCCCAAGGAGTCCAACGAACTTCAAAATTGCAAATCGGTAGACGACCATCGCTTTGTTGAAATCCGTTCGGCACGCGATCCGCAGTTGAGTTCCAACTTGGACCAACTGCTCCAACAGTGCCGGAATGATCAGGGATCGCTTTCGCTGATTGTTGTCAAAAAACTTGGGACAAAAGTGGACAGCGCAATGGCCGCCTTGCAAAACTGGCAAACAACCTTTATTGAATACATGGACACTCATGGCGAAGCGAGCAATGTGCGTGGTTTTATAAGCGACGAGGGAGAATTATCCTTGGTCTTTCAAGATGTGGAGCGCGCGGAACTGGCGCAATGGATACGCGATTCCTTTGCCAAATTTAACAGTTCCAATGTCGATTCAACGCTGGCGACTGCGGTCGCACTGCCTCTGGTATCCGGAGTCGCGATGGTCAACGCGCCCTCGCGATCGTTCAAAATCGATCAGCTCATTCAAGCCGCTTGGCGGTGCCTCGAAGGAGCTAGCACTCAGGGTGCCGGCGCCGTTAAGACCATCGAAGTGTACTGACGGCAGTTCTCACGATTGGCGGAACATGTTAGGATGGTGAACTTTTTGACAGGTTTCGTTGTCAATTGTCGAGTTCTCACCAACCAACCACCCATCCACCAACCAACCGCTGTGTAGATCTATGAATCAATCCCTTCATTCGCCGTTTCAACAAACCGGAAAAAGTGGTCGAACCGACGAAGATGGCCTCATCTCCAGCAGACTTATGGCCGACCCGCGTATCGGAAAA